>CAZTRH010000022.1:0-26481 GCA_964616605.1 uncultured Ruminococcus sp.
GTTTATGACAACATCAGTCTTGCCGCAAATGCAGCCATCAATTCATACTCGCAAACCGACGCACTCGCAGGCATCTCCAGCGGCTCTGCTATGCCATATTCTGTACGCAGCGAACGATTCAGCGAAAGTATAAGCCGCTCGTCCGTTCTGGAAGTAACCGACACCGCATTTTTATGCGACAGTCCGCATGATATCAGCTGCACGCCGCATGGCACAGACAATCCGCAGTCCTCTGCGACAATTACGCCCAAAGCACGCCGAACGCAAACCCCATCTGCCTGCCCTGCGACTATAACCACGCATTCAGCGCAGTCAACAATTTCTATGCCGCTGCCCGAAATAACCGAAATCCCTCTCAACTGCGAAAAAAAATCCGTCGAAAAATCACCAATCGCACAAACAAAACCCATATCACAGCTCCTTATCGCTAAGATATGGGTTTATTTTATGCTTGTAAATCCGAATTATGTACAACAGCTGAAAGTTACATCACTCAAGAAATACTTTCAGCGCCTTGCTTTTGCTCTGAGAACGCAATTTGCGCAATGCTTTGGCTTCGATCTGACGGATACGCTCACGAGTGACTCTGAACTGTCTGCCAACTTCTTCCAGAGTGTGCGCGCGGTCATAACCCACGCCATAACGGAATTTCAGGACTTCACGTTCACGCTCGGGCAAAGTGTTAAGCGCCTTGTTAAGCTCGTCCTTAAACACCGATTTCATTGCGGTTTCAATAGGAGCAGGAGCGTCCTCATCGGGAATAAAATCTCCGAGTGAGCTGTCCTCTTCTTCTCCGACAGGGGATTCGAGCGACACAGGGTCCTGTGCAATACGCAGCACCTCACGCACTTTGTCGGACGACATATTAAGTTCCTTAGCAACTTCGTCAATACTGGGTTCCTGTCCCTTTTCATGCAAAAGCTTGGTCTGCATTTTTTTCACACGGGAGATAGTTTCCACCATGTGTACGGGAATACGGATTGTACGAGCCTGATCGGCAATAGACCTTGTTATCGACTGTCTTATCCACCATGTGGCATATGTGGAAAATTTGTAACCCTTTGTGTGGTCGAATTTTTCAACTGCTTTAATAAGTCCGCTATATCCCTCCTGGATAAGGTCAAGAAGCGGCATTCCACGTCCGACATAATGCTTTGCGATACTCACCACAAGTCGCATATTTGCTGTAATCAGTCTGTCCCTTGCTGCGTCATCACCCTGTCCTATGCGCTCCGCAAGCACAATTTCTTCTTCGGGAGTAAGCAGCGGAATTTTTCCAATCTCACGCAAGTGAATTTTAACAGGGTCGTCCATACCCGTTTTATCGCTGTCATCGCCTTTGAGATCAAGCGCATTGTTAAGATCCTCTTCAAGGGACATATCGTCCTCAAGCTTTATGTTGTTTCTTTCAAGAAAATCATTAAGCTTGTCAAAATCAATATCTGTTTCCTCGGCAAGGTCGTATATTTCTTTCGTTGATAACGTTCCTGTCTGTCTGCCTTTTTCAAGAAGCTCGCCGAAAATGCTTTTTTTAGAATTGTTCATCAGTTATTCCTTTCAAATTGCCTTTGGAAATCTGCTGTCATCTATACAGGCAGCTTTCCGCACATCTTTAACATTATGTATATCTTATTCAAGGAAGTCTTTTAGTTTTCTGCTTCTTGTCGGGTGACGGAGCTTTCGCAGAGCCTTTGTTTCTATCTGGCGGATACGCTCCCTTGTCACTTGAAATTCCTGACCGACTTCTTCAAGAGTGCGCTGTCTGCCGTCAATCAGACCAAATCTCAGAATTATTACACGCTTTTCTCTTTCAGAAAGCGTATCCAGCACCTCTCCCAGCATTTGCTTAAGCATTGAATTTGCCGCTTCTTCCGCAGGCTGCGGAGCGTCGTCATCAGGGATAAAATCGCCCAGGTGGCTGTCCTCTTCCTCGCCGATAGGTGTTTCAAGAGAAACAGGGTCCTGCGCTATGCGGATAATTTCACGCACTTTGTCAACATTCATTCCCAGATGCTCTGCAATCTCTTCTTCGGTAGGTTCGGTGCCGTTTTCATGAAGTAAAAAGCTTTGTGCTTTCTTGACTTTAGTTATGGTTTCCACCATGTGAACAGGAATACGGATTGTTCTCGCCTGGTCTGCAATAGCGCGGGTAATCGCCTGTCTTATCCACCATGTTGCATATGTCGAGAACTTAAAGCCTTTGGAATAATCAAACTTTTCGACTGCTTTAATAAGTCCCATATTGCCTTCTTGAATTAAATCCAGAAATTGCATTCCACGGCGAACATACTTTTTTGCAATACTTACAACCAGTCTGAGATTGGCTTCTATAAGGCGCTTTTTAGCATATTCGTCACCGCTTTCCATGCGCTTTGCAAGTTCAATTTCTTCCTCGGTGCTTAGCAGTGGAATTTTTCCGATATCCTTCAGAAAAGATTTCACAGAATCGTCCGGCAGAAGGAACTCCCCGTCCAGATCATCGGTGTAATCCCTGTCGGAATAATCCATCATGAAATCAATATCAACATCAGCGTCAAAATTATCTTCGATCTTGATGTTCATACTTGCGATTTTTTCAAATATCTTATTTATCTGGTCAGCGTCAAAATTAAGCTCCTCAAGAGCGTCTGTAATCTCTTTTGCTGTCAGGCTTCCTTTTTGTTTTCCTTGATTGAACAGCTCCTCAAGTACGTTGGAGTTACTGCTGTTTTCATTCATTTTTATATCGGCTCCTTTATTTTATAATAACAACAAACATAAAATTCTCGTATCAGCTTATTCAGCCTTTCATCTCAGCCTGCTGTTTAACCCATTCAAGCAGCTGATCATCTGTCATTTCAACAGGAACTTCACAAGCAGTGCTGTAATCGTTAAGCACTTTAATAAAATCGAGAACCGCACCTGTATCATTAGCAAAGGTTTCATCGGAGATAATTTCAATTATTCTTCCCATCTCCGCTGCGTTAAATTCTTCATTGAACCGTGAAATCTCAGGAACATCACCACTTTCGATTATTCCGGCAAGGAAATTGTAAATGCGTTTGTTAAATTCTGTCACAAACCCACCCGCAAGCTTTTTCTTCACCTTTTCAAACATATCCGGATTGTGATAAACAAAGCATATAATACCACATTCCGCACGGCTTTCGCGAGGCAGCTTGTGCGCTTCGGGATTGATTTTATCGCCGCTCTGGAATTTGCGCATTATATCACGCTGTTCGGTGTAGTGTGCGGTTTTTTTATCACGCCTTATCCGACTGTTTACTGCGGTTTCTATATTCGTCACAGAAATGCCCGTAAGCTTTGAGGCGTTGTATATGCAGACAGAACGTTTTATCTCACTCTGAATACCTGCGAAAAACACAACAGCCTTTTCGAGATATCGGCTGACATCATCGGGATTATTCATATCCAGACCGTCCGCAAGCTTGTCCAACTGGTATTCAATTGCACCTTCGGACTTATCGATTACAGAGCGGAAAGCTTCTGCGCCATACTTTTTTATAAATTCATCGGGGTCTTTGGCACCCTCAATTTTAAGAACACGGGAATGCACTCCTGCTGCGGACAGCAGATTTATCGCTCTTGCGGCGGCACGCTGTCCTGCTTCGTCCGAATCATAGGATAAAACTACTTCCTTTTTCCCAAGCCGTGACAATATTCCGCACTGCTGTTCGGTAAGAGAAGTTCCAAGCGACGCCACAGCGCAGTCAAAGCCTGCCTGATGCATCGCAATAACGTCCATATACCCTTCGCAAAGTATCATATAATCCGATTTTGTATATTTTGCTTTATTCAGAGCGAACAGCAGCGTGCTTTTATTAAAAATCATCGTTTCCGAGCTGTTCAGGTATTTAGGTTTTACTTCGTCTGACAATGCACGTCCGCCAAAACCCACTACATTTCCTCTGGTATCGAAAATCGGGAACATAACACGATTTCTGAACTTGTCATACAGCTTGTTATTATTGTTTACGACAAGCGAAGCGTCTGCCATTTCAAATTCGGAATAACCCAGACCTTTCAGATAATAATGCAGTCCGTGAAAATCGTCTTTTGCAAAGCCCAGTCCGAAAAGCTTTATCGTATGCTCGGATAAACCTCTGCGCATAAGATAATCAAGTCCCCGACGTCCTTCGGGGGAAAACAGCAAACGGTGAAAATACTTTCCTGCTTCACGGTTCATCTCATATATCCGCTGACGTTTCTGAGCAGTACCATCGTCCTTATCATCAGGCATCGGCATTCCTGCACGCTGAGCCAGAAAACGCACAGCTTCTATGTAATCCAGATTTTCAATCTGCATTATGAACGTAATAATATCACCGCCTGCACCGCAGCCAAAGCAGTGGTAATACCCCTTGTCGGGTACTACTGAACAGGACGGTGTTTTTTCATTATGGAACGGACAGCGGCACATATAGGTGCTGCCTGAACGTTTTAAATCAACATAACTGCTCATAACCGATACAATATCGTTTCTGTCGTGCAGTTCCTGAATAAAATCAGGTGACAGCTTCAATATGCCCACTCTCCTTTTCAGAATATTGTCCAGCCTTTCGGAATACACAGTTTTGTGAAATAATCCACTGCGTATTCGTCCGTCATACCGCTTATAAAGTCGCCGACAGCAATTTCCGCACCTTCTCGTTCTGCGATATTAACGTACAGCTCAGGCATTTCCTCTTTATGATTAAGGAAATACTCGTAAAGATACTTTACAATATCTGACGCTTTCCCTCTCTCGGCAACGGTAGGTTCTGCACGATACACTTTTTCAAACATAAATTCACGCAGCTCGTCAAAAGCGTTTCCCACAGTGGCGTCATAACCAATGTTTTCCGCTCCGTGCTGTACAATGGAATTAACGAGGGAAGTGATCCGCTTTGACTTGGTATCGCCTAAAACTTTTACCGTGTTTTCGGGAAGCATATCAGCGGTAATGACTTTCGCACGGATTGCGTCCTCTATATCGTGATTGACGTAGGCTATCTTGTCGCTGAGTCTTACTATACAGCCCTCTCCGGTAAACGGAAGTGCGGACTCGCCACGGTGATTTACCATGCCGTCTATAACCTCTGCCGTGAGATTAAGACCTTTTCCGTTTTTTTCGATTACTTCCACAACACGTCTGCTTTGCAGATTGTGTGAAAAGCCATTCGGCATAAGGCTGTCCAGAACACGTTCGCCGTCATGACCGAATGGAGTATGCCCCAGATCATGCCCCAACGCAATCGCCTCGCATAAATCTTCGTTTAAAGCAAGTGCGCAGGCTATCGTTCTTGCAATCTGGCTTACTTCAAGAGTATGCGTAAGCCGTGTGCGGTAGTGGTCGCCGTGCGGAATAAGAAACACTTGTGTTTTGTGCTTCAGCCGCTGAAAAGCGTTGCAGTGAATAATCCTGTCACGATCCCGCTGAAAATCCGTGCGGAACGGGCATGGTTCTTCCACTGTTATACGTCCTCTGCTCATCTCCGACAAGCAGGCGTACTCGCACAAAGTCTTACTCTCATTCATCATAATGCGTTCTCGTGGCAGCATAGAAACACCTCCACACAATCACTGAAAAAACCACCTACGTTTATTTATACAATTACAACCCTTAAAAAACCTTTATTTTTTAAAAAATTGTCGCTTTATGCAAAATCAAACCACATTTTTTGTTGTGTTTGCACAATAACTTTACCGTTGCAGGCGTCTGTCAGCTTATCGCAAAGCGGTTTTGTATCCTCGCAGCGAACATACAGCGTGATTTTTACGTTGTCGGAGAAATCCTCGTTTTCAACTCTCACTCCAAAATCTGCAAAAATCTGACCCAGTCTGCCGTACAGCGAATAATCCACTTCAACAGACAGCTTATCCGCCATTGCCATTACCTTTATTTCAGATACATCAACAGCGTCCTTTGCTCCCTTTGTGTACGCACGCACAAGTCCGCCTGCCCCAAGCAGCACGCCCCCAAAATAGCGCGTAACAACGCACGCTACATCACAAAGTCCCTCTTTTCGGAGAACTTCGTATATAGGAACACCAGCCGTACCCGATGGTTCGCCGTCGTCCGAGTGCCTTGCAATGCCGCTTTCACGCAGAATGTATGCATAGCAGTTGTGGGTTGCCTTACGGTGCATTGCACGGATTTCCTCGATAAAAGCTATCGCCTGTTCTTCCGTCTGAACGGGAGAAAGATATCCGATAAATTCGGATTTCTTTTCTATAAAACGAGCTTCGCATCGCTCGGAAATGGTTTTATATTCCATAGTTCACCTTATCCTGAATCTGACAAAAAACGCTCCAACCATAACAAAAACTCACGCACAGAATACTATGCGTGAGCTTCCATTTTGAGTTAATTCAAACAAGTTTAACAAGTCAAACGTTTAAAAAGCAACAGTGCAATTACTTGCCCATATTGTAACGCTTCTTGAAACGATCAACACGTCCGCCGCTGTCTACGAGCTTCTGCTTGCCTGTGTAGAAGGGGTGGCACTTCGAGCAGATTTCTACTCTGATATCCTTCTTTGTGGAACGTGTTTCGATTACGTTTCCGCAAGCACACTTGATTGTAGTAGCCTCATAATTGGGATGAATACCCTCTCTCATTTCATTCACCTCTATCTATAATTATTTTTAGTTTTTCACAGAATACATATATTATACCACATACCCAAAAAGATTTCAAGAGGTTTTTGAAATTTTAAAGCAAGTGATATTCAACAAAATATCGCTATCAGAAACCGAGAACTTTTGTGAACTCTGCCGAAAGCTTCTTCTGAAGTCCCTCAGCATCTTCACGGGTCTTGCCTACTGTTGTGTAGTATGCCTTGACCTTAGGCTCAGTGCCAGAAGGACGGACAACGATGCTCGCACCGTCTGTAAGTGTAAGCGTAACCACATCAGACTTCGGAAGCTTGATTTCAGTTACTGTGCCGTCCGCCTTTGTAACAGTGCTTGCGATATAGTCAGCCACAGCAGTAACTTCAAGTCCTGCTACAGCCTTTGGAGTGTTCGAACGCAGCGAAGCCATAATCTCCTTCATACGTTCCATACCCGAAGCACCCTCACAGGTAAAGTTTTCAACCTTGTTTACATACACGCCGTATTCCTTATAAAGGTTCTCACGAGCCTCAATCATGGAAATGCCCTTTGTGCGGTAGTAAGCCGCCATTTCGCAGATGAGCATAGAAGCCACAACAGCGTCCTTGTCGCGCACATAGCCGCCTGCAAGATAGCCGTAGCTTTCCTCAAAGCCGAAAATATAGCGGTCTGCTTCGCCGTCAGCCTCCAGCATGCCAATCTGTTCGCCGATATACTTAAAGCCTGTCAGCACTTCACGCAGTTCTACTCCGTACTTTGCGGAAATTGCCTTTGTAAGATCGGTAGTTACGATAGTTTTTACTGCAACGGGGTTTTTCGGCATCTTACCGAGTGCGGTACGCTCCTTGCAGATGTATTCAAGCAGCAGTGCGCCCGTTTCGTTGCCGGAGAACAGCGCATAATCGCCCTTTCCATCGGGAACGGCAATTCCTACGCGGTCGCAGTCGGGGTCGGTTGCAAGCATAAGATCAGGCTTTTCAACATCGCACAACTTAAGTCCCAGAGCGAGAGCTTCACGGATTTCGGGGTTGGGATACGGACAAGTGGGGAAGTTTCCGTCGGGATTCTCCTGCTCGGGTACTACAACTACGTTGTCAATGCCGATTTCCTTGAGAATGCGGCGAACGGGTTTGTTACCTGTGCCGTTAAGCGGAGAATAAACTACTTTAAGACCGCTCTTTGCAACGAGGTCGAGGTGCAGAGCCTGCTCCTTTACCTTTGCAAGGTAAGCATCAATAACGTCATCGCCGATGTAGTTTATCATACCGTCAGCCACTGCCTTGTCGAAGTCAACCGACTTTATTCCACTGAATATATCAATATTGTTAATTTTATCAAGAACAGCGTTTGCGGCTTCGTTTGTCATCTGACAGCCGTCTGCGCCGTATACTTTATAACCGTTGTATTTTGCGGGATTGTGGGAAGCGGTAACATTGATACCCGCTCCGCAGCCGAGGTGACGTACAGCATAGGAAAGCATAGGAGTAGGCATAAGCTCCTTGTAAATCCACACCTTAACACCGTTTGCAGCGAGAACTTCCGCTGCACTCTTTGAGAAACAGTCAGCCTTGATACGGCTGTCATATGCGATTGCAACGCTCTTTTCAACGCCGCTTTCCAGTATGTATTCGGCAAGTCCCTGTGTTGCTTTCTTTACGGTGTAAACGTTCATACGGTTAGTGCCTGCGCCGATTACGCCGCGCAGTCCTGCCGTACCAAATTCCAGTTCACGGTAGAAAGCGTCATTCTTAGCGTCCTCACTCATCTGAGAAAGCTCCGCCTTGAGATCGGGGTCGGCAACAGCCTTTTCCGACCAGAGTTCAAACAATTTTTGAATGTCAGCCATTTCAAAAACCTCCCAAAAACATTTATTACAAAGTATACCGACAGATATGCTTTATTTCTGAAACCGAAACTGCACGCACTCAAGCGGCAGCGGTAAAAACCAATTGCCCGAACGCATGGCGCAGGGCAGCCTGAAGTCATCTGATAAACATTCTGAACTCATTATATCACATTTTATTCCGAAAATCAAGAGTATTTTCTGCGCTTTAAAGGTTTTTGGGTTGACAAACAAATCATTTTGCTATATAATAGTATTCATGAGGGGATAGTTTCAAAAATCAACAACTCATAACAGGCGTATTTTTCGGCACAAATACAAGTCGTAAATTCGCACTTGAAAAATCTGTTTTGACAAAGGAGATGCCTATGAAAAACAAACGTATGCTGACTGTGATTTTTTCTGCCATGACGGCACTAAGCGTAGTAAGTCTTTGCGCTGCAGCAGAAACAGCGAACACCTCTTCCGATTTGCCGCTTCTTATAGCACCATCTCCCACTGCGTCATCAGACGCTGCAAGTTCTTCGGAAAGTGCGCCCACCGACGCTGCGCAGCAACCAACGGACAGTTCTGCGCCGCAAGGAAGCTCTTCCTCATCGTCTGCTGCTTCGTCAGCAGAGAAACCTGCCGATGGTTCCGTTGCTTCGAGTTCATCGGCTTCATCAAGTCCATCAAGCAAGCCTATTGCTTCTTCCTCAACAAATTCAGCTGACGCATCTGGTTCTGCCGCTTCATCAAGCGCAGAAAATCCGGGCAGTTCGTCCGCTTCGGCAAGTTCCGCAAGTTCGTCAAGTTCCGCTGCTTCAAGTGTTTCAAGTTCTTCAAGCAAAATTCCGCAGCAAAGCTCGTCTTCAAGTTCAGCTCCGCTTGCTTCGTCAAGCTCGTCAAAATCTTCCAAATCCTCAATTTCATCGAGCTCGACAAACCCTGTTGTCATAAGCTCGACAAGTTCAATTAGCTCAGTTGCTTCTTCCGAGCAATACCCCGTTTCGTCAGAAGACTCTGCTTCATCATCTTCTGAAACATCAAGTACATCAAGCGAAACAGAATCCATTGTGCAAAGCAGCACCTCTGTTTCTTCAAGCCCATCAGTTTCAAGCGCAGCTTCATCATCTGAGGAAACAGCTTCACAGACTAATTCAGCCCCTTCCTCATACATATCTGATAATCAGTCGCAAACCGACAAAATGAAGGACGCTATTCCAATGATTATAATAATCGGCAGCGCTGTGGTAGTTGTTGGATTTGCAGCAGCAATAATATTCACAAAATTAAAGAAATAATATAAAGCACACAGTCCCTGCCCGAAAGCATCAGGCAGGGACTTTTACTATTTTATTAAACCTTTACGCTCTCCCAAAGAATACAAAATGGACCGTTGCTGAAATTATCGGGACTTATTTCGGGCGATTTGAGTTCAAGTGGTGTTTTCATATCAAAAACGTATTTAATTCCAAGCTCGTTATCAACCAGAGTATGATTATCTTCAACCGTGAATTTATCCTGTGAACACAGACTCCACCAACCTATCCATCTATGCTCGGTATTAGGAATGTTCGGCTGCTGAAACGTAATGGATTCATAAGGGCTTGTAACACACGTCTGAGCCTGCGCCAATGTATTGAAACAAAAATACGAAACATCATCAATGATAATTCCAAAACTTACCGCTTCTTTTACAAGCAGATCGGGGCTATCCATATAGTAGCGCATTGCAATAACAGGTTTTTCCAGTTCATACAAATCAAGGTATGTTCCAATCCTGTCCTTATAAATTCTGAAGTGTTCAAGCGGTGCCGTAGGACCTATCAATCCATGCTGATATCGGTTATAACGTTCCTCTGTTTCAAGCGTTTTTCCATTCTTCTCAACCTGAACCTCAAGTTCCTGTGCATAAAAGCACTCGTCACGGTCGCTTTCGTAGGAATAGACGTCTTTTCCGATAAGTTTCAAAGTATAATCACCGACTGTCTGTGTTTCAATCAGCATATTTCCGATAGTTCTTTCAAACATATTATAATCAAACTCTTCACCAACAACAGGGATTTCATCATTATGATTATTGGTTTTGTTTGATTTTGATTATATCACACATCATCATAAAATTCATTTTTTCAAAAATATTACTTTGTTGAAACCTTTAAAACCATAAGGCAAGTCAATACACCAGCAAATCGAATATTTGAATTTGTTTTCCGACAAAATATACTATCAATGCTCCGTCAAAATCGGCTGTGCATCTAAGGAATCAACATTTAGTACAAGATATAATCCAGACTCAGAGTCCATCGTGCCGGATTCATCAGTTATGAAAACAAATGAAACGTTTTCGTATTCCGGGTAAGAAAGTTCACTAAAAAAGCACCCGTCCAAAGTCGGTTCTTTATCGATAGAAATTATATCAAAACCGTAATTATGAGCAAACTCTTCTAAATTTTGAGGATATGTAAGACCTGCAAATAAATCATTTGGTCCCATACCATTTATCATATTGCAGCCGCCTGCCGTTTCCATATTCTCAAAATACTCGGTTGATTTCCAACCATACCTAAAATCAGCATTTTCAAATTCATATGAATTCAACGTTCCGCTTGGTTCTCCATATTTTGCCTTCAGTTGTGTAAACGTTAATCCAAGATCAGAAATAATGTTCCTATTAATTGAAAAATCACACTCATAAGAATTTGCATCACTAACATCTGACAAGTTATCACCTGATGAATTATCCGTGCTTTCGGTGTACAAATCAGTGCTGTTCTGTGAAATATCGCTCTGCGGAAAATCATTGCTGTTATCGCTGACGACATTGTTATCCCTGCAGCCTGTGACGGAGCAGAGCAAAAGCGCAGTTGTAAGTATTGCCGTAATTTGTTTTTTCATTATATTATCCTCCCGAATGATTATTGGTTTTGTTTGATTTTAATTATACCACGATAAATTCTTAAAATCAATATTTATTACAAAACTGTAACCGTTTTAAAGCAAATTGTAACCGTTTTGTAACCTTTAAGGCAGCACCGCACACTTTAAAATCGATTTTTTGTGAATGATGCGCAAATCCCTGAGATAAACAATCAGCAAGATATTTCATCAGACTAAATTGCCGCCTGTCAGCGATTGACAAATCCTTGTAAGTATGCTGCAATGAACAAAAACACTACGGAGGATATATGAAAAATATTTTTCTTCACGGAATGGGTCAGACCGCTTCAAGCTGGGAGAAAACAATCTCCAATTTACCGAAATCAGCAGACTGCGACTGCCCCGAACTCAGCAGTTTCTATACAAAAGGAAATTGCACCTACAATACGATTTACAGCGCAATGTGCAGCCATCTTAACACACTCTCCGGAAAAATCAATCTGTGCGGTCTATCGCTTGGCGCAGTGCTGGGTTTGAATTACGCTCTGGATTATCCTGAAAAAATACTCTCTCTGGTTCTTATTGCGCCACAATTTAAAATGCCCGTATTACTGTTGAAATTGCAAAACCTCATTTTTAAATTTATGCCCGACAGCCAATTTTCTGAAATCGGATTTACCAAAAATGATTTTATCACTCTCACCAATTCAATGCAAGCACTGGATTTCACCGACAGATTGAACAACCTCTCCGTTCCAACCCTTATTCTCTGCGGTGAGAAAGACAAAGCCAACGTCAAATCTGCAAAGAAACTTGCTGCGGCACTCCCCGACAGCACATTTACGGCAATACAGAACGCTTCTCACGAAGTCAACACAGAAAACCCTTCCGAGGTTGCGTTGATAATAAAAGATTTTTTCTCTTTATAAATAAAACCCTCGAAAAGCCAAAACTTTCCGAGGGTTTTTAATCACCAACAATAACTTTTTACTTTGTAAGCATTTCAAGCTCCGCAGCCATCTGCGAAATATCCTTTACCATACTTCCAAGCACCTCTGCGTCAGCGGAATTTTCCTGAATAGACGCCGCAACATGATGCACGGCTTCGCTGTTTTCACGGATAGTACCCGACACCTCGGAAATGTGGTGCGATACATTTTCGCCGTTTTGAGCAGCGTTTTCAATAATGATATTGATACTGGAAATATGCTCGGAAATGCCGTTGCTTGACGAGCTTACAAGTCCTGCAAATTCCTTTATCTTCTCCATAAATTCCATACTCTCACGGGTAAGTTCTGAGTTCTTCGACATGGATTCAACGGTTTTGGAAATATCATCGGTAATGTTCTTTATAATCTTTCCGATTTCTGCCGCTGCAACATTTGTTTTGCTCGAAAGCGAACCAATCTCGCCCGCAACAACCGCAAATCCCTTGCCGTATTCGCCTGCGCGCGACGCTTCAATCGCCGCATTTATAGCAAGAATATTGGTCTGACGTGAAATATCCGTAATTACATTCGCAATTCCTACAATCTGTTTTGACTGTTCTGACAAAAGACTTATAATTTCACGGCTCTCGTCTGTACTCTTGCAAACTTCGTTCATTGACGAATACGCTCCGTTTATCAGTTCGTCATTTTCAGCGGTAATCTTGTTGCTTTCAGAAGCAAGCTTTGCAATCTCACGGCTCATTTCAGACAACTGCGTAAGATTATCCGAAATAGACTTCATATTCGCTTCAACACGGATTATATTTTCAGCGTTCTGCTCGCTGCCCTGCATAACTTCAGAAGACTCATCGGCAATGCTGCGGTTTGCTTCCGCTGAAGCGGTCGAAATACGATCGAGTTCTGCAACCGCGCCAAGCAAGCGCTCCGATACTTCAAGGGATTTCTCACGCATACGATTCTGCTGCTCTGCACTCATAAGGCTGCCGAGCATTGCGGAAGCACGCTTTGCAAGCATTGTGAAAATTGCCGCAAGCGCAATAGTCATCATTGCTTTTGGAATAATATTAAAAATAATGTTTTTATTAAATTCCGTATAGTTATCATCGGGCAGAGTCTGCAAAGCAAACGCTATAATCTGACCCGCTGCATTTCCGATAATCGTCAGCACAGTCGCAAAAACCGACAACCGTTTTGAAAAGTAAAGACTCGCTATAGCCAGAGGGAAAATAAACATAACGTAAACGTGAAATGTCAGCGTCACGTCCATACACGCAATAAACAGCGCTGACACCGCTATTATTATGTACTTCACGGCAGGACCTGTCTTTTTTAAAGCTCTAACAATTATAGTCGGAATCCACAGACATACAGAACCGATTATAAACGCTATTGTCATAAGCGTCTTATCCGTAATAAATATTCCCAGAAGGTCGAGAATATACACCACAACAAACACGCCAAACGTTACAAGCATCACGTTTGACGCAACCTTGTTGGCTTCAAGCTCGTTCTTTTTCAATAATTCCATAATTACCATTCCTTTCTGATTCTTTTAAATGCCATTCATCTTACCCGTTTTCTTAAAAGCCTTAATAGTCTGGGTCTGTTGTACCGCTGAACGATAACCAACGTAATGTCCATAGCAGCCGCTAAAGACGATGTTATCCAGAAAACCGCCGCTGCCCCGAATTGAGAAATCAGCAAAACAGGAAGAAAACTGAGTGGAACAATAGTTTCATGCACAAGCTCAGCTTCGCATACTGCGCCGACAATTTCTTCGAAAGAATGCTTTTCCAAATCAAAGAAATCAGGACGGAATGTCGGCACAATTTTCTTCCATTTCCTTACGCTGAGGAATTTGTACAGTTTCTGCTCAGACGGAAGTTGCCTGAACCACATCAGATTGTAATTTACACGATTTCTGAAAATTGCGTGATACACTAGCCCCACTAAAAGCCGCATAGCAAAATGATACAAAGTCACTCCGACCGAAATCGCAGTTGTTTCCAGCCAATCGCTGCCAATAGCCGAATATGCTGCCATAATTGCCGCAAAAACAATTCCCAGAACCACAGTTGCAGAAATCAGACTTTTTTGCATCTCGTCACCTTCCTGTTTGTTATTGAGCAACAGATGTTACACTACAATTATACTACAACAAATCAAAAGTTTCAAGCGTTTTGTTAAATTTTTCGCATTGCCTACAAACAGCTTTTTTTTAGCTATTTATTTATATAATATGCACAATTTCCCAAGTATAAAATGTAACATATTTTCAGAAAATATGTTACGCAACCAAAATTGATAATGCAAAAGAACCGGAAGGAGCTTTATTATGAACAGAAAAACAAAAAGTTGCATAACATCAGCAACAGTTGGAATGGTAACAGGCGGTCTAACTTTCTGGGCAGTACGCTCACTTACAGACAGCAAGCGTATGCGCCGTAAAGCCGCTGCAAAAGCAGTAAAAATGGTCGGAAACATTATGGACTCGCTATGAGCATATGGGAAGATGCAAAGCTGCCGCAGTTTCCTCAGCTTAAAGGCAACATCAAAACCGATGTTCTAGTAGTGGGCGGCGGAATAGCAGGACTACTTGCGGCAAATGAACTTGAAGCGTCGGGAGTGCAGTGCGTTGTTGTCGAGCGCTGCAGGATATGCGGCGGCGTAACCGCAGGCACAACAGCGAAAATCACATCTCAGCATCGGCTCATTTATGCCGATATAGCGCAAAAATATGGTATGGAACGTGCGGCAATGTATCTTGCCGCAAATCAGCGTGCAATACGAAAATATGCAGTTCTGTCGCACAAATTCAAATGCGATTTTGAGGAAACGGACAGTTTTGTTTATTCACGGCAAGACCGTTATTCGCTTGAACGAGAAATGAAAACGCTTCAGCGGCTGCATTTTCCTGCAGAGCTTCACGACAAGCTGCCGATTTGTGATGTTGCAGAGGAACAGAATAACGGCAAGTCGTTTGCTCAAGAAATACGCAGCCATAGCATACTGCCGTTTGAAGTTTCGGGAACACTGAAATTTCCTAGGCAAGCGCAGTTTCACCCTTTAAAATTTCTGGCACAGCTTGCCAAAACCTTAACGATTTACGAAAACACGCCCGTCACCGATATCAGAGGAAACACTGCATTCACACCAAACGGCGAAATATGTGCCGAAAAATTTATTATAGCCACACATTTTCCGATTACAGACCGCTTTGGAGCATACTTTCTGAAGATGTATCAAAGTCGTTCAAGTGTTATCGCACTTGAAAACGCACCAAAGTTCAACGGGTATTATATTGACGCAGACCCCAAAGGATTGAATTTCCGAAATTTCAATAATCTGACGCTTATAAGCGGCGGCGCACACAGAACAGGCACGCCTTGTCAAAAGGAGAAGCTTGTACGATTTATACAACTTGCATATCCCAAAAGCAAAATCGTTTCATCATGGAGTACGCAGGACTGTATAACGCCCGATAAAATCCCGTTTATCGGAAATTACGGACTTGTTAAATCAAATCTGTTTGTAACAACGGGATTTAATAAATGGGGAATGACCTCTGCTATGGCAGGCGCTGAGATACTCCGTGATCTGATTTTGGGCAAAGAGAACCAATTCTCCGAAGTATTCAGCCCGAACCGCAGCATTTTTGCAAAACAAACGATGATAAACGGCATAACCGCTGCCGGAAATCTTGCCGTCCCGAAAACTCCGCGCTGTGCGCACATGGGCTGCGCTCTTGTCTATAACAGCGCAGAGCATTCGTGGGACTGCCCATGTCACGGCTCACGATACGATGAGCAAGGGAAAATTCTCAATAGTCCGACAACAAAGGATATCAATGTTAAGGATAAATGAAATACAGATTTGTTTTCCTCATATTCAGCCTTCTGTAATGCAGCACCGACAATTGCTTTTGTGCGGTGCTGCATCACACGCTGTCAGACGAAAAAAATATCAGAATAACCTTGCTATACCTGCAATCAAAGCGCACAACGACATTCCAAAGATTGTTGGGACTGCAAAAGCGACGAGCGCCCATTTCGTGCCTGCTTCTTTTCGTATAGTCAACAGCGAAGTAGCACACGGAAAATGCATAAGCGTAAAGACTATCACACACAGTGCAGTAATAGCATTCCAACCATTCTGAACAAATATCTCATACATTTCATATTGCTCAATTCCCACAAGTCCGCCTTGCTGTGTGTAATTCATTGCAATAAGCGGCAGCACTATTTCATTTGCAGGAATACCTAATATAAATGCCGTGAGTATTGCGCCGTCCATTCCAAGAAATATACCCAAAGGTTCCAGAAAACCCGTAACATGCGATAACAATGAGCTTCCGCTTACAGTTATATTTGCAAGCAGCCATATCAGCGCACCTGCAGGTGCAGCGGACGCTGCCGCTCTGCCAAGAACGAAAATCGTCCTGTCCAGCAGCGAGCGCACTATAATTTTACCGAATTGCGGACGACGGAACGGCGGCAGTTCCAGAGTAAAAGACGATGGTTCGCCCCGAAGAATAGTCAGCGAAAGAATTTTTGACGCTGCGAAAGTCATACATATCCCAAGAACGATGAAAGCGGTAAGCATGACTGCTGCCATTGCACTGCCAATAACCCCCGTGCGCTGGGCTCCTACAAAAAACAGTGAAATAAGTGTCAGAAGTATCGGAAGCCTGCCGTTGCACGGGACAAACACGTTTGTGAGCATTGCAATCAGCCGTTCACGCTTACTGTCTATTATCCGACAGCCTACAATACCTGCGGCATTGCACCCGAAGCCCATACACATAGTCAACGCCTGTTTTCCGCAGGCATCGCATTTACAAAACGGCTTATCAAGATTATACGCCACCCGTGGCAGGTATCCCAGATCCTCCAGTATCGTAAACAGCGGAAAGAAAATCGCCATCGGAGGCAGCATAACAGCCACTACCCAAGCAAGCACCCGATATGCTCCGTCAACCAGTATTCCCGACAGCCATTCGGGAGCATTAAGCAGTTCCATAAGCTCCGCCAGCCTGTCGCCCAGCCAGAATAGTCCCACACTCAGCAGCTCCGATGGGTAATTGGCTCCGCTTATTGTCATCCAGAACACCACCGTCAGCATAAGCAGCATTACAGGATATCCCCACAGCCTGCTTGTAAGCGCTTTGTCAGCTTTCGAATAACTTCTTCCCCCACCGAACACACGCACACAATCATCGCATACTTCTTCTGCGTTCAGCAGAATGCAGGATACTATCCTATCTTTCAGCGTATCAGCGGATATTCCGTTATTCCGAAGATACGATTTCGCCATTCCGATATCAGTCCGCAGCTTTTCACTAAAGAAATCTGACCCCAACCGCTTTTCAATCTCCTTGCCGAATGACTCGTCCTTGTCAATCAGCCTGAGCGTCAGCCAGCGTGACGGCAAGCCTGAACCCACCGCACACAGCCGCTCCGACACCACGGGCTGCACCAAGGATATCGCCTGCTCAATCACCGCCGTATAGCGCAGCTTCCGTGGAGAAGGAGAACGCTCTTCAATGTGTGTGACACTATCGGCTGATGCATTAACGGAATGGTCATCACAAGGCGATTTAATTATTTGTTTGTTTTCAGCAGCGGTTAACGCAGCTTTCTCACTTCGTTCGGCGCAAAGTTCGTCCAATCGTTCGCCAAGCCTTGAAAGCGATTTTTTATCGTGTGCGGAAGTCCCCACAACTGGCACTCCCAGTTCTCGTTCAAGAGCAATAAGGTCAATCTTAATGCTGCGCCGCTCTGCTTCGTCCATCAGATTTACGCACACAAGCGTCCGAGAACACAGTTCCATTACCTGCAAAGCCAGATTAAGACTGCGTTCAAGACAAGTTGCGTCGCACACTACTATTGCAGCGTCAGGCGGCTTTTCCGAACCAAAGCATATAAAATCCCTTGCAACTGCTTCCTCTTTAGAATGCGCAAGCAGTGAGTAAGTCCCCGGAATATCCGCAAGGGTATACGAAAAATGCTCGGTTGAAAATTCCCCTTCTGCGGCTGACACGGTTTTCCCCGACCAGTTTCCCGTATGCTGATGCAGTCCCGTAAGCGCATTGAATATCGTACTTTTTCCGACATTGGGATTGCCTGCAAGCGCCACCAGTCTGTGCGGCTTTTCATTAAGCGAAGATTGCTTTCGTTTATGTTTCATTACAGCACCTCCGCTCTGTTTTCACAATAATTGTTCTGCTGTCATACGAACGAATTGCTATTATCGCACCCCTTATAAGATATGCACGAGGGTCGCCCATAGGACTTTTGCCGACGCACTCCACCACCGCTCCCTGACACAAGCCTATATCCAGTAACCGCCGCCGCATTGAGCCTGCTGTTTCCAGCCGCTCAACAACAGCACGTTCTCCGACTTCTAAATCGCACAGCGAACATTCTTTTTTCATAATATCACCTCTGTGCAATATATGCCTGCCGCAGCTTTAAGGTTACAGAAACAGTGAGGATATATAAAAAACGGGGCTGCAACTACTCTGCAACCCCATTTTTTATTTATTGCATTTTTTTGTATCCCTGCATTGATCGGCATATGGACAACCAACACAGCGATTACCGCATTTTCGTTCATAAATCAGAAACGCAGCCGCACCGCCGACTATCAGCACAAGCACTACTGCTATTATTATATCAGCGATCACGCCGTCCATAACCGTCCTCCGTCAAAATTTTTCCACAGCCGCTTTGATTATGGTTTCCCATAACTTCAGGCAACAGTAACGTCAATTGTGAGATTTCGCCTTGGCTCTCGCTGAAATAATCAACACCAAAAGCAGTATAATAAACGCCGCAACTGCCAAAAATCCCATAAATGCCGCTCTGACGTTCAGCAGATCGGGTGCTGTTATAAGCGTTCCTATCGTATACACCAGATATCCCACAGTATATCCTACTCCCAGTTGGAGTCCTATTCCGCACCAGAGCCATTTTGCGGACTTCATTTCTGAGTTCATCGCACCTATTGCTGCAAAACAGGGCGGAGAATACAAATTGAACATAAGATAAGCCAGCGCTGCGACTTTGGTAATGGCGATTATTCCTGCCGCCTGTGCGCCCGCTCCTTCGGCAAGTTCAAGACTTTCGGCGCTGATAAAATTATCCAGTCCTGCAAAGCACACCGCAAGCGTGCCGACAATATTTTCCTTTGCAATAAAGCCTGTTATCGCTGCCGCTGCCAGCTGCCAGCTAAGCACGCCCACTATCGGTACAAAGACATATGCAAAAGGCGTTGCCACAGCCGCCAGAATGGAGTCCTCCGCATTCTGTGCAACCGTGAATTTCAAAGTAAACGACTGCATTATCTGAACCGCCGTATTACACAGCAGAATTATTGTAGAAGCCTTTACTATGTATTCCTTTCCTCTGCCGCACATCGACATAAAGGCATTTTTCAAAGAAGGTGCTTTATATTCGGGCATTTCAATAATGAAATACGATTTTTTGCCGCCGTACGCCGTAATTGCTTTAACAAGCAATGCACCGAGGAAAATCATCAGCACTCCCACAGCGTAAACCAAGAATGAAATCCACCCCGAATTATCAAAGAACGCTCCCGCAATCGTCGCAATTACAGGAATTTTTGCACCGCACGGCATAAACGGCGCAAGCATTGCTGTCGCTCTGCGCTCCCGTTCATCACGAATTGTACGGCTTGCCATAATTCCGGGAACAGCGCAGCCTATTGTCATCACAAACGGAATAACTGATTTTCCCGATAGACCCACTTTCTTAAAAATCGGGTCAAGCACCACTGCCACTCGCGCCATATATCCGCAGTCCTCAAGCAGTGCTATCAGAAAATACATTATCATAACAAGCGGCAAGAACCCCAGCACCGCAATCACACCGCCGATTACACCATCAACCAGAATTGCTTTCAGCAGCGGATTTGCATTCACAAGCAGTTCCCCCACCCACGACTGAAATATTTTCAGCAATACCGTAAGCCGATCCGCAATAAACCCACCCAGCCAGTTCTGCGAAATCATAAACACCAGCAACATCACCACTGCGAAAATCGGAATGCCGACCCAGCGGTTTGTAATCACTTTGTCGATTTTGTCGCCGATTTTGTTTGTTTTCATAACAGGCTTTCGGGTTTCGACAGCGGCAACTATCTCATCAACAAATCTGAAGCGGCGCTTGTCGGCAGTTTCAACGCTCTGCCTGTCCGTCATATCGACATTTTCCAACTCAAACGGTGCTTTCTGAACGGTTCCAACGCATTTTTCAGCGGCTTTTACAACGCTCCTCAGCCCTTTTCCGCCGTTTGCGGAAGTGCTGACTACGGGACAGCACAAAAGCTGCGACAGCAGTTCTGCGTTAATCACGGTTTCTGTTTTCTCATTCACATCTGACTTATTCAGAGCCACAACCACAGGGATACCAAGTTCCAACAGCTGAGTTGTGAAAAAAAGCGAACGTGAAAGATTGGTTGCGTCCACAATATTTATGATAACATCGGGATTTTCCTGCTTTATATACTCGCTTGCAACCGATTCCTCGCTTGTAAACGGCGACATCGAGTATGCGCCGGGCAAATCTACCGCTGTTATCGGCTGTGAAGAACAATATTTTCGCTTGATACGGTGAATTTTTTTATCTACGGTAACGCCCGCCCAGTTTCCGACTTTTTCATTGCTTCCTGTCAACGCATTGAACATAGTGGTTTTTCCTGAGTTGGGGTTGCCTGTAAGAGCAAATCTCATATACTATCTCCGATAATCCTTCAGGAGGAAATTTCAATCAAGTCTGCCAGTCGGTTATCTATGCTGTACCGACCGTTCTTGATATAAACAACGCAGCTTCCTTTCAGGTGCATAACCATTGTAATTCCTGCACCTTTGTAACAACCCAGTGAAAACAGAAACGAGCTTAATTCCTCATCGTCCACATTCACTTCGCCAATTGTGTATTCTACACCATCTGCGGCTTCTTTAAGCGTCATTCTTCTCACCTGCTGTTCTTGTTTATTTCTTACGTCTGACCGTCCTATATACTATTTCCTAATTTTAAATTATACATAACTAACTTTAAAATGTCAATAGTCTGCGGCTTAAAAAACAGTGTATTACAGGTTTTTGTGAAATATGCCCAATCACTTCTGCAAAGGTTGAATATTGTTTTATCAGAAGTGTTTATTTCATAATCGCCATCATAAGCGTTCCCACACACATCAGGCACAATCCGACAACTGATTTTTTCGGCAGCTTTTCTTTCAGGAAAACCCGTGAAAAAATCACCGTCAGCAATATACTCATCTTATCAATCGGCACTACAACGCTTAATTCTCCGTTCTGAACTGCATAGTAATAGCAAAGCCACGACCCGCCTGTCGCTATTCCCGATAATCCGATAAACAAAAGCTCTTTTTTATCGATTTCAGATGTTTTCTTTTGCTCGCCTTTTGCGAAAACAATTCCCCATGCCATAATCAGAACAACGGCAGTTCTGATGGCAGTCGCAAGATTTGACTCAACACTGCTTATTCCGATTTTCGCAAGCACAGAAGTCATAGCCGCAAACACCGCTGAGAAAACAGCATAAACAAGCCATCTGCCGTTCTCCTTTTTCGCTTTGGAAGCTTTCTTTTCAATCATCAGATACGTTCCCGTGCCGATAAGTGCAATACCTATGAGTTTTACGGGAAGATTTGACGTTTCATTGAAAATAATAATCGCAAGCAGTACCGTCAGAATTGTGCTTGACTTATCAATAGGCACGACCTTGTTCACATCTCCAAGCGACAACGCTTTGAAATAGCAAATCCACGACGCACCTGTTGCAATTCCCGATAAAATCAGAAATACCCACGACTTAAGCTCTATCTGAACAATGCTGCTCCCCGACCCCACGACAAGCACCATAACCACAGAAAACAGCAGCACCACCGCTGTTCTCATAGCTGTTGCAAGATCGGAATTTGTCTTGCGTATTCCGCATTTTGCAAGGATTGATGTAAGTGCTGCGAACACTGCCGACAATACAGCTGCCGCAATCCACATCATAACAATCACCTCTTAAAGGAAATAAACTGCCAATGCATAGCATTCAGCTACGGCAAGACCTTTATGTTTAAACCCCAATCAGCCGATAACACCCAGTCCCTCAAGGAGTATTTTCACTCCAAGCAGAACGAGAATTGCACCGCCCACTATCTGCGCTTTGGATTTGTATTTCGTCCCGAACAGGCTGCCTATCTTCACACCGACGGCAGAGAATGCAAAAGTCACAAGACCTATAAACGACACCGCAGGCACAATGCTGACTTCCAGAAACGCAAACGTCACTCCCACCGCCAGAGCGTCAATGCTTGTCGCAATCGCAAGCAGCAGCATATTCTTCGGCGACATGGAAGCGTCCGTATCTTCCTCGTCCTTTCCGAAAGCTTCTTTTATCATATTTGCGCCGATTATCAGCAGCAGCGCAAATGCTATCCAATGCGAAAACTTCGATACCAGTCCCGAAAAACCAACGCCCAGAAAATAACCCACCAGCGGCATCAACGCCTGAAATCCGCCAAACCACACTCCGGCAATAAGGCAGTGCTTGATTTTGATTTTGCCAAGCGACAGTCCCTTGCAGATTGACACCGCAAATGCGTCCATCGAAAGTCCGACTGCAAGAATAAACAACTCCAGCATTCCCATTATAAAAATCCTCCGTATTAAAACAATTTGTTTTTCCGATAACTATGAAAATGTTATCGGCGTTTCGTCTGCGGAAATAAAAAAAGACCCGCAGACAGTCCTTCACCGTCTGTGAGTCTCATCGTCAGCACAAAATGCGCCTTACATTACCGGGCTTTCGCCATTATGTCGATAAAATGCGCCGAACTATATCGGTCGATTACTCCCTCAAAGATATGCTATTATTGTAGCATATTTTCAAGGGTTTGTAAAGTACTTTTTTAAAAAAAATTTGGTCGTAAATCCCAAAACAATGAAATCATGATTTTAAGGCTTCCTCCATGCACTCAAAAACATAGTCCGTCACAGGCTGACGCCACTTATTATCTGTCAGCCGTGCTTCATAATTCACTGATATCCATTTTTCACCTCAGAGTTTCTTTTTATATCCGCAGTCGCAGTATTCTCCGCCTGACGCTAAAGTATATTCACGAACAAAAACAGTCCTGCCGCCTGCGTCGCTCATCGTGTAATCCAATGCGCACATCGCAGGAACCATATCATACAGCCCAAGTTCTTTCATAAGCGTGCAAATTCCGCATTTTGTAAACCGTACTTCATATCCGCTGCCGTCCTCATAAGGAATGTATTCCATATTCCACGAATAGGGATTGCGGTCTGCGGCGCGAAAAGCAGCGGTTTTCTTCATGCCCTCAATATCCTTTGGCGTGAATTTTCGTTTTCCGCTGCTAAGACACATTTTTTCACCGGCGGCGTCATTATTGATTTGCGATAATAAACCTCAACGCTTTTCACATCGGGACGTTCCGGCAGACTCAGCAGCACAGCCGCTAACATTGAAGCATTAACAAGATTAGTTTTAAAATGATCCCCTTTTTCAAATTCGGGAATTTTCCCTATTATGTTCTTGTATTCACCCTTAGCCTTTTTCATTACGGTCTGCCCGACAGATTTGTCAATGCCGAAAACCGCAAGATTTTGTTCAAATGATTTTCTGAACACCGCCCACATTGCAAGCGGAAATCATGTATATTTCATACTCACCTCTCCTTTTGCTGCAGCGTATGCAGCCGCAGCGTATGCAGCCGCAGCGTATGCAGCCGCAGCGTATGCAGCCGCAACTATGCTTCACTTATTGTTCTTCAGATACTTCCTGCAATCTCGCTCCAGAGCCTTCCATGACGGATACTCAGCGCCGTTCTTGTCGAAAAAGATTTTTAAGTCAAGGTTTAACGCACTCATCTCATCAACTGCGCTCATAGCGTGGTCTGAAGCGCATATCTTACCAAGAAAAGTGGCACACATCAACTTGAAAAAGCGCAAACACGTCTTACGGTATTCGTCACTATCAAAATTCTTATCCGCTTTCGGCAGAATTTCGTGACCTGAAGATTGTATTGCACGATATCCCTCGATATTAGCGTCAATCAAACGATTTAAATAATCATTGCTGCCCTTTAGTTTCTTTAAATCGCCATCGGTTTTATAGCAGGCAAAAGCCGCAGGAAGGACAAACGCAGCATGGCACAAGAGATAATCCCCCATATTCGGCTCGTAAACAACTTTGTACTTTGTGCCTGCGAAAATCTTTTTTATTATTTTTTCACTTGAGGCTGCACCGTGAAGATTGCCGATAGTGATTTTTTTCAGATCCATAGAAACCACACGATTGGGTTCGCGGTGACCTGCTGAAAGCGCAAAAGCGAACATCACATTCTTCCTCGGCAGCATAGCGGCTATTTCTTCGGCGCGCACATTATTTCCGACAAAAACTATGTTCTTTGAAACGTTCGCGCGCAGAACGTCAATGATTGTTTCAATCTGTGTATAACGCAGCACAACAAAGATAACATTGTACTTCTCGTCAGGCTTCAGCTGCGTTACGACAGGCAGGTGGCTTACCGATGTGCATGGAGAAAAAATATTCTTTATCCGAAGCCCGCTCTTTTGAATTTCGCTTGCCCATTCACCTCTCGCAAGCAATGTAACGTCCTTTCCGCTGCGAAATAAATTATTTGCAAGATTACAGCCAAGAACTCCTGCGCCCAATACCAGAATTTTCATTATCCATTCCTCCTCATTTCACGAGCACTACAATTCCTGCAACAATCAAAGAAACCACAGCCGTACTGACGATACTTGCAGCCCATTTTCTGCACTTATCGGCTTTTGTGATGTAGGGCTGCAAATCCTCCGTACCCTGAATAATCCATGCTTTCGTATGTCCAACCCATAATCCATCTATCAGAAAACGGTCAATAAGATTCATTACAAATACGATTACAGCGCACTGCCAGAAAGCGGTCAGAAATTCTCTTGCGCCATTTACGACAAACACACATAAAAATGTATAGACAAAATAAATCGGCAGGCAGATAAACTTTAACAGAATAGCCTTGCGCTTGATTTTTTCCTTTGTAGTCAATCCAAGTTCAATACAACGCTGCTGCACCTCAGCACTGTAAAAATGCACCATACCGACAGCGCCTTTTCGTATGCCGACAGCGCAAACCAAAACCAGCAGCGCACCTAATCCCAATCCTTCCAAAAAAGCTTTCAGTAACATTATGTATTCCTCCCGAATATTGTTCATCAACGTACCTGAGACGCTCTTCAGATATTCGTTCCCGTCCTCGCAGACGGAATAATCATAATTGTAGTTTACGATATTTGCTTGTCTTGTCTAACCGATATACTTAAAAAAAGAAGAATTTTCATTCTTCAGATTTTTTCAGAAACTGTCATAAAAACTACTCAATAGCAGTTATCCACCACTAATTATACTCTGCTGACTGAATTGTGTCAATAGCTTTTTTTAATTTTTTCACAACTTTTCATATCTCTTGTGAAAAAACAAAATTCAGTGTTCAGACACAGTGTTTTATTTTTGATAATAACCCACGATACCAACACCGATAGTCGCCCAATGATTGGCTCTTTTCATTTCATACTGTATCTCGTCGTCGGACATCGGATTGCCGTCCACTGCGGCTTCTTCTGTCATTTTCTCAACATCTTCCGGAACTGCCTCACGATAAACTCCAATACTGATATTATGAAACTGATAAGAGTACCCATTTTCGATATCGCAGGCAACGCCATCGTTGTGTACTTTCCAAATCTCTGACAAATCATTTGCTTCAGCTTCAAAAGCTGATATTCCATATATCAAAGGCTTCAGTGTACCATCAATTCCGCTCAGAAACTCAATAAATCCGACTTTGTTTTTGCTGTAATCAATTGCCATTTCATTGTTGAAATAATAATATCTTTTTACGACAAGAACACCTTTTCCGATTAGACTTTAAACATCAGATTGTTCCATACCGAGGTAAATTGTCGCTTTGTCAATCAAAACTTTATTCTGCGGATATATTTCTATTTTCATTTTTCGGTTTTCCTTTCAACACCTCAAAACATTCATTCCTTTTAAGGCAACACCGCGCACTTGCACTGCCTGCTTTACCAACTGATTTAAGGCAATACCGCACAAAGACCGCCTTACGCATGCCACTTTTGGTGCGATGCATCGTGCATCG
>CAZTRH010000023.1:0-26347 GCA_964616605.1 uncultured Ruminococcus sp.
TTTCTACTCCGTTTCATTATTTATTCTTCTTCCCTTGACATCGATACTACGCACTCGACATGCCTAGTATGCGGAAACATATCAAACGGCTGGATAGCCTGCACTTCATAATCTTTCACAAGCGACTTCAGATCGCGGGAAAGTGTTGCAGGATTGCACGATATGTATACTATTCGTTCCGGCTTTATCTTCGTCAATGCATTAAGAAATTTTCTGTCTGCGCCTGCTCTTGCCGGATCCATTATTACTACATCATAAAATGTCCCGTTCTTTGCACGCTCCCGCAGAAACTCGCCTGCATCGCCTTTATTAAACGCAACTCCCTTACGAATGCCGTTCTCTTCACAATTCTTCACAGCATCTCGTACAGCCGCTCCGTTATACTCAATTCCCTGAACCGAGTTTACATAGTCCGACGCTATTATTCCTATCGTTCCTACGCCGCTGTATGCGTCAAGTATATTATCAGTCGGCTTTAGCTTTGCGCATTCTATCGCATAACGATACAGCTTTTCAGTCTGAACAAAGTTTATCTGATAAAACGACTGCGGAGATATTCTGAATTTCTTTCCGCACAGTTCGTCAACTATATATCCCTTTCCGTATAGTATCTCATTCTGACTTCCAAGCATAAGCATTTCCGGATTAGTATTAACAGAAAATGTAACTGTGGTTATTTCGGGGAATTTTTTCAGCAATGCCGCAACAAAATCCTTTTTCTTCGGGAACATTCTCACTGCGCCTACCAATGTCACCAATATTTCACCGCTTGTCTTGCCAACCCGCACAAGAACATGCTTTAAAAATCCGCTGTCTGTACCTATATCATAAGGTTTAATCTTAAACGACTTAAGCAGTTCCCGTATTCCGACTATTATCCTGTCTGCCCGTTCATCATTCAGGAAACATTTATCAACACCGACTATTCCATTTCTTGACGATTGGTATACCCCCGAAATAATCCTTCCATTTCGGTCGCTTCTGAATATTGCCTGTACCTTGTTTCTATAATTATACGGATTATCCATTGGAACAATCGGATTTATTTTCCCATATTGTCCAAGCAGCTTTTCAACATCTTTTTGTTTATATTCAAGCTGCTGCTCGTATGTCATATTTGAAAGCTGACAACCGCTGCATTTTTTTGCAACAGGGCAAGTTCTGTTTTCCATAATAAACCTCTTTCGGATTAGTGCAATATATTCTTATTTAATTATACTACAATTCCAGATGCTAGTCAAGAGGGGCTTTTCAACTTCAAATCTGTTTAACAAAACAGGATTTAAAAAATATTTAAAAAAAATCCTAAAAACCTATTGACAAAGTAGGTAAAGTGTGGTATAATCATCTTAACCTACAAAACCGATAGGAAATATTCCAAAGGAGAAAACAATATGTCAGCTATCAACAGCACTGCGTATTGCAGCAAATTAAACAAACGATGTTGCGGTTTATCCTTTTCATTCATCTATAACCGAATGTGATGCTACAATCGCTTATAAAGCCGCTTGTAGCATGAACCGAAAGTATTTTCAGTGTTCATAAGCTTACATTATACGGTTCATCACAGATTAACAAATTCATTTTTGGGAGGATAAAATTATGTCAGACATCAGAAATTCAAATAACTGGAGCTTTGAAACAAAGCAGCTTCATATCGGTCAGGAAACTCCCGACCCCGTAACAGACGCCCGTGCCGTCCCGATTTACGCAAGCACTTCTTTCGTTTTCCACAACAGCCAGCATGCCGCAGACCGCTTTGGACTGCGTGACGCAGGCAACATCTACGGCAGACTCACAAACCCAACTCAGGATATATTCGAGCGGAGAATAGCCTCTCTGGAAGGCGGCACTGCGGCTCTTGCTACCGCTTCGGGTGCGGCTGCTATCAATTACACGTTCCTCGCTCTTGCAAGAAACGGCGAACATATCGTGGCTTCCAAGACGATTTACGGTGGCACTTACAATCTACTTGCCCATACCTTGCCGCTTTCATCGGGTATTACCACGACATTCGTTGACCCCGAAGAGGAAAATTCCTTTGAAAATGCTATTCGGGAAAACACAAAAGCAATCTTCATCGAAACACTCGGCAACCCCAATTCCAACATCATAGACATTGAAGCAGTTGCAAAAGTGGCTCACAAGCATGGTATTCCGCTTGTTGTGGACTCCACTTTCGCAACACCGTATCTTATAAACCCGATTAAATACGGTGCAGATATCGTGGTGCATTCCGCTACGAAGTTTATCGGCGGTCACGGCACGGCGATTGGCGGCGTTATCGTAGACGGCGGCTTTGACTGGGCGGCTTCGGGCAAGTATCCGTGGATTTCCGAGCCAAACCCAAGCTATCACGGCGTTTCGTTTGCCGAAGCGGCAGGCAAGGCGGCTTTCGTAACATATATCCGTGCAATTCTTCTGCGTGACACGGGTGCAACGCTTTCTCCGTTCCACGCTTTCATTTTCTTACAAGGACTGGAAACGCTTTCGCTGCGTGTTGAACGTCACGTTGAGAATGCTCTGAAAATCGTTCAGTACCTAAACTCTCACCCACAGGTTGAGGCGGTTCATCACCCCTCGCTTGAGAGTGAACCCAGTCACAAACTCTATAAAAAGTATTTCCCGAACGGTGGCGGCTCTATCTTCACATTTGAAATCAAGGGTGACGACAAGACAGCACAGAAGTTCATCGACAATCTCGCTATTTTCTCACTGCTTGCCAATGTCGCAGACGTAAAGTCGCTTGTTATCCACCCTGCAAGCACTACACATTCTCAGCTAACGGAAGCGGAGCTTGCCGACCAAGGAATTAAGCCTAATACCATAAGGCTTTCTATCGGAATTGAGAACGCAAACGACCTTATCGCCGCACTTGACGCAGCGTTTAAGACCGTTGAATAAGGAGGCTATTTTATGTCACATATTTTTAAGGCAGCAGACGAACTCATCGGCGGTACTCCATTGTTGGAGCTTACTCACATTGAAAAGGAATTTGGACTTAAAGCGAAAATTCTCGCCAAGCTCGAATATTTAAATCCTGCAGGATCGGTAAAAGACAGAGTTGCAA
Source organism: uncultured Ruminococcus sp. (assembly GCA_964616605.1). Taxonomy (GTDB): domain Bacteria; phylum Bacillota; class Clostridia; order Oscillospirales; family Ruminococcaceae; genus CAG-115. Next base: position 3,071 of record CAZTRH010000023.1, read on the forward strand.
AGGCAATGCTTGACGACGCTGAACAAAAAGGTATTCTGAACGAAAACTCCGTTATCATCGAACCCACAAGCGGAAACACGGGTATAGGTCTTGCCTCTGTTGCTGCGGCAAGAGGCTACCGCATTATTATTGTAATGCCCGAAACAATGTCGATCGAACGCAGACAGCTTATGAAAGCTTATGGAGCGGAACTTGTCCTCTCTGACGGCGCAAGCGGTATGAAAGGCGCAATTGCAAAAGCTGAGGAGCTTGCAAAAGAAATCCCGAACGTCTTTATCCCATCGCAGTTTTCTAATACTGCCAATCCCGAAGCGCACCGCCTTACAACAGGCCCCGAAATATGGGAAGATACCGACGGCACAGTTGATTTCTTTGTTGCAGGCGTTGGCACAGGCGGCACAATCACAGGCGTTGGCGAATATCTCAAATCCAGAAAGCCCTCGGTTAAGGTGATAGCCGTAGAGCCGAAAAGTTCACCTGTTCTGTCTGAGGGAAAGTCGGGTTCGCACAAAATTCAAGGCATAGGCGCTGGCTTTGTTCCCGAAGTTCTGAACACTAAGGTGTACGATGAGATTATTCCCGTAACAAATGACGACTCTTTCTCAACAGGAAAACTTGTCGGCATTAAAGAGGGCGTTCTGGTCGGCATATCTTCGGGTGCGGCATTGTGGGCGGCAATTGAAGTTGCGAAGCGTCCTGAAAATGAGGGCAAGAACATAGTGGTTCTCTTACCCGATACGGGCGACAGATACCTTTCAACTCCGCTGTTTGCAGATTGATTTATTATGACGTCAGCCGTTAATTATAATAAAACAGAGGGCAGCTTTATCGGCTGCCCTCTTGATTTTTTACTTTGTGATAAACCGCTCAACCTCGTTTGCAAGTGATGTTGCAAGAGCGGAAAGCTCTTCGCTTGACGCTGCACTCTCCTCTGCGGTTGCACTGGTGGTGTGCATTCCTGTTTCAATGCGCTCCATTCCTGCATTGATTTCTCCGACAGCGTGCTGCTGTTCCGCAGTAGCAGATGTGATTTCACTCATATTATCAAATATCTTGCTTATGCCATTAACAATGTTCTCCATCGCAGTGTGTGCTTCCTGCGCAAGCTGAGTTCCTTTGTCGACAGCGGCAAGCGAATCGTTGATAAGCGATGTTGTATTCTGAGCAGCTTGTGCGCTCTTTGCAGCAAGGTTTCCGACTTCGTCCGCAACCACTGCAAATCCCTTGCCTGCTTCGCCTGCTCTTGCTGCTTCAATTGCCGCATTCAGTGCAAGAATATTTGTCTGGAAAGCTATATCATCAATGGTTTCAATGATATTCTTGATAGACGCTGATTTATCCTTGATATCCTCAACCGCTTCAAGCAATTCGCCCATAAGCTCGCCGCCGTTGCGTGCGTCTGTGTTTGCCTCGCTTGCAAGAACAGAAATGTCTTCGGATATCTTTGCGGACGCATCAGCCTTTTCCTTAATAGCAACCACAGTATTCATTATGTTGTCAACCGCTTCGGCTTCCTTGATTGCGGTTTCAGAAAGGCTCTGCGATCCTTCGGCAACCTGTCCTGCGCCTGCCTGAATATTGTTTACGCTGTTCTGGACGGCTCTCATGGCACTGTTTAAAGCAGCAGCTATCTCATTCAGCGACTTACCTATTTCCACAAAATCGCCTTTGTACTCAAGCTCGGAAGATACCGTAAGATCGCCAGACGCCAGTGATTCAAGAGTGGTGCGGATATCGTTTATATAAACTCGCAGACTCTCAACCGTAACTGACAGCGACTGCTGCAACACAAGCGTTTCGTCTTTTGCTGCGTTTACTGTAAACGGTGTTGTGATATCGCCTTCGGCAAGCTGCTGAATGCGCTCGGAAGTCTTGGCGATTGGCTCGGAAATGCGCCTTGCAACTTTTATTGATACAGCAAGCTCAATTACCGCAAGAATAAAGCTGATTACAAGGCTTATTCCGATGCAGACAAGAACGGAAATTGCTACGTTGTCATAATTTGCGCTTGCAGCAATCACCCAGCCGTCTGTTCCCTCAATTGCTTTATAGTGAGCAAGCATATTATGCTCGCCGTTATTATATAACACAGATCCTTCTTTTCCCGAAAGCATAGCGTTTGCAAGCTTGTTCAATCCGCTGACCTCGCTTTCAAGGTAATTCGCCATTGAAAGCACAGCAGACGTATCAGACGCTGCAACCACCTGTCCGTTCTTGTCAAGGACGACAATGCAGCTGCCCTCGCCCAAGTCAATATTGTCAAGGCCATTGGAAAGAAGAACAGAATCAATACCGCCATAGATTACAAACTGCTGTGAATTGAATGACACAGGAGCTGCCACCATTGTGGTAACGCTTCCGTCCGTCTTACGCAATACAGGCGAAGAAATAGCAGTTTTCTGCTCGTTAAGCGCAGTTATGAAATAATCACGGTCGGAAATATCGGTGTCGTTGTATGTAGTGCCGTTTGTGTACGCAACAGCAAAGTCCTTGAACAGCGTTGAGGACGCAAGTTTATTAAGGTCGCTCTTGCGGGTTTCAAGCGGAATTGAACTGTCGAAAATATCGGGTGATTCTGCCGCAGCGCCAAGCTCCAGCGACAAAGCGTCTATTGTGTTGGAAATCACCTGACCATATGCATTCGTAAGTGCTTTGGTCTGATTGTTGTAATTGGTATTATAAATTACAGACACAATAACGCTAAGCAAAGTTGTCATACACACAAGACACACCGCTATACTGATAAGCGACAGTCGCAGTATGCGATATTTAATTTTTGAAAGCTTCTGAACCATCGGTTTCATCATTTTTAAAAACCTCCAATTGTTATATAATCCTTTGTTTTATTTTAGCATATTACAATTGAATTTTTCAAGTGGCATTCCGTGGAAATTCGCATCATTTATTTGTGCATTTTCAACAAATGCCATACTTCACACAATGAGTATTTTGAACCAAATGTTAAATATGGAAAAGAATTAGTTAAGAAATATACAGCATTTGTGAAACAGTTTTCTCAAAAATCAAATTCAGTAGGCTTGATTATCTGAAATTTAAGAAGTCTGAAATTATTCCAGTTCGTCCGCAATCTGTAACCGTCAAACTTCGTTTGTCGATAAATATTATTGACTTTCGCAAAATAAATATGGTATAATCAAAATGATGATTTTATACGGAGGATTTGACATGAGCATAGGACTGGTTCTTGAGGGCGGCGCAATGCGTGGAATGTTCACGGCAGGCGTGCTTGATGTTTTTTTGGATTACAATATCACCGTTGACTGCGCTGTGGGAGTATCTGCAGGCGCATTATTCGGCGTGAATTATATTTCGGAGCAAAAAGGACGTGTTATCCGCTACAACAAACGCTTTAACAAAGATAAAAGCTATATGGGACTGCGACCTTTAATAACAGAGGGCAATATCGTCAGCACCGAATACGCCTACGACAGAGTGCCGAAACACCTCGACCTATTCGATGATGAAGCTTTTATGAAATCCACAGTGCCGTTTTACGCTGTAATCACCGATATTCATAGCGGAAATCCCGAATATATCCGAATAAACAGCGTGTTCAGCCAAATGGATACACTGCGTGCTTCGGGGTCAATGCCGTTTGTATCAAAACCTGTTGAAATAAACGGAAAACAATACCTTGACGGAGGACTTTCCGACAGTATCCCGTTTGAATGGCTGTCTGCACAGGGCTGCGATAAACTTGTAGTGATACTTACCCGTGATATTGATTATAGGAAAAAGCCGATGAACAGGGTTATTGTTCATACATACAAGCATAAATTTCCTGCTGTCTATAAACGGCTTAAACACCGTCACGAACTTTATAACAAGTCTGTCGAAAAGCTTAAAGAATGGGAAAAACAAGGGAAAGCCTTTGTTATACGCCCGTCACAGCCTATCGAAATCAGCCGCATTGAAAAGGACGAACAAAAACTGCAATCCGTTTACGATATCGGAGTAAAAGACGCTACGGCAGCATTGCCGGAACTTTTGAAATATATTTCTGAATAAAATTTTAAAAAAATTTCAAAAAAGCTCTTGACTCTCCTCTTAGGGGATAGTATATACTTTAAAACAGACAACAGATAAGTGTTGTCGAAGGAGGAAGAAGTATGTTTAAAATCGGTGAGTTTTCAAAATTATCGCACATTACGGTAAAAGCACTGCGGTTTTACGAAAAAGAAGGATTGCTTATCCCCGAAGAAGTTGACAGCTGGAACGGATATCGATATTACAGCACCGCACAGCTTGAAACTGCAGCCAAAATCAAAGCCTACCGTCAGCTTGACTTGTCTGTTGAAGAAATCCACTATATCTTTTCGGGAACAGATGAAAAAACTATACTTGCCGAAAAAGCGCAGCAGCTTGAAAAACAACAGTCCGATATCAGCATACGTCTTTCAATAATAAATCATCTATTGGAGGAGAAAATTATGAAGTATCAGGTAGTTGTAAAGGAAATTTCCGAATGTATCGTGTATTACGAAGAAAAGAAGCTTGACAAGTATTCTGATTGTATGCAGTTCATACCCGAGTCGGGTGCGGAATGCAGACGACTAAATCCAAATTTGCAGTGCGCAGTGCCACAGTATGAATTTATGGAGTATCTTGACGGAGAGTATAGAGAAAGCGATGTAATGTGCCGCCATAATGAAGCGGTTACTGAATTTGGTGTTGAAAGCGACAGAATAAAGTTCCGCAAAATTCCGAAAACAAAGGTGCTTAGCATCTTCCACAAAGGGCAGTACGACAATATCGGAGAAGCCTATGCATATCTTATGAAATACGCCGAACAGAACGGCTATAAACCCTGCGGTCTGATTAGAGAATGCTATATTGACGGAATATGGAACAAAGAAAATGTTTCGGATTGGCTCACTGAAATTCAGATGCCGATAGAATAATTAAAAAAGCTGCATTTAACAGTGCAGCTTTTTTTTATTACAAAAACCGCATTCCCTTATGGGAATGCGGCAATTGTTATTAAGGTTCTTTCAAACCCATAAAGCTTACTTCTGCTTTCTCTTCTTGGAGATCGCAAAGATAGCTGCGCCTGCAACTGCAAGTGCGCCTGCTGCAACAGGAACTGCTGAGAAACCGGTCTGGGGGTTCGGAAGTGTTGTATCGGGAGTTACTGTAATCTCGGGGGAAGCAGCGGATACCATTCTTGCGCCTGCGTCCTTAGGAGCCTTGTCAGTAAGCTCAAGATAACCCTGAAGGTCAACAGAACCGTCAGCCTTGCGAGCAACTTCACCGCTGAACTTAAGCGACTTGAACATATCATCGGTTATTCCATCGCCATTGTAGTGGTTGGAAGAACCGCTGTACTTGCTCTTATCCTGCTTGCCCTGTGCCTTGATATCATCAGAGCCGTTGCCCTTGTAGGAAATAAGTCCCTCAACTGTGAAGTCAGTATCAAGAGAAGCTACGCCTGTGTAGAGATAAAGGTTAGCAGATTCATTCTTGTAAGATGTGCAGTTATAAACCTTTACGTCGGGGCAGGAGTTGGAAGTGATACCGTTTGCCTTGTTCTCGAATGCAACGCTGTTCTTGATAATATGACCTGCGGAGAGGTTCTCACCGCCGAGCTTGAAGCCGTTACCATTACCTGCGTTTGTACCGTCAAGGAGGTAACCGTTCTTGTAAGCTACACAGTTCTGAATTGTAACTGCCTCGATAGAACCGAAGCTTACGCGAGCGTAAAGATCCCAGCCGTCATCTGCATTGTGGTGAGCAACACAGCCGTCAAATACGTTGCCCTTACCGATTGTGAACTTAGCGCCAAATCCGTCTGCGTCCTCATAACCGTTATCTGCGTTGTTATAAGATGTGCAGTTGAGGATAAGGTTATTTGTAGGCCACTCAGACTTGGGGTCAGAAGAGTTGTTCAGCGAACGGATATAGATACCTGTACCGCCGTTGTTGTAAGCGTCTACGCGGTCAACTACGCAGTTGCTGCCCGAAAGCAGGAAACCGCACTGCTTATCCTGTGCATTTGTAACATCAAATCCCTGGAAGTACCAGTAGTCACCAGCAGCTGTGAAGAAGCCCTTGCCCTGGAAGTCGAGAACAGGTCTTGACTTTGCGTTAGGATCTGCAATCATCTTGATTGTAGCGTCCTTTGTACCATCACTACCACGTTCAATCTTCAAAGAAGAGAGCTTGTATGTACCCTCCATCAGAATGATTGTCTGACCAGGCTGTGCAACAGAAACAGCAGTATTCAGATCCAGAGGATACTGTGTGCCGCCATTGCCGTACTTAGTGCCGTTGGGAGCAACATAAAGGTTGTTCTGATCTGCGAAGTAGTTGTTGTAGGAAACAACAGCGTCTACTGTTACAGAAGCTGCGCTTGCAAGCTCCTTGTCAGAACCGAGGTCCTGCTTAGCGTCAGGAGTGAACTTAACGGATATCTTGTTGGAACCGTCAGCAACCTTTATAGTTGTGCTTGTGTACTCGTCTGCCTTCTTAACGTCAAATGTAGCTGCAACAGTGCCGTTTACGGAAACTTCAGCAGTACCGAGAACGTTGGAAGTAATTGTAAGTGTGTAGTTCTCACTGTTTGATGTTGTGCCGGACTTGATAAGAACGTTAGGTCTTACCTTGTCCTTAGGCTTTGCCTCTGCAGGCTTGTCGTCCTTAGGATCAATAGTAGTGAGCTTAATGTTGGTAGCTGTCATACGAGCGTTTCTTGATGCGAAGAAACCAACGTATACATTATCCTTATCCATAACGCTCAGAGCGTCGGGATCATAGAACTTCTGAGTTCTTACAGCCTTGCCGTCCTTGTAGTAGGTAAGGAAGTAACCTGTGTTGTTCTTCTGGATTTCAACATCATAAGATGTTACTTCGTATACAGAGTCAGGAGCCATGCCGCTGGATTCCTTACCAAGTGTGTTGTAAGTTCCTGCTGCGTAGCCTTTTTCTGCAAGAGTGATGTCGAGAGGATACTGTTCGCCGCAAACCGCCTTGACAAGCTCTGCGTCAGTACCTGCTGCGATAGTAGCAGCATTTTCGGGAGTTACGCCGATCTTCTGGTTTACGCCAAGACCAAGCTTCATTGTATAGCTGTCAGTACCAATGGAAGAAACTTCCTTGTACTGAGGATCCCACTTATACTTCATAAGTGTGGAAGCGAGCATATACTGGTTAGTCCAGAATGGAGTTGTGCTTGCAACTTCGGGAACGGAGTCCATAACGAGCATACCAAAGCCGTCCTGACCGTTGGAATACTTCCAGCTGTCAACAGTAATAGTAGCTCTGAGAGTGAAGTTCTTAGTTGTAGGAATAGCGGTGTAATAGAAAGCAAGACCATCGTTGGAAGCCTGCTGAATCTTACCCTTGCCATTCTCGGAGTAAACAGTTACCTTGCCGTCCTCGTTGATAGAACCCTCGTAACCGTTGTTCTTATCATCTGTAGATGTACCAAAGCGAATGAAGCCCCATGTCTGCTTCTCTTCCTTAGTAACAGTAGCCTTTACAGCTGCGCCCTGCTTGCCGACTTCGGAACCGCGTGTAGCAGCTACGGAGTAGCTTACCTTTGCGCCGATAGTCTGACCGCTTGCCATAAACTCGGTTGTTGCAGAAGTGCCGATTTCCTTGCCGTCTGCATAAACCTTATATCCTGTAGCCTCATCAACAGGCTGCCAGATAATCTCCATCTTGCCGTCGCCCTTGCTTGTAACGCTTACAAGAGTAGGTGCGCTAAGCGGAAGTGTGTACTTGTAAGAAACATTTGTACCTGTTTTTGCAGCTTCGCCCTCACGTTCGAGAGATACTGTGAAAGTATATTCGCCCGACTTGTCGGGAGCAAAAGAAAGAACATGCTCGTTCTTCTCTGCGATAGACTTCTTAGATGCAAGTTCGTTGCCTGACGCGTCGAGCATCTTAACAACAACATGGTCGCCGCCGTTTGCTCCTACAACAGCCTTTGCAGTTACGTCAATCGTACCTGCATCTTCAGCATTAGCTGCAACGGAAATAGAAGGAGCTGCAACCTTGCTCCAATCAGCACGAACAACTTCGGCTGCTGCGCCCTCGGTTACCTGAACCTTAAGGATATAGTTGTTGTTCTCCATATTAACAACCTGGTATGTACCTGCCTTGCTAACGGAGAAAGAAGAAATTACAGGAGTATTCTTAGCAGCTGCGTCAGCAGACTGTACAACAGAGCCTGCTCCTGCGTCATAAAGAGCTACATAACGACCATCGCCGCCGGATACCCACCATACCTTAACCTGTGCTTCGCCGGCAGTCTTGAATGTTACGTCACGCTCGCCGCTTCCAAGAGTGGTCTTGCCACCGAAGTTAAGACGGTTGCCTGTCAGACCATCGTCAAAAGTAGCGGTTGTTGTATCAATCTTGCCCTTTGCACCGAAGTTTACGGTAAAGAAGTTGTCAGTACCTGCAGTAATGCCGTTCTTGCCGGAATAGTCGCCTACTGTCATTGAATTGACATCAAGAACGTACTCCTTGGCTTCAGCAGCTGCTGCCTTCTCGGTAACTTCAATCTTGAAGATGTAGTTATTCTTAGGAGTGCCGCCGAGGAAGTATGTACCTGCTGCGGGAACCTCAAGAGTTTCAAGGCACACAGCATTTTTCGCATATGTTCCCGATGTCGTAGCAACTGCGTTGCCCGAAGCGTCAAGAATTGCAATCTGGCGGTTATCATCGCCGCCTTCTACGAACCATACCTTAACGGATGCGGCAGCCTTAGTTGTGAACTTGACTGCGTTCTTTTCAGTAGAAACAGCACCGCCGAAATTCACACGCTGACCCGATGTATAGCCATCGTCCCATGTCTTAGAGCTGGAATCAATCTTTGTCTTTGCACTGTAAATCAGTGTAAAGTAATTGTCTGTGCCTGCCTTAGCAGTATCTCCGTCTTTGAATGCGCCCTGGTCAGCCGCCGCAAGCGAGCTTGACTCAAACACATAAGACGCAGCGTCTGCCTTTGCACTGAGCGTCAATGGGCTGAACGGAATGAGCGTCAGCAGCATAATCAGCGACAATGCAACAGCACAAAGCTTGTTTGTTGTCTTTGTTTGCATATAATCCTCCTATAAGCTTTGCATAAGCAGGACGGGAATATACTTACCCGTCCGACTTAAAATACTTCACTTTCAATTTTATACGATATTTCTTTTTTTGTCAAGCCATTTTTGCCATTTTGTAAGCCGAAATTTCAACCGCCTTTTTGTGCATATTAACCATACAACATTTTTATTTGGTTAAAACGGAAAATTCAACCACTTATATAATTACGCTTGTTATGAGATAATATAAATACGTCCGTGCATTCGCAGAAATACGTCTGCCGATTGTGCAGACGTATTCCGATGAAAAGGAGGAAAAAGAAATGAAGAAAATTATTCCAACTCTGCTGACAGCGGCAGGCTGCACAACTTTCACAGCTTTCACTGCTGTACCGACATTTGCGGCAGGTGCTATCGGCAACGCAGTTGACGGAGTTGTGGACGCAGGCGAGGATATAGCCGACGGAATTTTCCGTGCGGGCGACGATATCGCAGACAACCTCACAGGAAGCGGAACAAGCGACCTTATAACTCCCGACAATTCGAGCAATTCTGTAAATTCCAACAATTCCAACAATTCCGACAATTCCGACATTATCAACAGTTCAAGCAGCGGCTCGAATGCAATAGGCGACAGAAACGACATTTCGCAAAGCACGCCCTCTGCTCAGAACCCCACAACGGGTGTTACAATGGGATATGCAGGCGCTACAGCAGTAATTGCCGCTATGGGCGTTGTCGTAAGCTCCATTCACAGAAAGCGCAGCTAATCGCCTGAAAATCGCTTAAAATCGTAATTCTGCAAAAAGTTTCACGGCACTTCCACCATATTGTGGAAGTGCTTTTTGTTTACATTGCACAAAAAGCGGCTCAAATTTATAGCTATTTTATCGCTTGCAATCACAGTGGAAAATATGGTATAATATACGAAAATCGTAAATGTGACATAGGGGAATTGTGCCGCATGATATGCGATTTATCCCTGCCGATAAGGCAGGCTGTGTTTTTTGCTGTGTGCTTATTGCATTATACGGCATTTTTAGCAAAGGTATGATTGATACGGAGGAATATTTTTATGAAAATCAAGTCTGTTATTGCAGGCGCTGCAGCTCTTGCTGTGATGTCCTGTGCAAACATCTGCGCTTTTGCAGATGAAGCTGATACAGAGATACTTCTCGCCGCTGTGCCTGCTGACAACGCTCGTGCCGCAAAGGTTGGAAATGATACAGAAGCCGCAGAGGGAAAAAGCGGTTCTACTTCAGGAGTTGAGGGTGTTGCCGCAGTGTTTGGCACAATCGCTCTCGCAGGTGCTGCTATCGTTATCTCCAGAAAAAAAGCGTAACAGTGATTTACATAACCACCCCGATGTTTTTTTTACATCGGGGTTTGTTTTTTGTAAGAATTGATTTTGGTTTGCGTGTATATAAGTGAAAGGGGGTAGAACGGTGAGCGATGAAGAAATACTCAATCTCTTTTTTCAAAGAAACGACAGTGCATTGAAGCAAGCGTCAACAAGATACGGAAACTATTGCAAAGCTATTGCCGTGCGTATTCTTGGAAACGACGAAGAAGCCGAAGAATGCTTCAACGACGCTCTGCTGAAATTATGGAACTCAATTCCGCCAGACCGTCCAGACACACTCTCAACATATATTGGCAAAATTGTCAGAAATATCGCATTCGATAAGTACCGCCGACAGCACGCACAAAAGCGCGGCAGCGGTGAAACGTTCTTAATTCTGGACGAACTTGCCGAATGTGTCGCAATCCGCAATAATGTTGAGAAAGAATACGAAAAGAAAGAACTCGTGCGTGATATCAACAGCTTCCTCGAAAGCATTCCGCAAAAGAAACGGGCGTTATTTCTGTGCCGCTACTGGTACGCATTTTCGATTTCCGAAATTGCGGAAAAATTCGGTATGAGCGAGGGGAACGTTTCCGTAACGCTGAACCGTATCAGAAAAAAGCTGAAAGACTATCTCAACGAAAGGGGTTATGTTTTATGAAAAGCGAAGATTTGTTTGACGCTATCGGAGAAATTGACGACAACAAAATCAAGGAGGCAGGAGAATTTATGAACAAGAAGAAAAATTATGTTCCGATATGGATTGCAGCAGGTGCGGCGGCTTGCCTGTGTGCAGCTTTGGTAAGTGCTAAATTCATAAGAAACGGCAATAGCAATGACATCAAGGTAGATGATATTATAACACCAAATCCCCAGTATGCTCAGGTAGGAAATCCGCTTATGGAAGTCGATAGCTTGCAGGAAATGGAAAAACACCTTGATTTTGACATAACCGCACTCGATAAAAAAGCCATAGGATACACCGTAATTGTAAACGGCGGATTTCCCGAAATCGGACGCATTCACTACGCTGACGGCTCACTGTTCAGCGTAAAATACGGCACGGGAGATATCAGCGGCATATACGGCGGCACACTCGAAAAACAGGAAGATACAAACGGCATCGCAGTATCGTATATGCGTTATGAAGATACACGATATGCATTGTGGGAACGCGACGGCTTTACCTACGCCCTTACAGAGGGGACGGATCTTGAGGCAGATGTCGAAGTGCTTACCTATGAAGCTGCTCACACATTAAGATAATATTTCACAGACCGTTATGATTTTCATGACGGCCTTTTCTGTGTTGTCTTATTTTTCACAAAATCGGCTTGACGAAACAGCTTTTTTGTGATATAATTTTCTTATGTGCTGTGTGAAGAAAATATTCTGCACAGTTTAATTTTATCCTTGATGTGAAAGGAAGTTTTTTATGAAAATCACAAACGATATACTATATGTCGGTGTTGACGACCACGAGGTTGATTTGTTTGAGGGAATGTACAAAGTCCCCGATGGTATGACCTACAACTCCTATGTTATACTAGATGAGAAAATTGCCGTTATGGATACGGTGGACGGGCATTTTGCCGACAAATGGCTTGAAAATGTCGCTGAAGTTCTGGGCAGCCGTACTCCCGACTACCTTGTTGTAAGCCATATGGAGCCTGACCACTCGGCAAACATTCATCTGTTCGCCGAAAAGTATCCCAACGCTGTAATCGTGGCTTCGCAGAAAGCGTTTGTGATGATGAGCCAGTTCTTCGGGACGGATTTCAAGGGCAGACAGCTTGTTGTAAACGAGGGCGACACCCTTTCCCTTGGACGGCACGTTCTCACATTTGTAACCGCTCCGATGGTACATTGGCCCGAAGTCATTATGACCTATGACAGCACGGACAAGGCGCTGTTTTCCGCTGACGGATTCGGCAAGTTCGGCGCTTCCGGCGCAGAGAACAAAGAGGGCTGGGCGTGCGAGGCTCGCCGCTACTACTTCGGCATTGTCGGAAAGTACGGCGCACAGGTTCAGGCTGTTCTCAAAAAGGCAAAGGGACTGGATATCGAAAAAATTCTTCCGCTGCACGGTCCCGTACTTACGGAAAATCTCGGCTATTACCTCAATCTTTACGATGTTTGGTCCTCTTACGGAGTGGAGAGCGAGGGCGTTTGCATTGCCTACTGCTCTGTTTACGGAAATACTAAAAAAGCCGCTCTTATGCTTGCGGAAAAGCTAAAGGAGTTTGGCTGCCCAAAGGTCGCAGTATCCGACCTTGCAAGGGACGATATGGCAGAAGCCGTAGAGGCCGCTTTCCGTTACGGAAAACTGGTCCTTGCAACTCCCACTTACAACGCAGACGTTTTCCCGTTTATGAACACGTTTATTCATTCGCTGGTTGAGAGAAATTATCAGAACAGAACAATCGGAATTATCGAAAACGGTTCGTGGGCGGCTATGGCAGCAAAGGTTATCAAGAAAAACTTTGAAGCCTGCAAGAACATCACTTTCACCGAAAATACTGTTACAATAAAATCCGCTGTAAGCGCAGAAAACGAAGCACAGATAGAAGCACTTGCAAAGGAACTCATCTGATTTGGAGGATCATTATGAAATTTGCCAATAAATACCAAAGACGTTATTTTATGCCGCCCTATCCTTGCATGGACTGGACAAAAAAAGAATATGTAGACCGTGCGCCCTCGTGGTGCTCGGTTGATCTGCGCGACGGAAACCAGGCTCTTATTATTCCGATGAGCCTTGAAGAAAAACTGGAATTCTTTGACGTACTCGTAAAAGTCGGATTTAAAGAAATAGAAATCGGCTTCCCTGCCGCTTCCGAAACAGAATATGAGTTCTGCCGCGCGCTGATAGAAAAGAACCTCATTCCCGAAGACGTTACCGTTCAGGTGCTTACTCAGAGCCGTGAGCATATCATTGAAAAGACATTCAAGGCACTGGAGGGCATAAAGTCCCCCGCTATCGTGCATCTGTACAACTCCACTTCCGTTGCACAGCGCGAACAGGTTTTCCGCAAGTCAAAGGAAGAGATTATTGAAATCGCTACAACGGGTGCAAAGCTTCTTAACGAATATAAAGCCAAAGACCCCGAAGGCACCAAGAACTTCCACTTTGAATACTCCCCCGAAAGCTTCACAGGCACAGAACCAGAATTTGCAGCTGAGATATGCAATGCGGTAATCGATATCTGGCAGCCCACTCCCGACAACAAAGTTATCATCAATCTGCCTGTAACCGTTGCTGAAAGTATGTCGCATGTTTACGCTTCACAGGTTGAATATATGTGCAAGGAACTTCACAACCGCGAAAACGTAATAGTGTCGCTTCACCCGCACAACGACAGAGGCTGCGCAGTAGCCGATACCGAAATGGGACTGCTTGCAGGTGCAGACCGTGTCGAGGGTACGCTGTTCGGAAACGGCGAACGCACCGGTAACGTTGATATCATTACTCTTGCACTTAATATGTACACTCACGGAGTAGAACCGAACCTCGACCTTACAAATCTCCCTGAACTCACCGCTATTTACGAAAGACTTACAAGAATGCACGTTTACGAGCGTATGCCGTACAGTGGTGCGCTTGTATTTGCGGCTTTCTCAGGCTCGCATCAGGACGCTATCGCAAAGGGCATGAAGTTCAGAGAGGAAAAGAACATTCCGCTTTGGAACGTGCCTTATATCCCTGTCGATCCGCACGATCTCGGAAGAGAGTACGAGGGCGATGTAATAAGAATTAACTCCCAGTCGGGCAAGGGCGGCATCGGATATCTTATGGAGCAGAATTACGGCATAGCAATGCCAAAGAAGATGAGCGAGCATTTCGGCTACACCGTAAAGAGCGTATCCGACCATGCGCACAAGGAGCTTAAACCCGATGAGGTTTATGACATCTTCGACAAGACATATCTGCACCCGAACAAAAAGCTTGAACTTGTTGAAGCGCACTACATTCAGGAATCCGCCAACACTGCAGGCGACGGAACAGAGTTCATCTCTACCAAAGTTACTATTAAAATCCACGGTGCAACCCGTACAATGACAGGCAGCGGCAACGGTCGTCTTGACGCTGTTTCCAACGCCATCAAGGACGGACTGGGACTGGATTATACAATTTACACATTTACCCAGAATGCGGTAGAACGCAGTTCCAAATCAAAGGCTGCTTCGTATATCGGCATTGAACTTGAAAACGGTGATATCAGCTGGGGCGCAGGAATTGATACCGATATCATCAATTCTTCTATCAAGGCTCTAATTTCCGCTATCAACAATTCGGGTGTTATCTGATGGGAAATAAAATTGCATATTTTTTTATAAAAAGGCCAGTGAAAATGTCAGTTATTGACAACTGAAAGCAATGAAATAATAAAGTTTTCAGTTCGCAATTCCGTTGATGTCATCGTCGATCATGGCGGTCTGGGAGAAATAATCGCAGCGTCGCTTTTTGCTCCGCTTATAAGAGGCGGATTGATACTGTCTGTTATTTGCGGACTGGCTGCAATAGTGTTAGCTGTTTTCAACAAAAAGGTCACTGACATTATCTCTTATATTTTTTCGTGTATCCCGAATTTAGCAGTGGCTATGTCAATTTCGGTTGTGGCGTCCTTGATTGAGGAAATGCCTGTCACTTACTCACCGGTACTATACATAGTTTTGTTCTGGAGTTCACTGTTTATGGTTGTGCCATTTGGCGGAATTGTTTTCAGTGCTGTTTCAAAAAATTAAACCTGCCCGCAGCAATACGGGCGGTTATTCAATAACAGGCTTACCGCACTATAAAAAGCTGTGTGACGTGGCATTACTGCACAATTATAAAATCCAAGCGTTCACTGAAGCAACATAAAAATCGGAGGTAACTATGAAAAAAATCAGAAGTATTGCACTGTCCGTTATTGCAGCGGCGGCTTTGCTTATGTCATGCGGCTGCGTAGTACAGGACGAATATCTGAGTTCTTCTGTATCGGGAAATTCCTCGCAATCAGCTTCTCAAACCGAAAGCAGTGAGAGTTCCACCGCTTCACAATCGGGAGAAGTAAGCCAATCAACGCAATCAACTCAGTCAAACCAGTCAACCGAGCAATCGCAGTCTTCTTCATCAAGCCAATCTTCGACAAGTTCTTCCGTGTCATCGAGTTCCTCTGCTTCTTCAGGCTCTACACGGTCAGAACAAAGCTCCTCATCTGCCGCTGAACCGACAGTAACCCCCACCTCGAACAGCATAGTATCACAGCACGGACAACTTTCCGTCAAAGGAACAAATATTGTCGATAAAAACGGCGACACATACCAACTGCGCGGCATGAGTACCCACGGCATAACGTGGTTTCCCGATTTCGTCAATGAAAACGCTTTTAAAACACTGCGTGACGACTGGAAAACAAATGTCGTGCGGCTTGCAATGTACGTTGACGAATGGGGTAACGGCAGCTGCTATATGAGCAATAAACAAGGCTCCCGTGAAATGGTTGAAAAGGGAATTGACCTTTGCATAAAGCTTGATATGTACTGTATTGTTGATTGGCACGTTTTAAATCCCGGCGATCCGTCAAGATTTACAAACGAAGCGAAAGAGTTTTTCGATTACATAAGCCGCAAGTATGGCAATTATCCGAATATTATTTACGAGATATGCAACGAACCCAACAGCGGCGCAGACTGGGACAATAACATCAAGTCCTATGCCGAGCAGATTATCCCCGTAATCCGTGCGAACGACCCCGACTCTATCGTCATTGTAGGTACGCCCACATGGTCACAGGACATCGACCGAGCTCTTGCAAACCCTTTGAAGTACGATAACGTTATGTATGCGCTGCATTTCTATGCGGCAACGCACACCGACTGGCTGCGTGACAGAGTTAAAACCTGTGTGAACAGCGGACTGCCTGTGTTTGTTTCAGAATTTGGAATGTGTGACGCATCGGGCGGCGGTGCAAACGACTTCAATCAGGCTACGCAGTGGCTTAACCTGTTCGACAGCCTTAACATAAGCTATTGTAACTGGGCGCTTGCAAACAAAAACGAAACCTGCTGTGCAATAGGAAGCTGGGCAGGCGCAAACGGAAACTGGAACGAAAGCGAACTTACCGAAAGCGGAAAATGGATAAGAAATTGGTTTAAAAACCATAAATAAAAAAAGACTGCCCTGATAAAATCAGGGCAGTTCATTTTTCTGAAAAACTCCATTTGCAGACGGCTTTATCATCGGTCTGTTTACATTCAATATTCTCTCAATACATATCAATAACTTCACGATACATATCAAGGTAAGTCTGAGCAGAAGCGTTCCAAGAGAAGTCCTTGCCCATTGCACGCTTTACCATCTTGTTCCACGAGTCACGACGAGTGAAGTATACGGTCTTTGCGTAATTTATGCAGTCAAGCAACAATCCTGCGTCATATCTGTCAAACGAAAATCCTGTTCCGCTTTCGGAATATTCATTATACGGTTCAACAGTATCTTTCAGTCCACCTGTTTCACGAACAATCGGCAGCGTACCGTAACGCATTGCCATAAGCTGTGTAAGTCCGCACGGCTCAAAGCGAGAAGGCACAAGCATTGCGTCTGCCGCTGCAAACACCTTGTGCGCGCGATCGTCAGAATACATAATATTTGCGCTTACCTGACCCTTATGCGTGTTTTCAAGGTTGCGGAAAAATCCCTCATACTGCGGCTCACCCGTACCAATGAGTATAAACTGGGTATGCTCGTCAAGAACATTATGCATAATTGCGTTTACAAGGTCAAGACCTTTCTGGTCGGTAAGACGGGAAATCAGCGCAATTACAAACTTCTTTTCGTCCTGCACAAGTCCCAGTTCCTTCTGAATACCAAGCTTGTTTGCTTTCTTACCCGATACAATGGTACGCGCAGTATAAGTCTTGAAAATATGCTTGTCGCTCGACGGATTGTAAACCCCGGTATCAATGCCGTTGACTATACCACGCAGCTTGCGTGAATAATAGGAGGTTACACCCTCAAGCTGCTCGCCGTATTCGTGAGTTTTGATTTCATCAGCGTAAGTGCGGCTTACAGTTGTCACCATATCCGAGAACACTATGCCGCCTTTGAGCATATTGGCGTCCCTGCCGTGACAAATTCCGTCATAGTTGAATACATAATCGGGAAGTCCCGTGATGCCTTTGACAACAGCAGTTTCGTTGTTGCCCTGAAAACGCAGATTATGTATAGTCATAACTGTTTTTGCTTTTGCAAGGGGAGTATCCCTGAAAAGCGTTCTGAGATATACAGGCACAAGTCCAGCCTGCCAGTCGTGACAGTGGATTACATCGGGAAGAAAATCAATTACAGGCAAAGCCGCAAGCACCGCCTTGTCAAAAAACGTATAACGTCCTATATCGTTTGCGATTGTGGTATATGGATTTCCTTGATTGAAAAAATCCTGATTGTCGATAAAGTAGTATTGAATACCGTCAAGTTTCATTCCAAGAATACCCACATAAAAACAGCGTGGGAAATTACCCAGATCCATATCAAAACTGGTAATAAATTTTGCTTTGCTTCTGAACTTTTCGGGAATGCACGAATAGAACGGGAGAATGACTCTCACATCGCAGTCGTCCGAAGAAAGAGCTTTTGGCAAAGCGCCCATTACATCTGCAAGACCGCCCGTTTTTATAAACGGAACACACTCTGAACCCACGAATAATACTTTCATAATTACCTCCGAAATTTCAGGCTGCCGTAATCCGCCAACCAGTAATTTTTCCACATATAAACACACTTATACAACATTATTATACTACATCTGTGAAAAAAATGCAAGAGATAATTTAATCTGATACATCATAAATAAAAAATAAACGCCCGAATTTAGTACGGGCGTTCAATGACGGGGCAAGCCCCTTATTGAATATCACTTTTTCTTTTTGGTAAGCACGCCGATTATAATTGCAATAGCCACAGCACACGCCGAGCAAGCCGCAATAAGTATAATCAGGATGTTATCCTTAAAGAAATTGCTGTTTTCAGAATCAGAACCATTGGAATAATTGTTCTGATCATTCGTGCTGTTTGCATCGGAAGAATTTGCACTGCTGTTTCCGGAAGAAATTGCGCTGTCGCAAACAGCTGAACTTACAGGCTCGCTACTTGTTTCGGAATTGCTGAAATCAGCACGGCTGTCGGAATTATCTGTGCTGTCAGAGCCTGTGGAACTCTCAACAATATCTGAACTTTCAACAGGCGATGAGGTGTTTTCTGACTCTGAAGAACCTGTTTTCGGGATAACGCGGCTTTCAGCTGCGCCACAGCGTGAACAAGTGCGTGTTTCCGTGCCGTCTTTATCAGCGGTAGGATTTTCCTTTACGACATAAGCACCGAAATCATGACCTAAAGCCTCAATTGCTTCAGTACGAGTACGAGCGCATTCGGTGCAAGTGTTTGTAGTGATACCTGCCGTTGTGCAGTCAGACTCCTTTGTAATCTCAGATTTAAAAACGTGATCTGTTTTCTCTATTGCGGTAATGTCGGTTTTTTCTCCGCAGACTGTGCAATGATGGGACTTTGAACCCTCCTCGGCGCAAGTCGGCTGTTTATCGATAGTCCATTCCGCCGAAAAAGTGTGCGCAGTCTTTGGGATCGCTTCTTCAACGACATTTCCGCAAACAGTGCAAGTAGAAGTCTTAACTCCTGCTTGAGCGCAAGTTGCAGACTTAGTAACAACAGCCGAATAGTTGTGAGCAAGCTTTTCGATCACTGTGACATCGGTTTTCCCACCGCAAATAGTGCAGTGATGTGATTTAGAGCCTTCCTCAGCACAAGTTGGCTGCCTATCAATCGTCCATTTGGAAGAATAATCGTGTTCCGTCTTTGCAATTGTTTCGGTAAAAGTATCTCCGCAGCCGTCACATACATAATTTTTTGCGCCATTCTCATTACAGGAAGCGGCTTTGATGCTCACAAGCCTATAATCGTGCGTGTGCGCGCTTGCGAGTGAAAAGAAATTCACGGTATACTCAATCGGACTTGCTGCGCCATTTTTCGTTGTACCGTTTATCTTGACGGATACAGTGTCGTTCTCGGGGAACATTCCAACGTTGAAGATAATACATTTGGGGTCGCCGTAATACGAGTTCTCAACAGTAAGATACTCTGAATAGCTTGTGGAATTGCGGTTCAGAGTCCACGATTTTCCAAGTTTTTTTGAGGATATTTCAACAGTAAGATTTGTGAGATTGGGAACATCATATTCATTTCCAAGAGTTACCGAAAACGCATACTCTCCCGAATACGACTGGTAAATCTCATTTGGCATATTCTGCGGCGGCCAGGCTACATAATCGCCTGTGAAAGTGCCGCTGCGCTGATTTGCGAAATTATGATAAACAGCCGAATATTTTTCAACAATGCCGATACCGACATACTCAAGGCTTGGACACAGCAGCCAGCGTCTGTGACCGACACGGCTGATGTTGCCAGCGTCCGAGTCCTCCATATAACCTGTAATCACAGAGTCTGCAAGATTAGGATAACCCATTGCTATGTTTGATCTGCTTGAACCATCGTAACATATGGAATACAAAGCATCGTCCATACCCGACGGCCGTTTAGGCGTATGGTTGAGCGAGCCGTTAACCGCATTCACGAGCGAGGCTGCCTGAGCGTAGGTATTATATTCGTCAGTCATTTTTACGTCATCGGGAAGTCCTGCTATGTAACGGCAGAAATTTATCGCATTAAGTGCGTTCTGCCTGTCGGAATCGGAAATATCGCCCGTAGCGAACGGAGCAGATAAAGAGTATTGTTTTGTGTATGTGGCATTGCTGTCGAGTTCAAACGAGTATTTCTGATACTTCGCACGGATTTCGTTCTGTGACGGTAATTTCTTTGAATATTGCGACGCTGCATGGGCGGTGATCGAAAAACTTACAAAACTTTCACTATCCGCAGAATACGCTCCCATCAGACAAAGGAATGCAAGAACAGCAGAAAAAAAACGCTTTTTCATAATAATTTCCCTCTTTCAATTGAATACATACTATTATTTTATCACATAATGCGTCACTTGTCAACCGCTATTTCAAAGCACTGAATGTCAGGCGCAAAAAACACGCTGTTATGTGTTTTTCCACAGAGCGTTGGTGCTGTTCGTTCAAATCTTCTCTTGACATAACCTTTTAATTGTGATATAATAATACATTGTGATGGGAAAATCATTGCTATCGCTGAAAGGACGCACTGATATGATAAGTGACAATATTCTTGAAGTTATCGGACACACTCCCCTTATTCGCCTCAACAGAATGGTGGATGAGGACAGCGCAGAAATACTTGTAAAATTCGAAGGACTTAATGTTGGCGGCTCAATCAAAACAAGAACTGCATATAATATGATACTTTCCGCCGAACGAGAGGGACTTATCAATAAAGACACCGTAATCGTTGAACCTACTTCGGGCAATCAAGGCATAGGTCTTGCACTTGTCGGAGCTGTCAGAGGTTATAAAACAGTTATCATTATGCCTGACTCTGTAAGCTGCGAACGCAGAATGCTTGTTCAGCATTACGGCGCAGAAGTGAAACTTGTTCACGATGACGGAAACATCGGCGAATGTATTGAAGAATGTGTTCGTATGGCACAGCGAATGAAGAATGAAAATCCGAATGTTTACATACCACAGCAATTTGAGAACAAAGCAAATCCGCTTGTTCACAAGCATCACACAGGGCTTGAAATTCTGGAACAGGCAGGAAAAGAAATACATGGATTCTGTTCGGGCATCGGCACAGGCGGCACATTGAGCGGCATCGGCGAAACGCTGAAAGCGCAAAATCCCGACATTGAGATATGGGCTGTTGAGCCGCAGAATGCCGCTATTCTTGCGGGCGGCACAATCGGCACTCATCTTCAGATGGGAATAGGCGATGGAATAATTCCCAAAAACCTCAATCTTGAGATTTACAGCCATGTATATATAGTAACAGATGAAGAAGCTATACAGACCGCAAAAGATCTTGCAAGGCTTGAAGGACTGATGTGCGGAATTTCGGCAGGCACGAATGTTGCCGCAGCAAAGCAGCTTGCGAAAAAGCTCGGAAAAGGCAAAACTGTTGTTACTGTTCTTCCGGACACTGCGGAGCGTTATTTCTCAACACCTCTTTTTGAGGGAGATTGATAGTTCTGTTTTGATATGCACCCCAAAAGTTAGACACTTATGGAGGTGCATAATTTTATGGGCAGAAACCAAAGAAAATATTCGACAGAATTAAAAAAACGTGTTATAAAGGATATGTTGGAAAACCATTTAGTATGTAGAGAAACTGTGCGGAAGTATGGGCAGCAAGAGAGCATATCTTAGCAGGTGGAAAATTTGACGAATTGTTTTTAGCAACTCGTCACTTTAGCTCAGACAGCAAATTTGGTACTTTGTTTGCTCCATGCCAAAATTGCCAGCACACTTTCAAAGACATTCTCTCTCAATTAGAGAGAACACAATAATCAACAATCAGGAGGTTTATTATGACCAATCTAGAATTCGTAGAACGCATATATGCTTCGGCAAAATCCGTACATCATAAAACATACTCTGCCGATGAAATTGTTGCAAAAATTCGCAAGATTTATTCCGGTAATATTAACACAAGCAAGATTGTGGAATGTTTTTTGATTATTGGAAATATATCATTTGAGCGTGTCGAAAATCATTCTAACGATGAACTGAGATTTGCCCTGGGTTGGTGTTACCCTGTAGAGTTTTGGTCAGATATCGGCTGTGTTGTTAACGGAATCGGTATTGTAGATAATTGCGCCGGCAGGATAGAGAGATTTCATATTTCGGAACAGGGTAAATTCTATAATCAAGACCATAAACTGATTGCCGAGAATATAGAGGATTTTGCTGAATACATCACTACTGTGGAATATGATTATCACCCGAAAACAACTCAGCGAACATACGATATGTTGCGGTTTTTTGGTTGGTATGAGGGTAGGCACATCGACACAACTGCGTTTGAACAAGAGCTGAATCGACGCGGAATCGAGTTGTCTAAGGAACAGCTTGATTTTTTCGGAGAGTTTAGCGGTCTGTATTTTACATTTGATAGTAACTGCTGGTATTTTGATTCTTTAGAAGTAATTCTGACTAAGGATAAATACTATGCCGAACAATCCTCAAATGATGAAAAAAATCAATACAAGATAATCTACTGTGGCGGAACTATGGGCGGACCGCTTGCTGTTGACGGGAACGGTATAATACAATTCTTTTATGCCTACCCTCAAGGCAGAACAACGATGGAATGTATAAACAACTTGTGTGAGGGTGTTTCGGAAGATTGCAAATGGATTGCTCCGGGGCAGGACAATTAAAAGCATGATTTGAAACAAGGATTCCCGCCCTTTAGCACCGCATAAACTGTTGGCATATCACCGAACCATCGCCTGACACTTGACAGTTTCCAATTCGAATCTGTGTGGTCGATATTCTGTAAGTTTTCATTCAAACAATAGTTTTTGAGCCAACATCTACCTTTTTCACATAACAGGAATGGAACAGCCCGCTAAACGAGCAATCGTTTAGCGGGCTGTTTTTATCGGATTTACCGATATATGAAGCAGTAACTTTGGAAGTTATGCATAATAATCGGCATGAGAAATTGTGCACACAAAACAAATTTCGATTTTTTATAAATATTCTCAATATTATTCGACCAAAACGCAAATTTCGATTGGATATTGTGTACGAAAGGGGTAAAAAGCTCTTTTTCAAATAGTGCGGAAGGAGGTGAACTCGATGCAGCGACCTTCTTTCGACAAAGCTACCGTTGAACATCAGTACGACACGCTGATTTATTCCTGTGATAATTTTTCCGAACTCCTCGACAAACTGCGT
>CAZTRH010000024.1:0-26263 GCA_964616605.1 uncultured Ruminococcus sp.
GCTTGAAACAGCAAAGGCTGAGCTTGGAAAGCCGTTCCCGCAGGAAGCGGAGCTTACAGAAAAGCTCGCCCGACTTGCTGAATTGAATACGCTCCTGAACATTGATGATAACGCTATCGAAAATGCTTCAATGGCAGCGGAGAAAAAGCCTGATATTCCTATTTCGGCTGACGAAGTAAAGCCTATGCGAAATGTATCGGTTGATAAAAAGCTGTCTATTCTCGGAAGAATACGAGAAATGCAATCAAATCAGGCTGGTAATACTCCAAAGGAAAAGACACCGACAAAGGACAAAACCTCTGAAATCGGCTAAAAACAGCTCCTCTTGTCTTGTGGCAAGGGGAGCAATTCATTTTAGGAGGTGGAGATTTGAATTTGTTTGAAGCTGTGAAAGAGAGCGTAAGTCCTCGTCAGATAGCCGATTATTACGGCTTACAGGTGCGTAATGATATGGCTAGCTGTCTTTTTCACGATGAGAGAACTCCGTCTATGAAACTGTACGACGACCATTTTTACTGCTTCGGCTGTGGAAAGCACGGTGATGTTACGGATATGGTCGGAAAATTGTTCGGATTATCCCCGAAAGAAGCGGCGGAAAAGATTGCTCAGGATTTTGGCATAAGCTACGACAAGCAATACGGAAATTACAAGCCAAGTAAAGAAAGCGTTATTGCCAAGATAAGGCGTGAGCAAGACAAAGCAAAGGAAAAACAAATTTATTCAGTCCTATGCAACTACCTTCATCTGCTTCGGGATTGGCGTACAGAATATGCTCCCAAAACAGCAGATGAGCCATTAAATCCTTTATTCATCAAGGCTTTGATAGAAACCGACCACATTGACAACTTACTTGACTGCTTTATATCAGGCAACAAGGAAGATGTGGCGGCTCTCATCAAAGACGAAACAGGCAGAATTGCGGATATGGAAAGGACAGTAAGAAAGTTCAGCAAACTTTCTGCTGAGCTTGTAATGTAGAGAAACCCTCTCGACGGTTACACTTCGGTGTAGCTGTCGGGAGGGCATTCTTTTTATTTTGAATTATGGGCAAGAGCTGTAAATAATTGTGAAAACAACTACTATTTTAATCGAATAAGCGAAAAAGTGTTCATTTTCACGAATTTGGTGAAAACACAGAAATTCAGACCGAATTTTCTTGATTTTTTGTCGAAAAAGTGGTATAATATAAAGTTGAGTTATTATATATCAAACGCAATTTAAAAATTGAAAAGCCGTTGTCCTGAAAATGATACAGCGGTTTATGCTATAATTATTCTGAAAACTTTTTACGTTCATTGGAGGTAATTATGCTATTTAAAAACTTATCTGATAAACAGTGTGATGCTGTTAAAACTATTGACGAAGATATTGAAATTATCGCTTGTGCTGGTGCAGGAAAAACGGGTGTAGTAACTCGTCGAATCATAAACATACTTAAGGAAAAGAAGGATGTTTTACCAGAAAATATTGTCGCATTTACTTTCACGGAAAAAGCTGCGAAAGAATTAAAAGCTCGTATTTATAAATATGGTGAAGAAATTTTGGGACATACAAATGGCTTTGCTAATATGTATGTCGGTACAATTCACGGCTTTTGTTTGAAAATGCTTCAAGAGTACATTCCCGAATTCCAAAAATTCACAGTTCTAAATGAAATCAGAACAAAACTTTTCATAGAAAAGAAATATGACACTTGCGGAATGAGCGATTTCGGGTTAAAGAAGTATGTTGAAACAAAACTTTTTCTAACCGTGATAAGTTTATTAAATGAAAACCTATTTGAGAAAAGCAAATGGGATAAAACAACTCAGGAAGCTGTAAAAAAATACAAAGCAGCATTTTATGAAAAGAAGTATTTTGACTATTCCCTGATTATGCAGGAAATGCTTCATCAGCTTGAAACAAATGAGGACTTTGCAAATATAATCCTAAATAAAATCAAATATCTTACAGTTGATGAATATCAGGATACAAATCCTATTCAAGAAAGATTGGTACAGTTCATAAAAAAAGGCGGATGTAATCTTTGTATTGTCGGTGATGACGACCAGACGATTTATGAGTTCCGAGGTAGTGACTCATCAAATATCCTTACGTTTAAGGAACGTTATAACATACAAAAATACATTGTCTTAGATACGGACTATCGAAGTTCTGAGGCGGTAATTGACATTGCACGGCATGTAATAAAAAACAATGTAAAACGCTTTCCTAAGGAAATGCAATCAGGCAATTTAATTAAGGTTGAGGAAGGCGATACTACATATAAGGAATTTGATGATATAGAAGAAGAGTGCGAGTTTATTGCAAAAAGAATAAAAGAGCTTCATTCCATAGGTGTAAAATATTCTGAGATGGCAATACTTTTAAGAAAACACAAATATGGTGCGTATTTTGCTGAAGTGTTCAAAAACCACGAAATACCTTTTATCATTGAAGGTGTAAACGAATTATTCAGTACCCCTGAATGTCAAGCAGCAAAGGGCATATTTGATTATCTTAATGGTGACCTCGATATGACCACATTATTCAAGATGTGGACAAATATTGACTATAAGCTGGATGAAAAAGAAGTCGCAGACGCAATAGGTATGCTTTCACAATTAAATGTTAAGGAAAAGAAGTTCTACGGCGATTTCTGTCTGCAACAAGTTTACCACGATTTCTTACGAAAAGTATCTATTGCTGATAATCCTGAAAGCACATCGGCAGAGATAATACTATATAATCTGGGAAAATTTTCTCAGGTTATAGACGATTTTGAAACAATACATTTTGCTACTCTTCCCAAAAATGAGCTGAGTAATTTCTGCAAATTCCTTGAATATACAGCGAATGGTGCTTATCCAGAGGGATACATTGCGAATACATACATCCGTCCCGATGCAGTAAATATTATGTCCGTTCATCAGTCTAAAGGTCTTGAATTTACTGCTGTATTTATTCCACAACTTAATAAAAACAATTTTCCCTCAAAGAAAATGGGTGGAAAAGGGATATGGCACGTTATTGATAAATCGTACATTTCCAACTCAAGTAAAATAGCCGGTGATGATGAAACTGAGCGAATTGAAGAAGAACGAAAGCTGTTTTATGTTGCGATTACACGAGCAAAAAAATACTTGTTCCTCACTCGCTCGCCATTCAACAAAATGGAACAGAAAGTTTCGCCGTTCTTGATTGAAGCGAAAGACTCGCCATATATGATTGCGTATGATTCAGAAATGAAATATACAAGCAATCATCTTCCGAAAATGAATACCGAACTTGCACCCATTAACCTGAACTTTTCAATTCTTCAAGACTACTTTGAATGTGCATACAGATTTAAACTGTCTATGTTCTACGGTTTCGTACAACCGATAGTAACGGCTTTAGGATATGGTAAAGCAATGCACGAGATTGTTCAGAACATTCATCGCAAATATCTTGCTGGCGAAAAGCTTACCGAAGATGACATTCACGCAATAGTTGACACGAGCTTCTATCTTCCCTATGCTAATCCGAAATTGGAAGAAAATATGCGTGCAGGTGCAGATGCTACGGCGGTAAGGTATTTCAACAAAAACGAATCAGATTTCAAAAATATCACGATGGCAGAAGCAGATATTGAACTTGATATGGGTGACGGTATTAAGGTGAATGGACGAATAGACCTTGTAAAAAGACAGGAATTGTCAGGTGAAACTAAGACATACATCGTTGATTTTAAGACGAAGAACCGTGATGTAACCGAATGTATCAATGCGGAACAGTTGAAGATATATGCACTCGGATATATGAAGCTTACCGGCGAAAAAGCTGATTATTTGGAAATATATAATCTTGACAATGCTGAGTCTGATAAACAGCGTGTAACGGACAGCCTGCTTCAAAATGTGGGAAATGACATACGAGAAGCGGCAACAAAAATACGTGCGAACGACTTACCAAGAAAATGTAGCAAGGAGAAATGTCAAGAGTGTTACCTGAACTATCTTTGCCTAAATAAGAAGGAAAAACGTGAATTTGGAGTATAACGGAGGATATTATGGCAAATCTATCACAACTTAAACGAGAAAAAATGCTTGCCTTTCTCGAAACTTTGAAAGAGCAGCATAGCGACGATGAGTCGCTTATTGCAATAAATCAGATTGAACGTGAACTAACATCAAAGAAATATGGACTTGTTTGGGAACAGCACGAGGAAGAAGTAGATGTAAAAATGCAGACACATATTCCTGTGTTTACTGAAGATAACGAGCGTGAAATTGTATGCAACTCCATCAATGGTGATTATAATTTTCTTCTTGAAGGCGACAATCTTCATTCGCTTAAATTACTTGAAAAAACACATCGAGGAAAAATAAACATTATCTATATAGACCCACCATACAACACCAAAAACAAAGACTTTACTTACAATGACACAAAAATAGCTCAGGAAGATGCATTTAGGCATAGCAAATGGTTATCTTTCATAAGTGAAAGATTAAAAATAGCATATAAATTACTGAACAACAATGGGTTTATTCTCATATCTATAGATGATAATGAACAAGCACAATTAAAGTTGTTATGTGATGAGATATTCGGGCCTGAAAACTGCCTTGGCATTATTATTCAAAATAAATTAAATGCGAAGAATGATACGATTGATATTCAAAAAAATCACGAGTATATTTTGGCTTATCGAAAGAAAGCGACTTATATTTCTGGTACAAAGATAAAACCTACATTATTGAAGAAAGAAAAAAAAGTTAGAGCGGCCTGTTGTGAAGATGGTAGATATTACTATATTGGCGATGCTATAACTACCCGTGGAGAAGGAGGAACACTAAACGCTCGACCTAATTTAGGTTATACGGTTTATTTTAATCCAGATACCAAGGAGTTTTTTGCATTACAAGATTACGATGTTGAACTAGCGAAAAAATCAAATGACCCTAATGTTATATATGCACACAATCAAGAATACATTGATAAAGGCTTCTGTTGCATTATTCCCCCAAAAGTTAGAGGGAAACTTGGATGTTGGACGTGGAGCATTGAAAAATTTAATTCAGAAAAAGACAACATCATTATTACAGGAAAAGCACCAAATTATGCTGTAAAAAAAAGAACCTTTGTTAACGAGAAAGATATTGAAGAAATTGATGGCGATATATTTTATGTTTCAATTTCTGAAAGTAATTCAAGAAGTATAATTGATTATTCTACTAATGATGGAACTAATTCCTTGTCAGATGTTTTGGGAAAAGTCGCTGCATTCAATAATCCTAAAAACGTAGATATGATAAAGTATTTAATATCATTATCAGACAATAAAAATGCAACTGTATTAGATTTTTTTGCTGGTTCTGGTACTACCGCACAGGCAGTTCTTGAGCTTAATAATGAAGATAATGGTAACAGACACTTCATATTATGCACTAATAATGAAAATAATATTTGTGAGGAAGTAACATATCAACGTGTAAAAACCGTTATCACTGGTAAAAGAAAAGATAGCAGTGAATATTCAACTGGTATATCTGCAAACTTAAAATATTATAAAACGGACTTTGTTTCAAAAGAAAGCGAAAGCCTTTACGATGATTTGCTTGCTCATATTGTCGAAATGATACAACTTGAATATGGTGTAAAAGTGGATAATCAGAAGTATGTAATGATTATGAGCGATAAAGAAATGGACGAATTTGAGAAGAATATTGATAATTACACTGATTTAAAGGCAGTTTTTATCAATCAGGACGTTCTTCTCTCTACTGCTCAGGAGCAACTTCTCAATAAGCTCGACTCCTACATTATCCCCGACTACTACTTTGATTTTGAATTAAGGGAGGCTGGCGAAGTATGGTAAACGGCATTACAGAATATGAGTTTCAAAATAACTGCGTTGACTATTTGATTGATAAAACCCTTGACGGCAGCAGTAAAAAGGTTATTACCGTTAAAGCACCTACAGGTGCAGGGAAAACGGTTATCCTCATCAAATATGTTGACAAGTATTTAAAGAACTCCGACGGAAAAACAGCTTTCATCTGGCTTTGCCCCGGAAAAGGAAACCTTGAGGAACAGAGTAAAGAGAGTATGGAAGAACTTGCACCACATCTTGACACCCGTGCGTTAATGTTCTCTCTGATTACTGGTTTTTCAGGTGGCAGTATTACCTTTATCAACTGGGAACTCGTAACGAAAAAAGGTAACAACGCTTTAAAGGACAGTGAAAAAGCAAACCTGTTTGAACGAATTGCTGAAGCTCATAAGGATGGAACTCGTTTCGTTATCATTATTGACGAAGAACATATGAATAACACTGCAAAGGCTGATGATATTATTTCCGCCTTTGCCGCAAAGAATATTATCCGTGTATCTGCTACTGCAAATAAGGTTGAACATCAGGAATTTTATGAAATCCCCGAAGAAGAAGTAATAAACGCAGGTCTTATAACCCGTGCCATCTATGTAAACGAGGGCGTAAACGAAAAGGAAGAATTCGAGAATGATTATGACTATCTGCTTGAACTTGCAGATGACAAGCGTAAGGAAATTCGAGCTGGATATGAAATGGTTGGTGCAGATATTCGTCCTTTGGTACTCATTCAGTTCCCCGTAGGACAGCCTGAAACAATCGTTGCTGTTCAGGAAAAACTTGCACAAATGGGATATACATACGACAATGGTATGGTAAACATTTGGATGAGCGATGATAAGATGATAAGTGATGACCTTACCTCTCCGAATGGCACGCCTGCTTTCCTTCTTATGAAACAAGCCATTTCAACAGGTTGGGATTGTCCTCGTGCAAAAATCCTTGTAAAACTTCGTGAAGGAGGAAGTCAGGACTTTCAAATTCAAACCATCGGAAGAATACGTCGTATGCCGGAAAGAAAGCACTATGTTTTTCCTGCTACACTTGATTTTTGTTACCTTTACACTCTTGATACGCAATATAAGGAAGGACTGCTTTCTTCGCTTGACAAAGCATATCAGGTGCGTCGTCTTTTTGCAAAAGAAGAAGTGCGTGATTTTACCCTCACAAAAGAAATGCGTAACCTTGATATTGATACGGGTATTGGCGAACGTGAGCTTCTTAAACGTGTTTACGAACATTTAAAGAAGAAATACGACCTCGGAACAAACAAAACTGTCAATACGGAAAATATGACCGCAGGCGGATACACATTCTCGCACGAGATTGACAGTAAAATCTTACAAGGATTGTTTAGAACAACGGCGGATTTAACGAGTGCTGGCTCAAAGGATAGGATAACTGTAAAAACTATTGTAAATACCCATTCACACGGTATCTATCTTCTTCATTCTATCGACGAGCTTAAAAAGGTTGTTGGAGTGCCATCTCAAAAAGTTAAAAACATCTTACAAAGATTATTCCGTAAAGGCAAACGCACACAATACAAATTTATTTCTCTTGAAAACAATGACTTCTATGCTTTTATCATTAACAACGTAAAGAAACTCAAAGAGGAATTTAGAGAAATAGTAGCTGCCGACAGCTTTCAGCTTACCTTCCTTGAAAACGCCAAAACAGCTCAGTTTAAAATTCCTGAAATGGAAGTTTATAAGTATGCTACCGTAAAAAAAGTTGTACTTTTCAATCAAAACGCTTACAAAGAATACACTAATGAATTTGTAACATCGAAAACTCGTAGTACCCCAGAGCGTTTGTTTGAAAACTACTGCGAAGCAAACTCAAACGTCGAATGGTTTTACAAAAACGGCGATGTAGGACAACAATATTTATCCATTGTTTATCAAGACGGTTTACGCCACCAGTGGTTATTCTATCCTGATTACATTGTAAAAATGAAGAACGGTGATATATGGATTGTGGAAACTAAGGGCGGTATGCAAAATGGTTTTTCTAAAAATATTGATATTCAGGTAGAAAACAAATTTAAAGCATTCAAGGAATATGCCAAGAAGTATGATTTGAATTGGGGATTTGTACGCGATATAGATGAAAGACTTTATATAAACAATACTGAATATTCCGATGATATGTCAGGAGAAAACTGGGTTGCACTTGAAGATATCATATAAGTAAATAATCGGCAGACCGAAAGTCTGCCGATTATTTTATGGTTTACATCTACCACACGGCTTATATCCGTCAGCGATAGCCTGGTCGTAGTCGTTCGTAAACGCCTTGTTCGACTCTTTCATATCATTGACAGAAGAACAGCTTGCGTAATGTATCTTCTTTGAATTAGTGTTCAGAACATAAGTCGTTCCGCTATCTTCAACAGGAGAACTCTGCTCCTGCTGTGTTGTCGTTGTAGTGGTCGTATCAGGCGGAATATATTCTGATGGTTTTACGTTGACGGATATATTTGAGCCGTCAGAAGTGAATACAATCGTTCCTTGTAAATCTGTTCGATAAACATCAATGTTTCTGTCATAAAGGCGTTTGAGAACATCATCAGTAGGGTGTCCGTAAGAATTATGCAGTCCGCAACTGATTATAGCGTAACTCGGCTCAACTTTTTTCAAAAAGTTTGATGAAGATGAACTATCTGAGCCGTGATGTCCGACTTTCAAAACATCACACTTGATGTTTGTCCATATTCCATCTTCCTCTGACTTTTCAGCGTTGCCAGTAAACAGGAACTTATCATCACCGTATGTAAGCTTAATCACAACAGAGTTGTTATTCTGTTCCTCATCATCAATTACCTTTGGAGCAACAACTTCAATCAGAAGATTTGCTTCATTGTAGATTATATCTCCTGCCATTACATCGTGAACGGTTGCTCCGCTTTCATCGACAGCGTTCAACATATCTTCATAGATTGTTGTGGTAGCAACGGCAGATGTCATATAAAATTCTCGATATTGAAGCTGCCGAGAACATCAGGCAAACCGCCTATGTGGTCGCTGTGGGCGTGAGTAGCTACAACATAATCAAGCGTGTCGTAGCCTTGCGTGTAGATGTAGGTTACAACTTTATCGGCTTGGTCGGTTTCTCCTGCGTCGATAAGCATAGCTTCACCATTAGGAAACTCAATGAATGTGCTGTCCCCTGGTCAACATCTATGAAATGTACTTTCATATCGTCGCTGAACTCTGTAATCTCTACAACAGGCTCGGCAGTTGTTGAAACAGTAGTAGTTGTGGTAGAAACAGGTGTAGTTGTTTCTGTGCTTGAAGTTGTTGTTCCTTCGATGACAGATGAAGTTTCAAAAGGAGCTGTGCTGCCTTCGGTTTCGGATACAGTAGTTGCAATACTTGTTTCAGATTTTGTTGAAGTACTTGAAGCAGAACTCGTGCTTGTATCAAGCTCGCAACCTGAAAACGCAAGCGAAGCAGAAAGCAAAAGTGCCAATAAAGACAAGGTTTTATGTTTCATAAGAATACCTCCGATGTATAGTTTATAATTTAATTATATCAAAGTCGGTGTATCATTTTCAGGACAACGGAATATATAATTTCAGCCAAAACTACTTTTTCTCGTAGCTTTGGCTTTAATTTTTAAGATGAAGTTTTTGAAAAGTAAGCAAATGTAGCTCTTAATGAGCAAACTGCTGTAAATATTATACTATTGTCTTATAAGGTAGTCAAGTGCTTTTCTTGTGATACTGAATAAAACAACCAAAAGATATATAATAAAAAAGAAGATTTTTACGGAGGACAGCTTATGAGAAAAGAAGTTTCTTTCAAAAATCGTGATAGATTTATTCAGTTGGGTATTGCGATTTCATCGCTCAGAAAAGTACGAGGAATGTCCCAAGAGAAGCTTGCAGAGAAAGCAAATATAAGTCGTTCTCTGCTCAGTGTAATAGAAGCTCCGAATGCTGCTCACAGCTTTTCTCTTGAAGTTCTGTACGACATTGCAGACGCTTTAGATGTAACTCCCGCAGACCTAATAAACGCTTCACTATTCTCAGATAACATCATCAATAACAAACACGATTAAAAGTAAAACGGCAGACTTTGTAGTATTTCTACATTGTCTGCCGTTCTTTTTTATTCCAGTTCTCCCGAACGTTTCTTTGAACGTTCCTGTTCCTGACTTGTATCTCTACCTAAAATCATATCAATGTTTTTCTTCATCGTCTGTAATTCGGAAAGTTCCGATTTTTCAGAATAGTAGCTCTCATAAAGCTTATCTTTTTCAGCTTGAAGTGTTTTCTGTTCAGCTTGGAGTTACTTAATCAAAGGTGCTTTGCCGCCGTTAAATCGCTTCTTCAGATACTTTTCAGAAGCACCAAAGATAATCAAATCTGCTTCGTGTTCTTTGCGATAACGCTCCTTGAAAACAACAGTTTCAAGTTTGTCAGCTATCGGCTTTGTTTTACGATAGTTGTCAATATTGTGAATATCCTCCTCGATAGTTTTCAATCGTTTCTCAATCTCCTTAATGCGACTGAGAGTGCTGTTGTAGTTCTCTCTTGTAGCTTCGGTTTTCTCCGAGAGCTTATCATAGTCAAGGAGATTGTGTTCGGTCAGATAGTTTACCGTGTTAGCCATAGTTTTAAGATTTTGGAGCGTAGCCCAACGCTTATATGCTTCGGGATTTCTCTGCCGTTCTTTCATTGCATTTTCAATGTCAATGATGAGTGAAACTCTCTGAGTGCTTTCAATTTCAATACGCTTACCGCCAGTAATTCGGTTGCGGATTTGTTCTTCCGTGTAGTCTGCTCCAAGTGTTTTGGAACGGGTGAAGCGTTCCTGTCCTTCGGCACGAAAAGAAATATACTTACTTGATTTGATTTCGTATTTTTCTCTCTGCATAAGCAAAAGGAACTCGTCCCAATCCCTCGCCTTGATGATACAACGGTCGATATTCTGACGGAGCAAGGACTTCCAACTCTGCCCCTTTTTATCGAGTGAATGTTCATAATGGGACTTGCCCTTTTCCTTCGGATTTTCGATAATTGATAAATTGTACTCCTTGCATAGCATATCGCTTGTGCGACGAATATAGTAATAGCTGTTTGGCGTAGAGTGATATTTCTTCTTATCCTTGAAACTCACAGAATTTATTAGAATGTGATTGTGGACGTGTCCTCGGTCTGTGTGAGTTGCAATAACATACTGAAAACGTCCTTTAAGGATTTTGTCAGCAAGCTCTATTCCGATTTTATGTGCTGTTTCATAGTCCACCTCGCCCGGTGCAAACGATTGTATCAGATGCAAGGCGAGTGTACCGTCTGTCTTTTCAGCGTTTTTCTTAACCTGATTGAATTGATAAAAAGCGATTTCAGGAGAACAACCATATCCATCGACGAGCAATTTGTCGTCGGTTTTCTTCGGATTCATAATATAATCAAGAGCTTTGTTCAGGGTAGTTGTGATAGGATGGATTTCAGTAACTGCCATATTTCCTCCTGCCTCTGTTTTATCTCTTGCATATCGCCTGCATAAACCGTATCAGTTGCATTTATGCGTTTTGCGATTTGGTTAATGTTTCGGGAAACGCCTGTAAGCTGTTCTCCGATTTTATCAAATTGCGAATAATCAACTTGTATCAAATGTCCGTCAATCGCCATTTTTCTAAGATAGGCAGACATATTGGTAATGTTCATCAAGGACATTTTGTGTTTGATGAATTCCTTTTCTTCATCAGTAACATAGAATGTCAGCATTGTCTTTCTTATTCTATTCGCCATAAGCGTACCTCCTTGCAAATGAGAATTTGTTTGCTTTGTTTAAGGCAGCATTGCCGTCATTGAAAGGGTCTGGGAATTCCCAGCAAGCGATGTTTGTAAAATCTTGCGTGGCAAGATTTTGGCAAACGGGCGTGTGTCAACGAATTGATTTTTGATGAAAAATCAGGAGTGTATAGACACAGGCTATGCTTGCTGTCAACCCCTCGCACCGCAGTGCTTGAACAATTTTTTCAAAGACCGTTCTCCCTTTAGAACGGCTTTTTCAATGAAATCAGCAACATTTATTCAATGCGACTTCTTCATCAAAGTCATATTTGTTCGCATTCAGAATTGGGATTAAGTGCATATAAAAGCAAGCAATGGCTTGGTTGAAATAGCGATAATAGTTGGAACTTGACATTTCAAGGATTTCGATAATCTCGTCGTGCCTATATTGATATTCCTCAAAATAGTAGCGACTGAGAATTTCGAAATATATCCTCCCATTGTCAGGGTACAAAGCGACTATTTCAATGGTTTTATCAAGAACGTCCAGAAGTGTAAGGCTCTTGTGGCTGGAATATAGCGTGTCGTAGAAAGTGTTCGTGTTTACATTTGTTTCATACTCGACGAGTGAGCCTACAAGGTCAGTAAGATGTTTGCGGCTTGTCGTATAAGTGAGTTCGTCCAAATAGTAAATCTTATTGTTTACATTGTGAAGCACACGACGATAAAGTCCGAGAAGTGATTTCATAGCTTTTGCTTTATTCTTATCACACTTCAACATTAAGATTGCCATAAAAATTACCTCCTGCAAAATATCAGTTTAAGTCGATTTTTAAAAACCTATTGACAAAGGTTTCGTGTTGTGATATAATAAACACGAACAAACGGTACACTTGTATTATACCCTATGGACGAACAGATGTCAATAGGAAATATGAAATTTTGTTCGTTAAACACGAACATCTTGTAGGGAGGTTTCATAATGGAACTGAATGAAAGACTTGCAAAATTACGAAGAATGAAGGGATTAACTCAGGCTGAACTTGCTGATAAAGTTGGCGTCACTACTCGCTCAATTCAAAACTATGAGTTAGGAACTCGTACTCCGAAGATGGATACGGTTGCTAAAATTGCCGAAGCTCTTGAAATTGACGAAAAGGCGATTTTAAGCGATGAAGATTATTTCGTAATTGAAGCTCACGAGAAATATGGCTCACGAGGAAAAGCAGACGCAGAAGAACTTGTGAAAAATGCAACAGCTTTATTTTCTGGAGGGCAATTAAGTGAGAATGATAAGGCTCGTGTGCTTGAAGCAATTCAGGAGGCGTACTTTGAAGCCAAGATTATAAACAAGAAATATACACCTAAAAAATATAGAAAGAACAACGACAACAAAACCGACGATAACGAATAACCGATATCCAAATGTCCTGAAAATGATACATTACTTTGTGTTATAATTAAGGAGAATGGATTTACAGCTCGAAAGGTTGGTGAGATATGTTAAGTGACCGTATTTATGATTTCACTCAGAATTTAATGAGGAGAATGAGAACAAACGACCCTTATGAACTTG
Source organism: uncultured Ruminococcus sp. (assembly GCA_964616605.1). GTDB lineage: Bacteria > Bacillota > Clostridia > Oscillospirales > Ruminococcaceae > CAG-115. The sequence continues at coordinate 13,177 of CAZTRH010000024.1, forward strand.
CTGAACAGCTCGGCATAAGACTTAAATATGACACATTTGACGATTTGAAAGAAGTATACTTTCTTGTCAAACGCTGTCCCTTTATTGTGTTAAGTGATACGCTTGATGAGGTAATGGAGAAAGTCGTGCTTTCTCACGAAATCGGGCATCACCTGTTACACAGACATCTTGCTACTAATGAATTTCAGGAATTCAGCCTTTTTGATATGACTTCAAAACCTGAAATGGAAGCAAATATATTTGCGGCTAATATTTTACTTGATGATGACGAGGCATGTTCTCTTGCGAGGCAACGCTACACAAGTGAACAGGTGGCTCGTATGCTTAAAGTTCCGCACGAACTGCTCTTGATTAAAATGAAGGATATGAATAACAGAGGTTATGGCTTCAATCTCTCGTATATTCCAAGAGCGGATTTTCTTGGAAGCTGATTTACAAGAGGAAATCAATTATGGACAACAAGGTAAAAAACGCAAATCAGCGTTTGAAGATTTTGTACTTATACAAAATACTGCTTGAACGTTCCAACGAAGAACATAGTATAACTATGCCTGAGATAATTTCACAGCTTAAACTCTATGGCATTACCGCAGGTCGCAAGGCGTTGTATGAAGATATAGAGGCATTAAAGACCTTCGGTCTTGACATTGTAGCAATTAAAGGAAATGTATCAGGATACTATGTCGCAAGTCGTGATTTTGAGCTTCCTGAACTTAAATTGCTTGCTGATGCTGTTTCATCTTCTCGGTTTCTTACTGAAAAGAAATCTACTGAGCTGTTGAAGAAGATTGAAAGCCTTTCAAGCGTTCACGAGGCAAAGCAGATACAGCGACAGGTTTATGTTACAAATCGTGTTAAGGCTATGAATGAGCGTATCTATCTCAATGTAGATGTAATCCACAGAGCAATAGCCGAAAACAAAAAGATTAAGTTCCGATATTTTGATTACAATATACAGAAGAAGAAAAACTACCGAGAAGGCACTCGTATCTGTTCTCCCTATGCTCTTGCTTGGGAAGATGAGCGATACTATCTTATTGCTTATTACGACAATAGACAGACTATTTCAAATTTCCGTATTGACCGTATGGAAAGTGTTGAAATCATAGATGAAAAAGCGGTAGAAAAGCCTGAAAACTTCATTGTTGCTGATTATATGAACTCATCATTCTCTATGTTCAGCGGAACAACACAGGAAGTGAAGCTCCGCTTTGATAATCAGCTCATCAATCCAGTTATAGACCGTTTCGGCAAAAAAATCACTATTATTGTTGATGGAGATAGTCATTTTACGGTTAGGGTTAAGGTAAAAGCCGAACACCCTGAGCCGTTCTTCGGTTGGTTGTTCCAGTTTGGCACAAAGGTACAAATTGTTGAGCCGTGTAAGCTCAGGGAACAGTATATCGCTATGTTGAAAAATGTGCTTCAGAAAGAGAGTGAATTAGAATGCCTATAAAAAAGAAAACATTGCATATTGAAAAATACAATAAGGATAATCAAGGGGAATTTAATCAGATACTATGTAAAAATATGTATTTTACGGATTTAAGAAACTTTTCTTTTGAAATGTTCCCTACTGCAACTATCTTTTTGCTTCGAGGCGACCTTTGGTTTTTCAAAAATTTAATTTTGGGATTTTGTGTTGTTTTGGATTTTAAAAATATTCCTACTATTTCAAAACAAATTTATGCTGAAGCCTGCCAACTTGATTATAAAAAGATTTACAGTTACAATGGCGTTTTATTGCAAGAATTAGGTATTATGCCTCGTTATCGTAATAAAGGCTTAGGAAGTAAACTATTTAAATATGTGAAAGACAACTATACTAATAGAGAATTTATCTTAAAAGCTGAAAATACTGCCGTTGAATTTTGGAGAAAAATGAGCTTTGTTATGATTGAAGGAACTCAGAAAAACAATATGATTTTTATGGCTAATCCTGAATGGGAGTAAAGTGGGAGTTATTTGGGAGTATTTTGGTAGTGACTTAGGAGTTTCAATATGTTACAATTAGTATGCTGGCAGATTCTATGCTCTTGCATACGCCTTAAAATTGAATATGGGTTAAATAGCCTTGTCGCTTAATGCGGCAGGGCTATTTTTTATGCCCGAAATCTGCCGGCTAATACAAGTCGGCACATCTGAGGACTTACGGATTTTATCCGTGAGTCCTTTTTTGTTGCCCGAAAAAGGAGCAGACAGATGAAATTCCATTACAGCGAAGCAATCGCAAGGTATCCCTGAGCTTTGGTTTTGACTTTCGACCCGAACAATCAAAATCAAATTTTCAGGAGGATACTTAAATGAACATTTTTATTTTCAAGGACAAGAACGATACATCGGCAGGCTACATTCAGATTACAGAGGACGAGCTTCAGGCTTACAAGAAAAATTCCGAAAGCAAGATTTTCCTTATCAACCTCGGTCATTCCGTAATGGAGGTTGATGAAATCGCATATCACGATTTTTACAAGGAAGAAAACCGTGAGGATTACAGACAGAAGCTCGCAATCAGAAACAATGTTTCTATGGAATGCCTTATTTCAGGCGAATTTAACGAATGCAATCTTGTTGTAGATGCGAGTGAGCCACTCGATGAAAAGATTATGCGTAAGATGATGATTGAAAAACTTCCCGAAGCTATTTCTATTCTTAATGATGAAGAGAAGACACTCATATACCAGTTGTACTTTGAAAATATGAGCGAAAGACAAATTTCATCACTTACAACTGTACCACAAAAAACGATAAATAACCGTCGTAAGCGTATCTTAAAAAAATTATTCGATTTTTTTCAAAAATAATTTGGCTCAACCCCTCATTTTTTCGGCGTATAAAAGTGAGGGGGCAAAAAGCCTACTCGAAAGTACATTGAAAACTGAATAACAACTCTCAAGTTACGTTCCTCTTGTTGCACGAAAGTGTAAGCGAGAAAAAGAGTACGCCACGATGTTACTGATACATTTCAAGGTGTCGCAGGCAACGACAAAAGCATTGGTTTTGACCGAATTCGTTAGGCACTGCACCTGAGATTATCAATATCGACGGAGCGAGAAAATACTACTTTATAATAATGGGTAGCTCCTATTACGCCAAGACAAGCAAGAGGTATAATGATACTTCCGTTCAGACCGAAAGGTAACGGCTTCTCCATAAGAATGGGTTGAGGTGAGAGTCCTATGAAGCTGCTTTAGCAAGTGGCTGGCTTGAGTTGTTCCCTATACTGTGGCATTGTTCACAGTTGTTCCGTCAGGGGTGTCGTGGACAAGTATGACGGGTGCATAGCGATTACAGGGTTTGTAGGCTGGCACTTATGTCAGCCTACATCTTTTACATAGTAACATACTATGAATAAAATACAGAAAGGACAATCCAATATGGAAAAAGTCAAGGAAGTTTTTAGAGGACAGGTTTACTTATCAAGGCTTACCGGCAAAGGCTGTGAACAGCGAGGCAAACGTCCCGTGTTGATTTTACAGAACGATGTCGGTAACAAGTACAGTCCAACAACAATCATTGCTCCGATTACTTCGTCAACGAAAAAGAAATTCCTGCCTGTTCACGTTCCTATTGAAAGCAATCGTCTTTATAAAAATTCGATGGTGCTTTGTGAACAAGTTCAGGTCATCGACAAGTCAAGGCTCGGCAAATTGCTGTGCCACATAAGCGACAAGACACTCGCTGAGGTCGATAAGGCTCTTGCGGTAAGTGTCGGAATTAACAATAACTTTGGAGGTAACGAGAATGAATAATGAAATCAAAATTTTTGAACACGAACAGTTTGGCTCAGTAAGAACAGTCCTTATCGACGGTCAGCCGTGGTTTGTAGGTAAAGATGCTGCAGAAGCTCTTGGATACACAAATACAAGAAAAGCTCTTCTCGACCACGTTGATGTGGAAGATAAGAATACCGTAACGATTCGTGACGGAAATAAAGGAAATCCAAATCAGACCATTATCAACGAAAGTGGTGTTTACTGCTTAATCATTAAGAGTAGGCTTGAAACTGCAAGACAGTTCAAACGCTGGGTAACTTCCGAAGTCCTCCCTTCAATCAGGAAATACGGAATGTACGCAACTGAGCAGACAATCGACAATGTGCTTAATGGCACAGAGGAAGCCGAAAAGCTCTTTATTCAGCTTAAAGAAGAAAAGCTCCGCACGAGAGAGCTTGAAAACGAGAATATGAGGCTTGCCGAAGAAAATGACTCTCTTGCAGAGGTCGTTGACTTTATCAATATGTATGATGATGAAAGCGATTTACTGAATGTATCAGATATTGCAATCGCATATCAGATGTCAGCAATCGAATTTAATCGCTTGCTCTGTATTCTCGGCATTCAGCATAGAGCTTATGGCACTTGGATGATTGTCCCTGAATACGAGAACTGCGGATATGTGAGAACAGATAAACGCCCGACCTTCTACGGCGAAGGCTTCTTTATTCATACCCGTTGGACGCATAAGGGAGCAGCCTTCTTGTATAACCGCTTGAAAGAAAATGGCATATTACCCGTTTTCGACTGGATAAAGCAGATAACAACAACTAACTGAAAATAAAGGAGAGTATATTTATGAATAACGTAATGGTAGTAGTTCTTACTCCTGATGAAGCTATGAAGGAGCTTGACAAGAATTTAGAGAAAACCTGTGAAATTATGGGGCTGTTATATCACAGCTACGGTATCGAACTTACCGATGATGAGTTTGATAAGGTATTTGACATCATAAACAGATAATTTCTTTCAGTTTTCATATAGGTGACCTCCTTCACCCAACGGCAGCTTACTTTCTAAGCTGCCTTTTTACATAGCCTATATCAAAAGTAGGCATACCACGCACCGAGCGAAAGTCAGGAAATGCTCTTGACATTTACGCTTTAGAGTACTAAAATGTAAGGAGAGATAGAAATGACTAATAAAACACAAATCGAACGCAATTTTGGTATATGGGTGGCTCTGAAAGTTCTGCTCAAGCACGAACTTATCAATCAGGAAACCTTTGATAAAATTGTAAAACACAAACTCAGAGAATATATGGCTTAAAGCCAAAGGAGGACATATTATGTATTACGGAACAAATCCGCTTTTTCTCGATAAAAACAGACCGAGAAAGGTCGTATTCTACGGTAGAGTATCAACCGAACACGAGGCTCAGCTCTCTACTCTCGAAAATCAGATGCAGTGGTATTCCGACCAAGCGAAATATCACCCGAACTGGAATGTTATCGACAAGTATATCGACGAGGGTATAACAGGAACTCAGGCGAAGAAAAGACCGTCATTTCTGCGTATGATTGAGGACGCTAAGTCGGGAAAGTTCGATTTGATTGTAACCCGTGAAGTATGCAGATTTGCGAGAAACACAGTTGACACACTCAACTTTACTCGTGAACTTAAAAATATCGGCGTAGAAGTTTTCTTCGTTGATGATAACATCTGGACAATGGACGGCGACGGCGAGCTTCGTCTGACAATTATGGCAACTCTCGCTCAGGAAGAAAGCCGCAAGGTTTCCGAGCGTGTAAAAGCCGGTCAGCGTATCAGTCGTGCAAACAAACAGCTTTTTGGTAGCGGAAATATCTTAGGCTACGACAGAAAACCCGGCGAGACCTATACCATCAATCCCGAACAGGCTGAAACAGTCCGTATGATATATGACCTTTACGAAGAAGGCTACGGAACGCTGAAAATCGCAAAGATTTTACAAGAGCGTAAACGCCTTACTGCAACAGGTACTACAAAATGGACTTGCCACAATGTAGGTCGTATCCTTCAAAACGCCACTTATAAGGGGTATATCGGCTATAACAAGTCGTACAGCAACAATTATCTTGAACAGAAGCGTGTTCATAATCTTGATAGAGATACCTATGAATATGTCAAGGGTGATTTTGAGCCGATTATTACCGAAGAACAGTGGGACAGATGTCAGGCTATTCTCAAAGAGAAGCGTAAAACCACACTCGTTGAGAACGGCGAAGAAAAGAAAAAGAGCAATCGCACTTCCAGAGACATTTGGGTCAAGAAGTTACGCTGCTCTTGTGGCTCATCTTTCAGAAAAAACCGTTATCATAAGAATAAAGAGGGAGTTACCTCGTATAATTACGTCTGCTACAATCAGGTGAATAACGGTAAAGCTTCTCAGCGTGAGAAGATGGGACTTGAAACTGACGGATACTGTAACGAACATTCCGTTACAGATTGGAAAATGGAAATGATGGCAAAATACTTTCTTAATGAAGCTTGGAAAAATCGCAAAGAAGATTTGATGATAGCTCTTGAATATATTAAGAAGTATTATACCGACGCAACACGAAACAATACACAGCACAGTGAGTTGTTCCTTGACGCACAGATTGACAAGGTAGAAAAGAAACTCAGAAATCTTATCGACCTCTACACAGACGGTCAGATTGATAAGGAAGAATTTGGGGAGTTCAAAGCTACCTATAATGCTGAATTACAGAAGTTCAAGGACGAAAAATCAAGGTGCGGAGAACAGCAGGAACTCTTTGAAAGCTGTATGTGCGATATGACAGCAGTTTCTCAGGCTCTCGCTGGAATGGTGGATATGAGTTCACCTGAATACACTTCTGACCTATTTGATGAAATCATAAATCCATATTAGTTGAAGATAACCGCTTTATATGGAATTTCAGCTATAATAAAACCGCCAACGCTGATATGAACATTAGCGTAGACGGAAACAAGAGATGCCCTGTAATTTCGATTGACGGCGAAATTATGGGGGCTCCTTCGGGAGTCCCATCTTTTTCATTTGAAGATGGTATTATGGGGATTCCTTCGGGAGTCCCCGACTTTTTACATATATCGGAGAATAATTCTTTGAATTTACCTGCGGAAATCCGCAATAATTCGCTGTTTGCCAAAAACTTATCCCTAATACTCCACCTGCACACACAGGCGGAGATAACTCAATCACATTTCGTTACATATCCACAGCCATAAGATGTGGGAGCTGACCCATGCACGACGAGTCGGCATTTGAAAACGTGTATAATAACTCAGTATTTATTATACCACAAAATCTGTCGGATTTCAATATCTCAGGGCAGCTATTGGTAAATTTTGTTCTGAATTATTTGCGGCTATTAAAGCGTTTGCGAGGCTTAACGGCTCTTGTATATGAAATTACCCTGCCACATATTTTACGAAGATTACAGTGCATATAAAATCCGATTTTCTTCCCGAAAATGCACAGTAAAATTCAAACTGCCAGTAAACCTGAAAAAGTTTTTAACTCATAAGGAAATAACCATAATAGGAAAATATCCTGCACCGAAATAGCGTCACATAATATCCCGTGCCACAGAATTTCACGCTGGGAATATTACGGGAGATATTAAAGATATAGGTAGCAAACATCTAAAAACAAAAGAGCTATTATTAACCATCAATCCATCAATCTACGCAAACGGAAACCGCCGTAACAGGATTTCTACGGCACGGCACAATAGAATAAAACAATCGTTTAAGCACCGAGAAGGTACAGTAAATCTGTATCTAAGCGGTGCTTTTTTATAAGCTTATGGTTTACATCCAGCGATTTTTTCGGCGTATAAAAGTGAGGGGTAATTTTTAGAGTTAACACACATCTAATTTTTCACCTTTAAAAGTAGAAGGACATTTATCCTGAAACTATGAATGTAATAAAAATGTGCCGATTTTCAAAAATTATATGGCTCAACCCCTTAATTTTTTACCGTTATATAGTAGAGCGATATCTTTAAGGTTGCCACCTACGTTAAATTTTCCTGTATATAATAGAGGATATTTTCGAGTCTGCTAAAATAATTTGGCTCAACCCACTGATTTTTCGGCTTATATATTAGAGGGATAATTTTACGGTTCTTGACCACGTTGATGAGGAAGATAAGAAAAGCGTAACGATTTGTGACGGAAATAAAGAGATAATTTCGTCCACCGAGCTGAAATTTTTCTGTATATATTGGAAAGTTTTTTCGTACACCCTGCGATTTTTTTTCGGCGTATAAAAGTAGAGGTATATTTAATTGAACAATAAAGCGGTATTGTAGGTAGGGAGTGAAACACGACCTACCGTATTTGATACACATATCCGATTTTTCGGCTTATATATTAGAGAGTATTTTACATACCCCGATAATCGGGAGAAATAAAACTGAAAGGATATTGATACAATGCCAAAGTTAAAAGCAAAGCGAAACAGATTTGTTTCTATGGACAACGAATTTCTCACAAGAAAGGACTTATCGCTGAAAGCAAAAGGACTCCTTGCGTGTATGCTGTGCCTGCCGGCCGACTGGAGATTTTCCATCGAAGGACTCTCTTACATCAATAAGGAAAGCGAGGGTGCCATTTCTTCTGCGTTACGGGAGCTGGAGCAGTTCGACTATCTGCGGCGAAGTTATCCGAGAACAGAGGATGGAAAAATCACAAACGCTGTTTACACCATTTGCGATATTCCAATCGTCGAATATGAAGCGCTTCACGGCGAAAGTGATGACGCCTTGAATTAGGGCTTCATCTTACAATGTGACTTCCTGTTTCGGGGAGTTATAGCTGATGTATCGTTTCAGTACGTCAGCTATTTTGTAAAACATCTCCGAGACTATTTCGAAGGACGCCCTATTTCAAGGCGACCACAGTGTACCTTGTTTCAGGGTATACCGACGGTGAACGAATTGTTCACCGTTCAGATTACCGCCCTAATTCAGGGCGGGTGCAGTGGGCGGAATTATCTGCCGTCGTGAAATGCGACGGTAGGTTGATATGGGATAGCGAAACGCTACCCCATCGGCACAGTGCTGTGAGAGCATACCACCGTCGCAAACTGCGACAGTGGTTTATGGAAAATCAGATGCAAGGGAGCGGCATTTTACTGCGTCCTTTGAAAGGGGTGGACAAATCGGACACCCCTTGAAGAAAGTTCAAGGAGTCATCATTTCAATGACCCCTGAAATCCAAAGGTCTTGAAATCCGACCTTAGAAATAATGATGAGGTGGTAATTCACCACTCCACAAGGGCTGAACGAAACGTTCACCCCATTGGCACATTCCCAAAATGGGAAGCTGCCATACAACATAAAATTTTCATTATAACAGAAATGCAAAGGGCTTAACCGTTCGTTACCCCCCTTACAATAAAATCGAAAGGAATTTTATTATGCCAAGAATGAGCAAGAAAAGAAATCTGGAATGGTCGTTGTTCCTGAATGAGCGTGGTCGCATTACCTGCAATGAATTATGTCGGCGGTGCTTTTACGATTGCAAGCAGAGTTACCGTGCTATTGTAATTGAATGTCCGAGGTATTTATCAAAGCGTTCTTCTGTGGCAAAGACAAAATTGAGAGAAGCAGCGTAAACGGAAAAATGAGTTTTAACGAAATGGTAAAACTCAGAATTTCAAGAAAAGCGTACCGCTTTAAAACGAAATCTTTGAAAAAATATTCAAGCTCGCAATGCTTCGCAAAGTTGACAGCAAGCATAGCCCGTGTAAAGACACAGTCCGTTTTTTGTAAACTATGCTTGCTGCCCCAACGTGACAGCAAGCATAGCACTTGTAGCCACACTCCCCTATTTTCAGAGAAAATCCGTGTGCCGACAAATGCAAAAAACACTTGGGAGAACCCAAACCCCTTCAATAGAAATCGGTAATTCTGTCGAGAAAATATTTTTGAAAAAATTAGTTTTCGGGAAGATTTATTATGCCAAAAAGAAAGCGGCAATTCAGAAACGAATGGAGCTTGTCGTACTGAAAATATGTCTGTTTACCTTCGGAGAATCGTAACGGACGGTTATCTGCTGAACGTGGATTTAAGCTATTTCGGGAAATGTATTATCGACTTCCACAAGAATTCGCAAAGAAAGGACGGGATAGAATTATGTTTATTTTATTTTTTAGAAAGGCGGTGATAATAATGGCTGTTTCCGATATTCCTTATTATGAGTTTGAAAACCTTGCACGAAGCTTTCTGCCTGCAATGCAGAAATAATTTGCAAGCGAGGAGGGGATTGCTGATTACGAAAAGTGGCTGTCGGAGCAGGAAGAAGAAATTCAGAAACAGAAGAAGCAGCAAAAGCAGCCTGAAATAAGATTTGGTGACATAGGTATTTACTAAGATTTAAATTTTTCGTCATTATAAATGTGCAACGGCAAAGAAGAAAAAGGGTTGCAACAAAAAATCTCCCCGAAAGGAGAAAATTGAGAGATTTATCTTAAAACAGCTCTCGGATATTCTGATATATAAGGAAATTATTAGAAAAATTTCAAAACCTGTTCTTACGGAAAAGCAGGTGGAGTTCTGGTTGACACAGCTCGGCAAAAACGAAACAGATTCTCTGGAGCAGAAACGCAGGCTTATCGACGCATTCCTCAATTCTGTTTTTCTGTATGAGGACAGTGCAGTGATAACCTTCAATTACAAATTTGGTAGCAAGACGGTAAGTCTTGCTGATATACATAATTATTCGGACTTGACAGGTTTGGGGGAGCCATCCAGTGCGACCGGATCCATACGCCTGACTAGCTTTTTTCAAACGCACTCTCCGAACGCTAATCTATATCTGCCCTGATTGTATTTTTTGAACATTATTTACAAATTCTACTTGAAATGTTGAAATAAATATGTTATACTAAACACAGGATTATCGGTTACAACGTGCCGGGCGACTGCCGTGTCGGATTTGCGCCTGTCATATTGCTGACGTATTCTGAGATGTCTGTCAGCTGAAAAATGTTTGCTGTGATGAGCAATTGTTGAGAGGTTTATTTATGAGTGAAAATATTAAGAACGAATATGCCGAAAAACTCCTCCGTATGATACAAACAGATCTGCCTGCTGTGCATCTGTTCCAGAGCGTTAAGGACGGCATTATTATAGATTTGTGCGGAAATCTCCTTTCGGGCAGGTCGTTACAGTCCTTTTCAATGCTCCGTGATACGGGGATTATCGACCCTGCTTCGCTGCCTGTGTTTGACGTCTATTCATCGTCTGTTGAAAACACCGTTATAAACGGCTGCGAGAGCAATTCGTTGTCTACGGAGCTTTCTCTTGACCTTAACGGCGATGGGAATTACGAAATGTGTATGGTAAACGCCCTGTTTTTGCGCGATGAAAACAACCGTGTAACGGATATACATTACCGACTCTGCCCGTTCAGCGAAAAGCAGGTTTTCGCCCGTGAAGTGCTGAATATGTTTTCTTCTGACAAAAACCCTAAGTATTTCAGCCAGCGCTGCCGCAATGTCATTGACTCAACCCCCGACCGACAAATCGCTTTTATTCAGTTCGATGTTGATAAATTCAAAATTCTGAACGAAGAACACGGCGTTCAGTTCGGGGACGACCTTCTTGCGTTCTTCAACGACACGCTGTCGATTGTATGCGCCGACAATCAGCCGTATTGCAGGCTGACAGCGGATATATTTATGATAGTAACACCGTTTGACGAACGTGAAGACCTGTTGGATTTCGTTCACAAGATACAGAGTATGCTGTGCGGATATAACGGTGTGGACTATCGTCTGACATTCGGAATATCGATTGTTGACGACAGAACCATTCACACCCGTTATCACGGTGATAATGCGTCCATTGCACGCCGCTCGGTAAAAGGAAATGCGCTGTCAGATATTTCATTCTTCGACAGCAGAATGAAATCCGAAATTGAAAAGACAAAGGAAATCGAGGACGATATGCAGTCTGCGCTGCTTAACGGCGAGTTTATCATGCTCCTTCAGCCGAAATACTCCATCAGCACCGAGCGGATTATCGGCGCAGAGGCTCTTGCAAGATGGCGTCACCCGAAGAAAGGTATGATTTCGCCTGCGGACTTTATCCCTGTTTTTGAGAAAAACGGCTTTATACTGAAGCTTGATTTGTATATCTGGGAGCAGGCTTGCAGGAAGATAAGACAATGGCTTGACAGCGGTGTAACACCCGTGCCGATTTCGGTTAATATTTCCCGTGAATACATTCACTCAATCGACATTGTAAAAACGATTGACGAGCTGGTGAAGCGCTATAACATACCGCATTCGCTTCTGGAACTTGAAATCACCGAGAGTGTGGACTCAGCAGGTGTCGAAAAAGTGGTAGTGGATCTGAAAAACGCCGGTTTTACAATGCTTATGGACGACTTTGGTTCGGGGTATTCCTCTTTGAATATGCTGAAAACAACGCCGTTTGACGTGCTGAAAATCGATAAAGGCTTCCTTGGCGAATTTATGGAGTCTGACCGTGGCAGAAAGATAATAGAGCATACCATTTCAATGTCGCAGGATATAGGGCTTGGGATAGTGGCAGAGGGCGTTGAAACACGGGAACAGGCGCAGTTCCTGAGCGGCTGCGGCTGCGATTCTGCGCAGGGCTTCTATTATTCAAAGCCTATTTCAACGGCTGAATTTGATGAAAGGCTTGTCGGGAACATTGGCTGAAATAATCTACGGCAATCTTCCCTGCAAAGGAAATTCTGAGATAAAATGGAATGTATAATCAAGCATTTTTCCGAGCTTACGGCAAGTGAGCTTTACAAAATATTAAAGGCACGGTGTGCGGTTTTCATAGTAGAGCAGAACTGCCCGTATCAGGATATAGACGAGTTCGATCCTGCTGCGTATCACTTGTGGCTGGAGGAGGACGGTGTGCTTAAGGCATATGTAAGAGTTCTGCCGCAGAACACCATGTACGAGAACGCTTCGATCGGGCGGGTTATCTCTCTTGAACGCAGACGAGGACTTGCAACACGGCTTCTTACCGAGGGAATAGCTGCGGCAAAGGAAAAGTTTTCGGCAAAGCAGCTCACCATCGGCGCACAGGTGTATGCACGCAGGCTCTATGAGGGAGTGGGATTTGTTCAATGTTCCGATGAATATCTTGAGGACGGAATACCGCATATCCATATGCAGCTTGATATTTAAAACTGACGGGTCGCCCATACAGGCAACCCGTCAGACTGTAGACAAAGTCTTTTTTCAAATTTTTTCAATTGTAAATTTATAACTTTTTGCTGCCCCTCCCCACCCCCGCCCCCACCCCCCCCCCACCCCCCCCCCCCCGGGGGGGGGCGGGAGTAGCGGGGGG
>CAZTRH010000025.1:0-24864 GCA_964616605.1 uncultured Ruminococcus sp.
TCAGCACTACTAAGTTCGGTTCGCAGGCTTGGGGACATCTTGCCTAAGTTATAAAATGCAAAAATAAGCGGAAAATAAAAAATGAATACGGAGTCTGTTTAAGACTCCGTACTCTCACTTATTTGGATTAAACACACTATGTGGAAGATTTCTTTTGTGAGCCGTTATTGGCGCTGTGGCACATACAACCGCTCGGACAGTTTGCACAATTGCCGCCGCAAAGGGATTTGCCCTTCTTTTTGTCAGAGCAGAGTTTAACGATAACTCCGACAACGACAGCCAGAACAATAAGTCCTGCGATAATCGTTCCGATAATTGGATCCATATTATGCTCTCACCTTTCTGTTGGTTTCATACTTGTTTTTGCGGGCAAGCATATAAACCATAAACGCAAGTACTGCTGCCGCAAATATCAGACCTACTACGTTCACGCTTCCCGTAAAGAGCAGACCAAACTGATATACGATAAGCGATATTGCATATGCAAACAAGCACTGATAGCCGATTGCAAAAGCAGTCCACTTTGCACTGTTCATTTCACGCTTGATTGCGCCCATTGCCGCAAAGCAAGGCGCACACAGCAGATTGAACAGCAGGAACGAATATCCTGCAAGAGGAGTCATTGCCATAAAGTCAAGTACTCCGAATACGCCGACAACCTCTTCCTTTGCAACAAGTCCCATAATCGTTGCAACTGTTGCGGTAGCCTCGCCAAATCCGAGAGGCTTGAAGATCCAGCACAGAGCGTTTCCGATTGTGCCAAGAACGCTGTCTGCAAGTTCCATTTCAGTGCTGAAGCCGAAACCACCGTCAGGCAGCTTTCCGAATACAGAGCCAGCCCAGATGATGATCGAGGACAACAGAATGATTGTACCTGCCTTTTTGATAAATGAAGAGCCTCTCTCCCACATCGAACGGAGAACATTTCCGACTGTTGGCATATGGTAAGCAGGAAGCTCCATTACGAAAGGTGCAGGATCGCCTGAGAACATCTTTGTCTTCTTGAGGATAATACCCGAAATAATGATTGCCGCAACACCTACAAAATATGCGCTCGGTGCTACCCACCACGCATTGCCGAAAAGCGACGCAGCAATCAGTGCTATAATCGGCATCTTTGCACCGCACGGAATGAATGTTGTCGTCATGATCGTCATTCTGCGGTCACGCTCGTTTTCAATAGTACGGCTTGCCATAATACCGGGAACGCCGCAGCCTGTGCCGATGAGCATAGGAATAAAGGATTTTCCCGAAAGACCAAATCTTCTGAAAATTCTGTCCATTACAAAGGCAATTCTCGCCATATAACCGCACGCTTCAAGGAAAGCAAGGAAAATAAACAGCACGAGCATCTGCGGTACAAAGCCGAGAACTGCTCCGACACCGCCGACAATACCATCGATAATCAGACTCTTGAGCCAGTCTGCACAGTTGATAGCGTCCAGTCCGCTTTCAACAAGAACAGGGATACCAGGTACCCATACGCCGTATTCCTCCGCTGCAGGAACGCCTTCCATTGCTTCTTCCGTAAGAGCAGCAATGTCAAATCCTGCTTCCGCAAGGCTGTCGCCATATGAGCCAAGTGCTTCGTCAAAGCCGCCAAAATCCTTTTCCTCAATAGCGCCAAGGATTTCCTCGCCGCCGATAACCTCAGCGTCAGCAGCCGACTGTGCCATAGCAAGCAATTCATCGGTGAAGATGTTTTCTTCTGCGTAAGCGTCAACATCAGCGTTGTATTCGGAACTGCCTATTCCGAACAGATGGAAGCCATCGCCGAACAACCCGTCATTCGTCCAGTCAGTAACCCATGTTCCCACGGTAGTAACGGAAACGAAGTACACAAGGAACATAACCACTGCGAAAATCGGAAGTGCAAGGAATCGGTTAGTGACCACTTTATCAATCTTATCCGAAACAGTCATACCCGATTTGTTTTTCCTCTTGAGGCATTCCTTGATGATTGTGCCGATGTAGACATAGCGTTCGTTTGTGATAATGCTTTCGCTGTCGTCGTCCATTTCCTTTTCAGCGGAAACAATATCCTGCTCAATGTGCCTGAGCTTGTCATCGGAAAGCGCAAGTGCCTTCTGAACCTTTTCATCACGCTCAAACAGCTTGATTGCGTACCAGCGCTGCTGTTCTTCGGGAACTTCGTGCAGGCAGTACTCCTCAATATGTGCGATGGCGTGTTCAACGCAGCCGCTGAAGCTGTGCTGCGGAACGGGCTTTACAGCGGATTTTGCAGCTTCTACCGCCGCATTTGCCGCTTCTGTTATGCCTGTGCCTTTAAGAGCGGAAATTTCGATTACCTGACACGCAAGCTCCTTCGAAAGCTGAACGATATTGATTTTATCGCCGTTCTTCTTAACAACGTCCATCATATTTACAGCGCATACAACAGGAATACCAAGTTCTGTAAGCTGCGTTGTAAGATAAAGGTTACGTTCAAGATTCGTTCCGTCAATAATGTTGAGTATAGCGTCGGGACGCTCATTGATAAGGTAGTTTCTTGCTACGACTTCCTCCAGTGTATACGGAGAAAGCGAGTATATACCGGGAAGGTCGGTTATAATAATATCCTTATGTCCTTTGAGTTTTCCTTCCTTTTTCTCAACGGTAACTCCGGGCCAGTTTCCAACGAACTGGTTAGATCCTGTCAGAGCGTTGAACAGTGTTGTTTTGCCTGCATTGGGGTTTCCGGCAAGCGCAATTCTGAGTTCCATACCTTGTCCTTTCACGTTAGTTTTAACTAACATAGTGTTAAAATAAAAATCCGTTATTCAGCAACCGAAAACCCGATTTGCTTCATATCACGGATTAAAACGACTGTGCAGCATAAAAACGCAATCTGCGCAATCGCAATTCAGCTGTCAAACAGTTTCAATCATCTCTGCGTCAGCCTTACGCAAAGAAAGCTCATAGCCACGCACAGTAACCTCGATAGGGTCGCCCAGCGGTGCTACCTTGCGGACGTAAACTTCCGTTCCTTTGGTAATGCCCATATCCATAATCCTGCGTTTAACTGCGCCCTCTCCGTTAAGTTTCGCAACCTTTACGGTAGAGCCGATTTTTGCCTCTTTAAGAGTCATTGTAATTCCCTCCCTTATACCATTATCCTCTGTGCCATTTCCTTGGAAACGGCTACTCTTGAGGATTTGACATTCACGATGACATTTCCGCTTATTGCACTCACAACCGTTACAGTTCCTCCTGCAACAAAGCCTAAGCTCTCAAGAAATTTTCTTGTTTCGGGATTACCCCCGACTTTTTTTATAATGTTCTCTTCTCCTGCATTGGCAAGCGTAAGCGGCATCATTGTTTCTCCCCTTTTCGTAAAACGGTATACGCATAGCATTTTCGGCATGGCAGACATCTCCTGTAAAAAGCAATGCAAACCTTCACACCCACAATACACCAAGCGTATATTGTTTATAGTGATAAACCATCGATTAGCATTGACTAACCCAGCCTTAAAAAATATTGGTTAGTGTTTTCTAACCAAGAGATATGATATCACAATTTTCATTTTTTGTCAAGAGAAAAATAAAGCTTTTTTCTCAAGAAAAATGTTTTTGTTGAAATTGCACTAAACAGCTGCGTTCTTTCAAGATGTTTTCAGCGGAATTTATTTACCCGCTGACAGCATCAAATATTTTCTTTGCGCTGAATAACTATCCCTAAATGTGAAAACACAAAATGCCCGACTCAGACAGGTACAAAACCTGAACCAAATCGGGCATTCAATAATTCAAAATGCGAAACTCTTAACTGTCGCTACGCAAATTAAACGCTTCAACAAGCTCCTTGAGAGTAGCAGCCTGAGCCGCAAGTTCCTCAGACGCAGCCGCAGACTGCTCTGCAGTTGCGGAGTTTTTCTGAACAACATCAGAAATCTGATCTACACCAAGGTTGATTTGCTTAATAGACTCAGTAGCCTCATTTGTCACATCGCAGATTTCCTTATTGATAACAGCAACCTCCGAAGCTCCTGCAACAACGGATACAAGCGCCTCGTCAACGTTGTGAACAAGCTCGTTTCCTGTTGCTATTGCCTCAACCGTACCCTCAATCATAAGAGTGGTGTGCTGTGCAGCTTCAGCCGACTTCGCAGCAAGATTTCGTACCTCGTCTGCAACAACAGCAAATCCCTTTCCTGCGTCACCTGCTCTTGCCGCCTCAATTGCTGCGTTAAGAGCAAGAATATTCGTCTGGAATGCGATATCTTCAATAGTCTTGATAATTTTCTTGGTTTCGTCAGATGTGGAGTTGATTTTATCCATTGCTTCAACAAGCTGAACCATCTTCTCGGTAGTCTGACCCAGCTGCTCGCCTGCATTGTTAGTGCTTTTTGCAGCTCTGTCAGAGTCAGAAGAAATCTTATAAACCATCTCAGACAGACCTGTAATTGTTGCAGCAAGTTCCTCAATAGCCGAAGCCTGCTCTGTTGCACCCTGCGAAAGAGCCTGAGAAGACGCAGAAATCTGATCCGAACCTGTGTCAACTTCCTCAGACGCAGTAACGATGTTCTCCATCGCAGCACTGAGCTTCATAGAAACCTTATCCACAGAATCGAGGATTTTTGCGCAGTCGCCCGGATAGTATGCGCTGTTTTCCTGAGTACGAACATCAAGGTTGCCCTCGGACAATTCGCCAAGCAGACGACCAATATCGCCGATTATGTTGTTAAGCGTTGAAACAATCTTTGCAGTAGCCTCAGACAGTCTGCCTGTTTCATCATGTGAATTAAGCTCAGGCACAGGACTGGTAAGGTCGCCCATTGCGAGCTTTTCGATACGCTCTGTGCAATCTCTTATTGAAGCGCCAATCTTCTTGCCGAGCCTTACGGAAATGAATACCGCAGACGCACAAGAAACAACAAGCAGAATAATTGTAACAAGAATAGAAGTCTTGATGGCATTCATAAAGTCAGACGCAGGACACTCAAGCGCAAGCGACCAGTAACCCGACAGCGACCACTCCTCGGAAGTCCGGATAGGCGCATAAGCTACAAAACGCTTCTGACCCTGGAAATAGAAATCTTTGACTCCCGAATTTCCTGCACGCATATCAGCGTGAATATCAGCATATGCCTCGTAGGACTTGTCAGTTTCGGCAAGAGCCTCAAGATTTTGCTCGCTCTTAACAATTTCAGAATCGGGGTGAGCAATAGTATTACCGTTCTTGTCGATTATGTAAGCTACGCTGTTGTCGCTTACAGAGATAGTTCTTATCATCTCGTTGAGGTATTCGGGATTGGGAACAACCAGAATACAGCCGACAGGTTCGGAATTTACGATGCCGTCTTTCCAGATAGGACCTGCCATCATAACGTACAACTCTCCCGTAGCTCTTGAGATGGTAGGTTCGGTAATTGTAATTTTGCCCTGCATAGCGTTCTTGAAGTACTCTCTGTCGGCATAGCTTACACCGTCAGCAGCAGTACCTGTCTTGTCGATAACAGAGCCTGTATAAAGACCGTGCTGAACCATAGCCTGACTGAGTATGGTGTCAACCTCTGCCTTAGATGCACCTGAGTCCGCAAACTGCGGTGTAGCACCGAGTTCCTTGATTACATTGATGTAGGATTGCATTCCCGAATAGATACGGTCTGCAGCAAGCGAAGCGGCAGCGCTTACACTGTCATGTGCTGCTGAGAGCGTGCTGGTGTATGACAAGAAACTGGAAACCAATCCCAGAATAAGAAGCGATACGCTTACAATTGCAACACAGCAGATTTCAATTTTCTTTCCTAAAGATTTCATTTTGCCTCCTGAAATGAATGATTTTGAGTTATCCCTTAATCCAAACGTAAAAGAGAGTATACTCTAAGGAAATTATATCACATTTCATATTAAAATTCAATAGTCTGATGACATTTTTTTTAATTTTATACAAAAAAACGAGCCATAAATCGGAAATAGTAACAATATAATATTGGATATTGATAATTTTTTGGCTAACTTATTGAAATTCAAAAAAAAATGTGGTATAATTTCTTTAATTAAACGGCTCTGTACTGTGCTTTCGGCGGATTGCTCAGCAAATCCGCATAGCAGACTTAAACAGAGCGTTTTTGCTACCCACTTTCACACAGTGCAGCAACACAAGAAAACGGAGGTAAGATTATGAGGTTAGCAACGAAAATCAGCATTATTGCTGCGACTTGCTCGGTTGTTTCTTCATTGGCAGTAGGATTTTTGTCAATCGTAAATTCGAGCATATTTATGCGGCAGAATTTGCGCAGTCTTGTCCGTGAAGAAAGCGACAAGACAGCGGGAGATATCAATTCATATCTCAACGTAATAGAGCTTTCGGTTGACACGGTTTCGGATATCACAATGGATAAGCTGAATTACAATCGTTTCACTGCCGACAAGAATTTTGCGAATGAGCTTTCAGACGACCTCGAAAATTCGCTCTTAAGCGCAGCACGCAATACAGACGGTGTTATCTGCGCCTACATACGCTACAATCCCGATTACACAGAACCTACTTCAGGACTGTTCCTCACACGGAGCAATACCGAAGAGGATTTCCAGAGCGTAACGCCCACAGACTTCAGCATATACGATAAGAACGATATTTCCCACGTCGGTTGGTATTACACCCCCGTAAACAACGGAAAACCCACATGGATGCTCCCATACCACAACGATAATGTCGGAATTTATATGATTTCATATGTTGTGCCGCTTTTCCAGAATGGCGTCAACATAGGAATTGTCGGTATGGATATCGACTTTACTATGGTCGAAAACCTTGCCGAAGCCTGCGACTCCTATGAAACCTATCTTCCGTTCATACTTGACGGCGACGGAAATATAATGTATAACCGCAACGCTGAGTTCAACACTCCTTTGTCAGACATCTGCCCTGAGTTTGCAAAGGGTGTTGCCGAAGGCTCGACAGAAGCGCTTTTCGGCGATATAGACGGTGTTGAGCACCTTGCAGTAATAAGCAAGCTTGATAACGGAATGAACCTTGTGATAACAGCGGAAAAGAACGAACTTTACAGCCAGTCCATCGAACTGTTCTTTATCATTATGACGATGGTTGTAATCGTGTCGGTTGTAGCAACGATTGTGTCGTTCGTGCTTGTTCTCGGAATTACAAAGCCGATAAAATCGCTTAACGCTGCCGCTGCAAGAATTGCGTCGGGCGAGCTTGACGTTAATATCGACTGCAAATCAAATGACGATATCGGCGAACTTGCGGATAGTTTCCGAAAAACCACCGCTACCCTGCACAACTATGTCGGCTATATTGATGAGTTGTCCTCTGTGCTGAACGAAATCGCAGACGGCAACCTCGATATAAGTCTTACGCTGGAATACAAAGGCAAATTTGCCGAACTCAAGAGTGCGCTTGACAACATCACGAACTCCCTCAACGGCACACTTTCCGAAATCAACCTTGCAGCGGATCAGGTATCTGAAGGTGCAGACCACGTTGCAAGCGGTGCGCAGTCGCTTGCCTCAGGCTCTACAAAACAGGCTGCTTCTATTTCACAACTTGTTTCAACAATCGGCGATATTTCCGAGCAGGTCAAGAAGAACGCCGAAGAAGCAGAACAGGCAAGTAGCCAGATGAACAAAATCGGCAAGGAAGCTGAAATCAGTAATCAGCGTATGGAGCATATGCTTGACGCTATGCAGAACATCAGCAGCAACACCGAGCAGATCGGCGAAATCATAAAGACCATTGAAGATATTGCATTCCAGACGAATATACTTGCTCTGAACGCTGCAATTGAAGCCGCTCGCGCAGGCGAAGCAGGAAAGGGATTTGCGGTTGTCGCTGACGAAGTAAGAAATCTTGCCGCAAAGTCAGCCGAAGCGTCGCAAAGCACATCTGAGCTTATCATCAAAACCACAGAAGCCGTAAACAACGGTTCTGAAATCGCAAACCAGACTGCCGAAAGCCTCAACACAGTTGTCGTGAATATCAATAACATTGTTGCAAACGTTGACGACATCTCCAAAAACTCGCAAAGTCAGGCACAGGCGATAAATCAGGTAAACTCCGGAGTAGAAGAACTTGCCGCAGTTACGCAAACCAATTCTTCTGCGTCTGAAGAAAGTGCGGCTGCAGCGGAAGAGCTTGCAAGTCAGGCTACCACAATGAAGCAGCTTACAGGCAGATTTACCCTCAGATAAAGCCAATCGGCACATTATACATACAAACTGAAGGGAGAGCCGCGGCTCTCCCTTTTAATTATTCCTTTATTTGTCATATCAGACTTTTTGCTGTGAGCCTGTCGGATTAAGAATACTGTATCCGACATTTACAAGGTGATCCGCAACACGCTCCAGTCCAAGCACCAATGACGAATAGTAGGGACTGCTGTCTACGCTGCAGGTTCCTTCTGCAAGACGTGAATAATGTGCTGAAATAAGCTCGTCCTTCATGCTGTCAGCACTCTCCTCAAGCTCCGAAAGCTCAGGCAGCTGCTGTGCGCTTACATTCTCAAATGCGTTCTTTGATATCTCAAACATTTTCATTATATTGTCGCACATTTTCTTGATTTCAGTCCGTGCCGCAGGCGAAAATCCGTTCTTTGTCTGCGACATTCCAACAGCTATCTCATTGAAATTCTCTGCGTGATCTCCGATACGCTCCAAGTCGTTGAGAACGTGGAAATATGAACCGATTATTCGCTCACTGCTTCTGTCAACGTTCGCAGAAAGGCTGATGAGGAATTTAGTAAGCGCACTGTTGGTGAAGTCAATCAGCTCCTCGTTGCGTGCAATCTGCTCGCTGTGTCTGAGTGAACCTGTCTGTATCGCCGAGAACGACAGTGTTATGTTCTCTTCCGCAAGACTCATCATATAGTTCATCTCATTCTTGACTTCCATAAGCGCAACAGATGGTGTTGTAAGCAGACGCTCATCAACATACCGCAGCTGCAGTGCCTGTTTTTCCTCTTTCTTGTCCTTGATAATCTTGCACGAAAGGTTTACCATATGCTTTACAAACGGCAGCAGCAGACAGGTTGTCGTAACATTGAAAATAACGTGGAATGCAGAAACACGCATCTGAAGCGCCATAGCGTCCTCTCCGGGGAACAGCGACACCAACAGATTTACAACATGATCGCCCAGCGTCCACAACAATACCGTAAACAGAACCGTTCCAATTACATTAAATCCGAAGTGGAACAGCGCAACACGCTTTGAATTGACGTTTGCACCGATAGACGCCAGCAATGCCGTAACACAAGTACCAATATTCGCGCCAAGCACGATAAACAGTGCCTGATCAAGCGGCAATACGCCCGTTCCGACCATTGTTATAACGATACCCGTTGACGCTGACGAACTCTGAATTAACGCCGTGAATACAATACCCACAAGAATCAGCAGCAGCGGAAAATCAATTGTGGTAAACACCTTAGAGAACATATTCTCCACCAGCGCATTTCCAAACGCCTGCTCGCTGCTCATTATGTTCAGTCCGACGAAAATCAGACCCAGACCGCTGCACAGGCTGCCTGCAATTTTGATTTTTTCCTTCTTGAAAAAACCCATCATAACGCCTGCGAAAGCAAGTAAGTACATCGCCATATTGAAATAGTCATTTTTCAAAGCTACCAGAACACCCGTTACCGTAGTTCCGATATTAGCACCCATAATAATAGGCGCCGCCTGCATAAGCGTCATAGCTCCTGCGTTTACAAGACCTATTACCATTACAGAAGTCGCCGAAGAGCTTTGAATAATGGCGGTAACGCCTGCTCCTATACCAACGCCCGAAAACCGATTGTTGCTGATTTTTTCCAGCAGCCTTTTCATACCGCCTCCGGCGCTTTTTTCGAGTGCGTCGCCCATAAAATTCATACCGACAATAAACACTCCAACGCCTGCAAGAAGCCAGATAAGGCTTTGGATAAGCTGAAGAATATCTTCAGGTGACAGCATACTTTTTCTCCTCTCATCTTATACATAGTGTGCGGCAACAGCTGTGTTATCTCCTGTTGCCATAGGGTCATCTCCAAAAACCGATTTTCTCTTTTCAAACCAATTTTCAAAGCCGCCCTTAATCCAAATCATATGGGGCAAAGTCCCCTCTATCATATCCTCGGCAAAGATACGGTAAAAATCGCACTGAAGCGACAACACCCTATCCAATGCTTAATATTGAAATGAACCGCTGAACAAGCGCAAATGCCGTTATAAACCATCGCTTTCGCAGAGAAAATCCGAACTCATCAGGAGTCCGGATATTTTAAATCAGCAGCAATCCCACGAATAAAGTACTTTAGAGAAGTCGAGGTTCTTCAAATCCGCAGCGTTTATAAAGAAATTTCCCACGCCGCAGTCGCCCCAGATAATCTCGTCCTCGCCATCGCCTTCGCTGTCAAGCTGGAACAACAGCACATCACACCGTTCGTATTCCTCGCAGCACGGACGAGGGTCGCCCTGCGTAAAAAACGGATAACCGCCCATACGGCTGTGAATTTGATTGTATTCAACGTCATAAATTGCGTTATAAAGCGATTCGTCAACAGTTCTGATACCGATTTCGTTTCTGTATTCGCTTCCGAATACCGACACGACATTGCCGCCAAAAAGCTTGTTATAAGCCTTTACCGCAGCATTTTCAAAACCGTAGAACTCCGGATTTGCATAGCTTAGCTCCTTGCACTTCGGTTTAAGGAGAAACTCGCCCTTGAACGGCAGGAAGATTTCCTCAAATCCGGGCATATCCGCCGAGGACATAAGTTTGCTTTCGTCCGTGATAATATCGCTGTGATAAATCACGCGGAAGCCGTCCTGCTTCTGATAATCCTTGAAATTTATTCCATAACAGTCATCACCGCTATATCCCGCAAAGAACTGGAGTATTCCCTTTTCAGGAAAACCGTCAATAGTGGGAAGCTGTGCAAAATTAAGCTGAGCCAGCAGGAAAAGCGGCTTTCCTTCGCCATCGCAATTACGGGCAACGGGGTATTCCATACCTTTCGGGAAATACGGCACGCCGCCAAGCTTTGAATCAAACACGCTGCACTTTTCACGCACAGGCTCAAACCTTACGCTCTGCTTAGGCGGACAGCTTTCATTCACCTCGGCAAGCAGCTTTTCAAGCTTTTCAACTGTTTCGGAAGAATGATTGTTTTCTGTGCCGTTCGTAAATTTTATCATTGATATTTCTCCTTATACTGTCTGTACGTCAAAAAATAGTCTTTTCCTATATACACGGGATTATCCTCAAGCATCACAAAGCCTGATTTTGCGCCGTCAGCCTTGCATTCAAGCACATACAAAAGTCGGCTGTCGTCATTCGGAACACATACAAACATCGTAACAGACCGACAAACCGACAATACTTCACGCTCATTCGCAAAGCTCTGCCCTTTCTCGATACCGCTCTCCCGAAAAGCGTCTGCAAGACCCGACAGTATTCTGTATAACGCTTCATCAGATATCGACTCAAATGCCGAAATGCACCTTTCCGCATAACCTATAAGTGATGGATTATCTGCAAAAACCTCAATTCTGCAGCGTCTGTTTCCATCAGAAAAGCGGCTGCTTTCAAATTCCGTCCTGTGTATTTCGTTGTAATTGATATCATTTACAGGATTTGTCCACTTCAGCATAGCAATTATTTCGTACCGAACAATCTGTCGCCGCAGTCGCCTATTCCGGGAACTATGTAGCAGTCCTCGTTCATTCCCTCGTCCACTACGCCGCAGAAAATATCAATGTCGGGGTGAGCCTTCTGCAGATTTTCAAGTCCCTCGGGACAAGTGATAATGCACATAAACTTGATGTTTTTCGCTCCCGACTTCTTCACATAGTCGATAGCCTTAATCGCCGAACCGCCTGTTGCAAGCATAGGGTCAAGCACGATAACATCACGCTCTGAAATATCGGACGGCAGCTTTGAATAGTACTCTTGAGGAGCGTTGCCGTTGGCTTCGTCACGATACAGACCGATATGTCCCACCTTTGCCGCAGGAACAAGCGCCAGTGCGCCGTCTATCATTCCAAGTCCTGCACGGAGAATAGGCACAAACGCAACCTTTCTTCCGCTGAGGATTTTTGTTTTTGCAACTCTCAGGGGCGTTTCAATTTCAACGTCTTTAAGTTCAAAGCTGCGAGTAGCCTCGTAGCACATAAACATTGAAATCTCACGGACAAGCTCACGGAACTCCTTTGCACCTGTATTCTTGTCGCGCATAAGTGAAATCTTGTGCTGAACCAAAGGGTGATCGCAGATAATTACACTTCCCATAATATTACCTCCGAAAAGAATTTCAAGGCAGAACAGCGCCTTTAATCTAAATCATACCACAAGTAAATGCTTTTGTCAAGAGCTTTGTTTCTGACTTCAGGTAAACCAGTCAGAAAAGCAGAAAACGGCAGATTTCGTCTGCCGTTCTTCTCTCAAGCAAGATTTTACCATTTCAGATAAACGCTGCATAGAGCGGCGCAAGCGCCACTGTCAGTATTCCCGAAACCGCAATCGCAAGTCCCGACACTGCGCCCTCCGTTTCTCCCATCTCCATAGCCTTCGCCGTGCCGATAGCGTGCGCCGCAGCGCCCATGGCAAGTCCTTTTGAAACAGGCTCTTTTATCCGGAAAATCCTGCACACAAATTCGCCCGTTATATTTCCAAGAACTCCCGTCACCACAATAACCGCAACCGTAATAGTGACGTTTCCGCCCAATTCTTCGGATAATCCCATTCCGATAGCCGTTGTTATTGATTTCGGCAGCAGCGTTACATACTGCTCGTGCGACAAGCCGAAAAGCAGCGACAACACATACACTGTCGTAAGGCTTGTTATCGTGCCTGCTCCAAGTCCTGCTATTACAGCCTTATAGTTCTGCTTTAACAGCTGCCACTGCTCGTACAGCGGAATAGCAAGACACACTGTCGCAGGAGTAAGCAGATAGTTCAAATACTTTGCGCTCTGATTATATACCTCGTAATCCACCTTGCCTACCGCAAGAACCGCAATTGTCACAGCAATTGACACCAGCAGCGGATTGAAAATCCCAAGTTTTGTTTTCTTTTTCAGAAACACTCCAAGGAAATATGCAAGCAGGCTCAGCACAACGCCTGCGAAAACCGATTGCTCGAAAAAACTGTTAATCACTGACGTTTCCCCTTTCTGATCACGAATTGCGATACTCTGCCTGCCGCCGCCATAACCGCCGCCAGCACGACCACCGTCACCACCGCCACAGGCACCAGAACAGGTTTTAATACTCCCCAGCTGCTTAACAGTCCCACGCCTGCAGGAATAAACATCACGGGCATTATATCCACCAGGAATTTCCCCACGTCCTTTACACTTTCAAGTTTAACAGCACCCGTCATAAGACACACGAACATTATCGCCATTCCGTATATGCTCGCAGGAACAGGCAACGGCACTATCATTTTCAGCGCTTCGCCAATAAGTGAAATAAAAAGTATTATCAAAAGCTGTCTGAGATATTTCATTTTCTGTTCTCCTTAAAATTTGTCGTTTTTGTATTGTTCTCGTTCAAGCAATCGTATTCACTGCTTTAAAAGCACATTCAAACGGAACTGCCGTTCCTTACAGACAGCAGCTTTGAGCGTTCTTCCGAAAATCGGCAGCACAACTTTTCCCAAACGAATATCGGGGCAGCAAAACCGCCCCGACATTTTTTGATAGTACAGCGTGATTTAGCGTCAACGCCTTATGTCATTAGCCGCAAAAGCCTTTCAGCAAGTCACAGATGTAAAAGAAGAAGTTGCACATACCATTTGCCTCCTTTATGTATTTCCCGTTCGGGATAATCATATTATAGCACGGCAAACAGGTTTTTGCAATGCAAAAAATCAGGAAACAAAGGAATATGATGGCACGTTTATTCTTTTTTCTTGTAAAACTCGCACTCTGCGCCGTCAAAAAAAACCTCTCTCGGTTTGACAATGTTCTTTTCGTGCGGATACGCAGCACAGAACGCCTTTTCGGGACTATCCTCAAACGGCGGTTCTCCCTGTGCATTAACGCACGTTCTGCAGTATGCAGGATTTATCTTCGGGCAGTCCCAGACTTCCTCCCTTTTCTCTATCAGCCTTCTCCTGTATACAAAAAGGTTTTCGGGACTTTCCTTGACAAACTTTCTGAAGCTCTCGTTTTCACGGTATTTTCGACCGATGTAGGCGTCTACTTCATCTTCAATATCAGACATTGTTCAATCCTCCCGAGAATTATTTCTTTTTCGGTTCCTGCTGACGTTTATTGTAACCGTGTTCGGGGTGAAGCCGCATATCCACAAACAATACTGGGTCAGATTTTGTAAATGTATCATCGAACGACCAGTATATATCTTCTATTGAATACGTTCCTCCACGCTGAAGAATAACTTCCTGTTCATCACCGCCATAAAATCCCAAATCTGCAACATAAAGCATCTCTGAACCTTTGGGTGCGTAAATATTCAATTTAACCTGTGCGCCAGGATTAAAATTACCGCCGCCGCCTTTATAAATGGTTGTTGACATAAACTGCGGCATCTCGTTCATATAACCGATATATTTTCTCATTTCCTGATTAGCCTCAAGAAACTCTTTTGAACTCGTCATATCGGAATAAGCTCTTGGCACTCTATCTTCATCACGTCTAGTTATTTTTCCATTTTGGTAATCATTGTAATCATCAAACTCTATTTTATTACGCATTATTTCCAGAGTATCGTCCTCAGTACCCATTCCCAGAAAAGACTGCAGTCCGATAAACGACTGTGCCGACTGAAGCCAGACATCCTTATCATATGTAGATTTTCCAATAAGCGAAGTAAGATTACGCAGATCCTGTGCGTCATTTGAAGCTTCCTCATTTCCGTTATTAGTGATGGTTTTCCTCTGGTCAGCGTCAAAGTCTATGTCATCACCCAGAAATTCTTCTGCATAAGAGCCGTTCTTATAGCCTGCAGCAAGGGCATTTATAGTAGCCGAATAACCTGTATATTTCCACAGAGATTTGTATTCTTCCTCCGTTGCTTCGCCGCCGCGAAGCTTCAATCTTGCTGTAGTGCCTATGATATTGCCCTTGTCGTCATAAAGCGGAGCATCGTTTTCCCTTTCTTCTTTCGGATTGTTCTGATCTGTGAATTTAAACATTTCCATTGTTTTATGATCTCTAAAATAATTAACTGCTTCAATCGGTATTTCTTTTTTGTAATTGGGACTTATACTGGTATATCCCAATTTATCGGCCTTCTCGCCGAACTTATTTTCATTCTCCGTCTGATTATCATCTCCCTGAACGACTTTGAAAAACTCGGCGGCATCTTTGCGATCCTGGCTGAATGTGCTTTTATTATCTTCAAGCAGCAACTGAGATAGCTGAAACTTACAATAGCAATATTCTTCATAATCCTTAAGATACTTTTTCAGATTACTTGCCATTGTCTTATATCTTTCTCTTACGTCATTATTTTCCGTGTTATTTGCAATGTTCGTATATTCCTCAAGTTTTGAATATAAATCAGTACACATGCTATATATAGAATCCGAATGAGTACGATTTAAATCAAGAGATTGTATATACTTATCAGGGGCTAAGAAATAATTTTCATTCTTAAAATCTGTTACTCTGTAAGTATTCCCAGTCTCATCTATTTCCTTATATTTTCTGCTGCGAAGAGCTGCGCAATCACCCCGATATTCTAAAATCTTTGCTTTTCTTTCGGCGGGGGTGAGCGGCGCCTTGCCGCTATTAGCCAGCTTTGCCGCCTTCTTTGCCTCCTTGGCTGCCTGAGCCGCAGGAGTGAGTTTTAAATCGTCGGGCGAACGTGTAATGCTTGCGAATGAGTTCAACTTCTGGCTTTCAGCATCGGCATTCATAAAAGACTTCTTTGCCATTACAAGGTTGTTGAACAAGGCAAATGCTGTGGTGCTTAATTCAAGCATTACTTTATCCAGCTCGGAACTCTTTCTGAAGTTAGTAGCATTGTTACCAATAGAATTATACTTTGTTGTGCGAATTGAAAGTTCTTCCAGCGAACTCATAGCTTTTTTGTACAGCTTTATATTAGCATTTTTGTCATCGCCGAAAGTTACCATCAAATCATTTACCGCATCATTCACACATGATTTAAATTGGTTCAGAATGTTTACAAAATTGTGGTTGGCAGCATCGCTCTTTATTGACAACATACCGCCCAGCCATTTGAGTTTATCTATCTTATTGACACTGCTGCTTGTGAACTTGTTTGCAAGAGACACACCCACATCTGCATCAAAATCACTGTTTGGATCATTCCTCAGAGTGTCGGCGTGTTCATTACAGTCATAACCGTTTCGGTCGGGAGCTTGATTTAACTGAAGATTGTCACCGTCTGAATGATCATAATCATCTGATAAATCACCGCTAAACACATAATCCAAAATTTGCTGTGCAATAGCTTCAGGACCGCCGCCCTCCGAAAATTTTGCATCAAGGTCGTTCTGGCACATAACAGCGTTTTTGTCAAACATTCCAAGCATCTCCAAACGTGCCGAATTCTCTAAAGCTTCATCTGAATCAGCGGAAGTATCGCTGCTAAATATATTAGATATTGATTTCGGCAAATGCCTTTGTATCCACGAAAAAACACCCATTCAATCCAACCTCCCTACAATCGGCAAAGCCGCTCAATAAATAAATCGCAACACGCCGCAATCTCAATTTCTTCCTGCTGCCGTAGCGTTATCGGGATTTTGCTGCTTTTTGTTATAACCGTGTTCAGGGCGCAGCTCCATATCCACAAACAGCGTAAGACCGCCGCCCATTGAGGTGCCGTCATTGCCCCAGTATATATCATGTATCATATATGTTCCGCCACGCTGAAGTATAACCTCCTGCTCGCTGCCTCCATAAA
The DNA here is from genome assembly GCA_964616605.1 of uncultured Ruminococcus sp. Taxonomy (GTDB): domain Bacteria; phylum Bacillota; class Clostridia; order Oscillospirales; family Ruminococcaceae; genus CAG-115. Next base: position 16,845 of record CAZTRH010000025.1, read on the forward strand.
ATCCCAAGTCCGAAACATACAGCATCTCCGAACCCTTGGGAGCGAATATATTCAGCTTCACAGGTGCGGCGTTAAAAGAGCCACCGCCGCCCTTATAAAAAGTTGTGGATAAAAACTGCGGTATTTCGTTTATGCAGCCTATATATTTTCTGGCTTCACGATTAGCCTGCATAAACTCATCTGACTTTACAATATCGGAATAATCCCGTATATTGCCGTCCTCGTCCTTTTCCATTTTGTCTTTAAATTCACTGAAATATCCGCTTTCGGTACCCATCCCCAAAAACTTTTCCAACGCGAGGAACGACTGTCCCGACTGAAGCCAGACGTCTTTATCATACCTTGATTTTTCGATAAGCGAAGTAAGTTTTCGTAAAATATCAGCGTCACCCGATGATTTCACTTCACCGTCAGTTATAATCTTCTTTTCGTCAGCGTCAAAGTCGATATTCTCACCCTTATAGTTCTGTTCACCCCACTCGCCGCCCTTATAGCCTGCCGCAAGAGCATTGACAGTGCGTGATTCCTTGGAATACAGCCACAAAGCGTCAAATTCTTCCTTTGTTGCCGACTTGTTTTTTACAATATGCTTCTGGAACGGCGATGTTGCATCCTTGCCCTCAGAGTTTGTATAATGATACTCTTCTGTTTTCAATTTACCACTGTCGTCTTTTTGAAAATCGAACAATTCGTCTGTTTTTTTTCTGTAAAAATTTATTCCCTCGTTAGGTGCGTGCGCCAAAACAGAAATATCCAAATGTCCAAATCCGGGAGCGTTCGCTTTTTTCGCTCCTTTATTTTTAACCAGATTTTCTTCATCCGCAGTGTATTTAAAATATGCGGCATTATCCATGTTTTTCTGAGAATATGTACTGCCTGCTTCTTCACGCAGCAGATCCGTCATCTTGAATACAGCAACATAATATTCCTCTGCATCTGCTATATAGCGTCTGATATTCTCGGCAATCCTTGAATAACGTGTTCCGCTGACCGAATCAACAGACGTTTCGGCAAGCTGCTCGTAGTCTGCAAGTCTTTCATAAAAATCGGGACTCTCCATAAAATCCGACTTCTTTTCAGACGAAACATACGAGTCGTGACTTTTGAAATCCGAAATCCTGTAAGTTCTGCCCTCGCCATCAAGACCCTTGTACTCCCTTCGCAAGAGTTCGGCGCATTGCTGTTTCAAGGCTTCAATCTTATCTCTGCGAGCAGCAGCCTCCGCTTCGGCTGATTGCACATCAGCAGCACTGTCAGACTGCGCAAGCTCCATACTATCGGGTGAACGCACAATGTTTTTTATCGTGTTAAGCCGCTGGCTTTCGGCAGACGCATTCAAAAAAGCAGACTTTGCAATAACAAGGCTGTTGAAAACAGCAAAAGCTGTACTGCCTAGTTCTCTTACAATAATATTCACCTCTGAAGTATTTTTGAACGCAGAAGTCTTTTCTCCAGTAAGATTGTATTTTGTGCAGCAAGCGGCAAGATTTTCAACACTCTTTACCGCTTGTTCATACATTTCATCGTTAGTCTGCTTGTCATCGCCGAACGAGCCGTTTAAAGCCGTCACCGCAGTATCAAGTACAGACTCTATTCCTTTCAGAACAGAACGTCCCCGAATGCCGCCCTGCGATTTCTTAACAGACAATGCGCCGCCAAGCCACTTCAGCTTGTCGATTTTATCTGCGCTGCCGCTTCTGAATCTGTCAGACAAAATATTATTGACATCGGTTTTTTTATCAATGCCCTCTGCCGCAGCCAGTTCAGCACTGCTGTGTAAACCGTCCTGATTTATGGATTTATAATCAATATCATCGAAGATATAATCTTTCTTCATTCTGACAGAGCCGTCTGAGCGATATATTTTAAACTTATTATTAAGTTTTTCATACATACTCGGCTCGTGAGCGATACCACCGAAAGTAGCTGCTCCTTGATTGCTGACGCTTTCATTTTCGGAGTGTGAATTTTTGCTTGCTGCAGCAAAATCATTTTTGCGAAACAATCTTTTTTTGATAGAGGAGAAAACGTTCACGAAACCACCTCCGTGACTAATCATTCAAATAAAATCCTTTCATTCATTGTATCATATTATTCCTCAAAAGTCAATAGTATCAAATTTTTTTAATCAATTTCAGCTGTATCAGGCAGAGTTGAAAAATCGGATATTACTTTGCTGTGCCAAAGCAGCGTATTCAATAAGGGGCTTGCCCCGTCATTTAACGTGGCCGTACCGAACGAGTTCGGCACGACCTACCATTCAGTAGGCGTATCGAACTTCGTTCAGCACTGCTAAGTTCGGTTCGCAGGCTTGGGGACATCTTGCCTAAGTTATAAAAAACAAAACTGCTTAAAGCCTTGCTTCAAGCAGTTTTCTTCTATATAATCAGATTTATTCCCCGGCGGCAAGCTGTCGTTTCTTCATTTTCTGCCAGTTGACAAAACCGTAAAAATCATTTACCAGAAACGCTGCAAAGCACACAACAACCGAAATATATCGGCTATTCTCTGCGCTTGCCATAACCCACAGAACAATAAGCACAACATCATTTGCCGCATACGCAAGCGCAAACAACGGACTTCTTCTGAACGAGAGGTAAACCGCAAGAAAGCTTGTCGTTACTGAAATTGTGCTTGGAATAATATTCGCTGTGTTCATGGCACTTAATACAAAATAGAAAGCGCAAGTTACAGCAGCGGTTATAATCCACATAAGCAAATGCTCTCTGCGGCTTATCGAATTTACGCGAACTTCAGACTTATTGCCGTTATATGGATTTCTTATCCACGAAATAAAAGCAAATACCGCCATTGGCATAGTCATTCCAAGATATGTTATCATTTCTCCGTAATACGCAAAGGAAAGCGAAATAATCCCGTACATGACACTGAAAACCACCATCAGAAGCTGTCCCGTGGGATTTCCCTTTGCATTGAAGATAAGCGAAGTCACCCCCACAAGCGAAGCCGCAAGCGTCAGAAAATTCACCCTGTCAAAAACCGCGAATGATACAACGATAAATGCAGCAGACACACTCCACAGCAGAATTTCTTTTTTAGAAAAATAGCCTGCTTTTCCCCTGAACTTTTTAAAAATGCCCGACATTACTCCTCCCAAAAAACAAAGCACCCGTATACACATCTTCTAAGAACCTGTTTTCATAAGCTTATGAAAACAGGTTCTGCGACCTAACGATGTGTAAACGAATGCTCTAAGCATATACTACCCGGTGGCAGTTTTTATTTTACTACTGACGTAATATGATCATCTGTTGTTGATAAGTTTTGTAAGCTCAACAGGATCAACAATCTTGCCGTCCTTATATACACGCATATTGCCAGACGCAATTTCATCAATAAGGACAACTTCGCCGTTGTTGTAACCAAACTCGAACTTGATATCCCACAGATCCAGACCGATAGTCTTAAGATCATCAGCTACAATCTTTGTAATCTTGAGAGTCTGCTCCTTCATGCTCTCAAACATAGCCTTGTTCATAACGCCGAGAACTTCCAGTCCCTCGCTTGTTACAAGCGGATCGCCCTTCTCATCGTTCTTGAATGTGCATTCTACATATCCGCCTTCAATAACGGTTCCGTCCTTGATATATTCGCCGTATCTTCTGATGAAGCTGCCTGTTGCAACAAGACGGCAGATAACTTCAAGACCGTTGCCGCCCTGAGCCTTGCCAAAGCATTCGGCAGGAAGAACTTCCATTGTTGCGTTGTCAATATCTGCGCTTACATAGTGAGTCTTAATTCCGGCAGCCTTCAGCTTCTCAAAGTAGTAAACGGAAGTCTGGAGATTAGCCTTGCCGATACCGTCAATTGTAAGTCCAACGCTGTTCTCTCCGGGATCAAAAACGCCGTCCTTGCCTGTGCAGTCGTCCTTGAACTTCAGCAGTACATTTCCGTTTTCAAGCTTAAAAACGTCCTTTGTCTTACCTGTGTAAATCTTTTCCATAATAATTATTCTCCTTTTTATTCTTTTATTCCCACTCGATTGTTCCGACAGGCTTAGGTGTGAGGTCGTAAAGAACTCGGTTTACACCCTCAACTTCAGCGGTGATACGGTCGCAGATCTTATGGAGAAGCGCATACGGGATCTCCTCGATAGTTGCGCTCATAGCGTCCTTTGTATTTACAGCACGGATAATTGCAGCCCAACCCTCGTAACGCTTGCCGTCCTTAACGCCTACGCTCTTCATATCAGGCACAGCGATGAAATACTGCCATACGGTCTTGTTAAGACCTGCCTTATCAAACTCCTCACGCAGAATAGCGTCTGCTTCACGAAGAGCGTGCAGTCTGTCACGAGTGATAGCGCCAAGACAGCGAACGCCAAGTCCGGGACCCGGGAACGGCTGACGATCAACCATTGATTCGGGCAATCCAAGAGCCTTGCCTACAACTCTTACTTCGTCCTTGAACAGGAGTTTCACAGGCTCTACAAGCTCAAACTTCATATCTTCGGGCAAACCGCCGACATTATGATGAGCCTTTACGCCGTTACTTTCAAGAATATCGGGATAAATAGTTCCCTGTGCAAGGAAAGAAATTCCCTCAAGCTTCTTTGCTTCTTCATCAAACACCTTGATGAACTCGCCGCCGATAATCTTGCGTTTCTTCTCAGGCTCGCTCACACCTGCAAGCAAGTCAAGGAAACGGTCGGTAGCGTCAACATAGATGAGGTTAGCGTCAAGCTGGTTCTTGAAAACCTCAATAACCTGTTCGCTCTCGCCTTTTCTCATAAGTCCATGGTTTACATGAACGCACACCAGCTGCTTGCCAATTGCCTTAATCAAAAGTGCAGCGACAACAGAACTGTCCACTCCGCCCGAAAGTGCAAGCAGAACCTTCTTGTCGCCAACCTGCGCACGAACCTCGGCAACTTGCTCGGCAATAAACTTTTCTGCAAGTTCGGGAGTGGTAATTCTTACCATAGAGTCGGGTCTTACATTACTCATAGAAAATCTCCTTCAATATAGAATTGAAATCCAAAATAAAATCACGAAATAATAATAACACATTTTTTTACATTTTTCAATAGCTTTTTAAAATATTTATGTAATTTTCCCAAAATTGAAACGAATGAACGCCCCTGCTTCGGCAAGGAAACGAAAATCTGCCTCAAAACGCAGATCGCTCCGACAGACGTGCATAGTCCCGTCATCTGTCGGAGCGATATTCTATTCTGAAAAACCAAGCCAATTACTCTTTAAAATTCACTCTGAAAACGTTTAGCAGATTTGAAATTCCAATACTTCCCAGTGCCGCGGGCAGTGTCCAATCTCCTCCGCCTATAAACGAAATGCACAAAAATATAAGACCGCCTATTCCCGTTCCCAACACTGCAATAAGCAGCAGCTTTTTAATCAATGTTTTTTCCATATTATTTCCTCCTTATAATGTACCACTTCACAATTTCTCTTCAATATACGCAGACTTCAAAAGTCCAAAGCAATGTTACTCTCGTTTCCCCGAAAAGCACAACGTTCCTTTCATAAGATAAATTCCCAGAACAGCGTTGAACACTACTGCAGAAAAAGTGCTGAAACGCTCGAACAAACCAAATACAGCTTTCGGCATTGCGCCTGTTCCGACCGCTCCCACAAGCATTGCCGCAAGACAGACTATCGCCCACACCCGCAGCGGCTTCAAAGATTTCGTTTTAGCTCCCACAGCTATCAGTATAAGTGAAGCAAGCGAGAAAACAACAACCAGAACAGTTACTATAATATGCATAACGTTCTGTGGTGCTGAAGGAAGCTCTCCGCTCACCAACGGAAACATCTCGTACCCCACATTGCAAACCCATTCCATTATAGCAAAGCATACAATTCCGATCTTGAAAATTTTCATCTTGCAAGCCGAAACGCCCAGACACACCGCCATAATACTCACCATTCCGCACGGTGCAAATAATGCGTTCAACCGCCCTGCAAGAGCTTCGGACGGTGCGCCTTCCGCACAAAGGTCGCTTACCGCCATACCAAGCCTGTCATAACCCGGATAAGCAAGCGGCGAAAACACAACCATAGCCGTATACGACAGCAGACTGATTATCCCGAAAATACCGAATTTCCGCAAAGTTCCGATGATTTTACTTTCTTTGAAATCAGAAGCAGTTTTGCTCATTATGTATCTCCCTTTAAAATTTCCAATATTTCCTGTAATTATGCTGTTATGCACAACTTCACTCATAAATTATTTAACCGACCATTGCGCAACAGATATTGTGTAACACTGGTTTTATTATACTCCAACTCTTTCCAAAAGTCAATAGTATTCCCGAAAAAAATTACGCAAAAATTCACAGAATATAACAGCTTTCTAAGCTTTATTTTGTAATAATCAGCAGTTTGAAAAAAATCCTCTTGAAAAAATATCATTTTAGTATTATAATGAAATATATTGGATTATGCAGGATAAAATAGTTTAAAAAAGGAATGATATCATGAACGAAAAACACTGGGCAAGCGTCTGGGGCAATGCAATTTCAATCGCAGAAAACCGCCCTGCTGCCTACGGAAAAGACCTTACCATCAGATATCCGATTTTTACGCAATTCGGCGGCACAGCTGTGCGTCTGACATTCGATAATTTCTGTGGAACAGAACCTGTAACTTTCGACAAAACAACTATTCTGGTAAACGGGAATTTTATCCCTGTGACATTCGGTGATTTACAGTCTGTCACTATTAAAGCAGGCGAAAATGTTGTTTCAGACGAAATTAAATGCGATATCGAACCACAAAGCCTTATTACTGTAAGCTTTTATTTCAGCGGTTATACTCAGCTGCGCAGTGCGGTATACACCTGCGGACCGCTTACCGAAGGCATTTATGCAGCAGGCAATATGACAGAACAGGAGTTTTTGCCGCAGGATACTTCACGAGGAACAAATATTATTTATTTCTTAAGCAATATCTCGCTGCTGACAGAAAAAGAAAACAGAACCATTATTTGTTACGGTGATTCAATAACTGCTCAGGACTGGCCCGAATACCTCACATTGCGCTGCAATATTGAGCGAAAAAATCACACGGCAATTATCCGCCGTTCCGCAAGTGGAACAAGAATGCTGCGGGAATACACTTGTTTTACCTATGAAAGCTATGGTCTGTGCGGTGCAAAACGCTTTGACCGCGAAATCCCGACAGACGGCGCAGACACAGTAATCATACAGCATGGAATAAACGATATTATTCACCCTGTCGGCGTTGAAATTAACCCTTTCCGCCCGTCAGAAGATATGCCGACAGCAGAAGAACTGATTGAATTTATGCGTTTTTATATCGAAAAAGCGCACAGCTATGGGCTTCACGTTTACGTCGGAACATTGCTGCCGATTGAGGGCTGGCGAACATATGCACCATTTCGGGAAGAGGTGCGCAGCAAGTTCAATGACTGGCTGCGACTAGCTGAAAACGCTGACGGGTGCATTGATTTTGACGCAGCAGTCCGTGATCCGAAAAATCCAACTAAATTTCTCCCTGTATACGACAGCGGCGACCATCTGCACCCAAGTAAAGCAGGCTATAAACGAATGGCGGAAATAATCCCCGAAAATATATTAAAATAATAAAAAAGCCATAATAAATGCTTTTTTAAGCATGCATTATGGCTTTTTTTATTTGATAATCGTAAGATTCCCTTTATCCATTTCACAAACTGTATCGCATAATATTTCAATATCCTCTGCCGAGTGAGAAGCTATAAGAATAGTTTTTCCTTTTGCCTTTAAATCAATCAGATATTTCCGCATATCGCAAACGCCGTCTTTATCAAGTCCATTCATAGGTTCATCAAGCACCAGCAAATCGGGATCTTCCATTATTGCCTGAGCAAATCCCAACCGCTGGCGCATTCCGAGCGAGTATTTTTTGACGTGACGCTTAAGGTCGGGATTTAATCCAACAGTTTCCATTGTTTTCCGAATGTCGTCCTTTGAAATTCTGCCATGCAAATCAGCCAGTAGTTTTAAATTTTTAAAGCCTGAATAATATGGTATAAAACC
>CAZTRH010000026.1:0-24817 GCA_964616605.1 uncultured Ruminococcus sp.
GGTTTTCCGCAGTATCGTCTGCAACAATACTGCCTTTATTTATAACAACAATCTTGTCGCAAACCGCCTGTACTTCGGATAAAATATGCGATGACAAAATCACCGTGTGATTTTCTCCAAGCTTTTTTATCAGCGAACGTATTTCTATTATCTGCTTCGGGTCAAGTCCGACAGTCGGCTCGTCAAGGATAATTGCCTTAGGATTTCCGACAAGTGCCTGTGCAAGTCCCACACGCTGTTGGTAACCTTTCGAAAGGTTTCGTATAACTCTGTTCCTGACTTCTTCTATTCCCGTCAGACAACAGATTTCCTCCAGATGCGAACGCTTCGGAAAACGGCACTTTTTCAGGGAATACACAAAGCTCAAATACTCGTTCACCGTCATATTAAGATACAGCGGCGGCTGTTCGGGAAGATATCCCAGATTGCTTTTAGCGCCTATTGGGTCTGCAAGAACGTCCACTCCGTCTATAAGAGCGTTTCCGCTTGTAGCCGACAGATATCCCGTAAGAATATTCATTGTCGTTGACTTGCCTGCGCCATTGGGACCCAGAAATCCCAGTATCTCGCCATCGGCTGCGGTAAAGGATATATTGTCAACAGCTTTTTTTGCGCCATAGCTTTTGGATAAATTTCTGACTTCTATCACTTTACCTCGCCTCCGTTCCGTTTACATATATTGTAATTGCCCTATGTGACAGTTCTGTGAACCCATTATGATATTAAGCAGAAAGCCTGTCTATTGCTTTTCTTATTCTCGACAGCGATTCCTCTTTTCCGAGGATTGCACACAGTTCCACACCGCCGCAGGGTGTTACCTGCTTACCGCTGAGTGCAAGACGCAGCGGAAACAGCACAAAGCCGTTCTTTACGCCAAGCTCCTCAACAAGCTTGAAAAGTGCTGCGTGAATGCTGTCACGACTAAAGTCTGACAGTCCCTCAAGAACGGGAAGTATCTTCTGCAAGCCGTCAAGCGCGCTCTCGCAAGTGGTCTTGCTCTTCTTGTTTATATACATGTCAAGCGGATAATCGGGCAGCTCGTCCAGAAAATCAATCTGCGGCTCAATATCAGTAAATACTTCGCATCTGGGCTGAAGTCCCTCGCAAAGCAGCTTGACATCGATATCGCGCTTGCATGCTTTTCTGATATAAGGCTCAGCCTTTGCCGCAAAATCATCAAGGCTCATCGCACGGATATAGTGTGCATTGATAGCCTTAAGTTTCAGTCCGTCAAAAATCGCAGGCGACTTTGATATACCGCTCAGCTCAAACGCTTCTATCATTTCCGACAGTGAGAAAATCTCATTCTCACCCTTCGGCGCCCACCCCAGCAGCAGAATATAATTCAGAACCGCTTCGGTAAGGTATCCCTTTTCCATAAGATCCTGGAAAGAAGCGTCGCCGTCGCGCTTTGCAAGCTTATGCTGAGCGTCTTTCATAATATGCTCAACATGAATGTACATTGGCGGCTGCCAACCGAATGCCTCATACAGAAGATTATACTTCGGTGAGGAGGAGAGATACTCGTTGCCGCGGACAACGTGCGTAATATTCATCGTGTGGTCGTCAATTACGTTTGCAAAGTTATAAGTCGGCATTCCATCGGACTTGAGCAGCACCTGATCATCAAGAATGGAGTTCTCGACTGTGATGTCGCCATAAATCTCATCGTGGAATGTGGTAGAACCTGTTTCGGGGATAGCCTGACGGATAACATAAGGCACACCCTCGGAAAGCTTCTGCTGTACTTCTTCCTTGGAGAGATTACGGCAGCGTCTGTCGTACATTATAGCCGAGCTTCCTGCTTCTTTCTGGGCCTTTGTAACCTCGTCAAGACGCTCCTTAGTGCAGAAGCAGTAGTAAGCCTTTCCTTTTTCAACAAGTTCTTCGGCATAACGCTTGTACATTCCCATACGCTCGCTCTGAATGTACGGACCGTATTCGCCGCCGACATCGGGACCCTCGTCCCAGTTAAGACCGCAGTCACGCAGGGTCTTGTAAATTACATCTGTTGCACCCTCAATATAACGCTCACGGTCGGTATCCTCAATACGGAGAATGAATTTTCCTCCGTTCTTCTTTGCAATAAGGTAAGTATAAAGCGCCGTTCTCAGGTTTCCGATATGCATATAACCCGTTGGACTGGGTGCAAAACGTGTTCTGATTTCTGCCATATAAATCAACCTTTCTGTTTAAAATTCGTTTTTCACAGGTGTTGTGTTATCTTTGAAATATCTTCCGATATCTGATGTTTAAGCTCCTTGATACTGTCAAACCGCTTTTCGGAACGGATAAATCTGCACAGGGAAATCGAAATATTCTGCCCATACAAATCTCCGCTGAAATCCGGAATATGGGTTTCCATTACGGTTTCTCCGCTATTGGAAACAGTCGGACGAACGCCGATATTAGTAATTCCCACATGCTTTCTGCCGCCAATTTCGACTCTGCTTTCATACACACCAAGGCAAGGTACGATATTGGTTTTCGGGATTATCTGATTGATAGTGGGAAAATCCATAGTGCGTCCAAGCTCGTTTCCATGGACGACCTCAAGCCTGTACCACATATCATATCCCAACAGGCGGTTTGCCTGCTCGATATCACCCTTGCGAAGAAGTCCGCGTATTTTCGTAGAGCTTATCATCTCTCCGTCAAGACACACATCATCGACAATATGCACTTTGCTCATGCGGAACTTCTCCGCAAGCTCACAAAGCTGCTGCGGCGTTCCCGCACCGTTCTTTCCGAAACGGAAATTTCCTCCGCAGCACGCAAAATCCGCATTCAGTCTTTTAACAAGGATTTCCTTTACAAAATCCTCAGCTGTCAGCGTGCATACTTCCGCAAAATCGGGAGCAAAAATATAATCCACGCCCATTCTTTTCAGCATTTCGCACTTGTTTTCAAAAGAAATTATATCTTCCTGCCGCTGAAATTTCGGAAGCGTAGTATCACAGTTGAATGTAAAAACCGCCGACGCCATATCAGGCTTATGCAATCGTGCAAACGCCATTGCTTCGCCGATTACTTCAATATGCCCCAGATGCAGCCCGTCAAAATATCCGAGTGCAACAGCGGTTTTCTCTTTCGGCGGAAAGCCGTATGTTATATCAATCAAATTATTTCACCAAATTCAAATCATCACAAAATCGCTTTACTGACACAAGCTCCGATTGCTCGTTTATCCGTGCAATTCCGAGAAAATCGCCGTTTGCATAAACACGCAGCAGCTCTTCGGCAGTGTAATCGGACGGCTTTTCGGCAATGCGTTCTGCGTCAAGCCGCACTCCATTGAGATACAGCCTTAGCTGCTCTCTGTCAAGCGTCACCGAACGGAATGGCTTGAATACGTTCTCAACGGGAATAAGCGAAATTTCCCTGTCGCTGCGTAATTCTTCAACAGTCACTGCCTGCGACAAGTCAAAACCACACGCTCTTGTTCTGCAAAGAGAAGTCATAACAGCACCCGTGCCAAGCGCTCTGCCTATGTCATCGCAAAGCGTACGGATATATGTTCCCGAAGAACAATCCACGTCAATTAAACCGCTGCGCCCGTCAAATTCAAGAAGTTCAAGCGAAGAAATCGTAATTTTTCGAGGCTTGCGCTCTACCTCAATTCCCTGTCGTGCAAGGTCGCACAGCTTCTGACCGCCAACTTTTAATGCGGAGTACATCGGCGGCACCTGCTCGATTTCCCCACGGAATTTGCCGAGAACCTGCTCAAACTCCGACAGCGAAACATTCACATCACGCTGTTCAGAGCAGCTGCCCCAGATATCAAGCGTATCCGAAGTAAGTCCAAGCCTGAACCCTGCACGATAGCTCTTATCAGTATCGGGAACAAGCGAAATCGCCTTGGTAGCGCCCCCCACAAACACGGGAAGCACTCCCGTAGCCATAGGGTCCAGAGTGCCGCTGTGTCCGACCTTTTTCGTTCTCATTTTACCACGGGCAATCGCCACAACGTCAAACGAAGTGAACTCCTGCGGTTTGTTTACTACAATAATGCCGTTCATATAATTCCTGCTTCTCTGCACGCTTGTTCACAGGTTTTTCCGATAGTTTCCACTGCCTGCTGCATGGTGCAGTTATCAAAAGAGCAGCCCGCAGCTCTTTTGTGACCGCCGCCGCCATATTTCTGTGCAATTGCAGATACGTCTATACGTTCGCTTGAACGCAATGATACTTTGAAAACACCGGGTTTCTTTTCCTTTACGCTAATTCCGATGTCAACGCCTGCAATCTGCCGCGGAATATTCGCAAGCGCACCGATATCATCGCTGTCGATATCCTTTATGCTTTCCAGCATATCAAGAGATACAGTAATTGCAGCAGCGTGTCCTTCAGCGAAATACTTTATTCCGTTTAAAACCTGCTGTTCAAGCGCAATTCGTCCCTGCGTCTTCATATCGAACATAACATAGTTTATCTGCGTAAATTCTGCACCGCATCTGAGCATTTCTGCAGCGATAATGTGCGACTGCGGCGAAGTATTCGAGAACTTAAAGCAGCCTGTGTCAGTTGCAGTTCCCGTGTAGATACAGTTGGCAAGCTCCTTGTCAAACTCAAGTCCAAGTGCAGCGATTACCTCATAAATCACTTCGCACGCCGCCGCATAATCCTCTTTAACAAGCGTGCGCTTTGCATAGTCGGTGTTTGAAATATGGTGGTCGATGCACAGATCCGCCCTGTCGCCAATGTCCTTCATATCTCCCAGCAGCTTTGTGTCAGCCACATCAACGCACACTATCGTTTTGGGTTCAAACTCCTGAACCTTTACAGGTGCAAAAAGATAATCAAACCTTGACGGAACGGCGTCCGGACACACTGCCCTTGCACGTTTTCCAAGCCTCTGGAGTGCGATGCACAGTGCCGAGCCGCAGCCCAGCGTATCTCCATCAGGAGAAGCGTGCATCAATATCAGATAATCGTCATTTTCCATGAGGTAAGCCGCCGTCTGCTCTACATCAATCTTCATTGATATCCTCCTTGTCAGACAATGAAACATCATCTTCACTGCTTACAGGTTTTTGCAGATTTGCAAGGATTTCTTCAATGTGTGCGCTGTATTCAAGCGAATTGTCAGCCTGAAAAATCAATTCGGGTATTTTTCGCATACGAATTGCAGACGCTATACACTTCTTGAAGTAGCCTTTCGCTGCATTCATACCTTCCACTGCCTTTGCTGTGCGATTTTCGCCGCCCATGCAAGCGACTCCTACTTTACAGTAGGACATATCGCTTGTCAGTTCGCAGTGAGTAATAGTAACGAAGCCGTTTGCGACACGAGGGTCTTTTACCCCCGACACTGCCGCAGAAAGCTCTCGTCTTATATCTTCATTGAGCCTTTTAATGTTAAAATTTGCCATAATTGCTCCAAATCTTAGTCTTTGACTTCTTCCATCATATATGCTTCAAAGATGTCGCCTTCCTTGATGTCAGTGAACTTCTCAAGGCTGATACCGCACTCAAATCCTGCGGTAACTTCCTTTACAGAATCCTTGAAACGCTGAAGTCCTGCAATCTTATCATCGCCGACTACGATACCATCACGGACAATTCTAATCTGACCGTTTCTGGCAACCTTACCGTCAAGCACATAAGAACCTGCAACAATTCCAACGCCTGTAATCTTCATAACCTTGCGGACCTCAACACGTCCCAGATTAACCTCACGGAACTTAGGCGCAAGCATACCCTTCATTGCGGCTTCAATATCCTCAATTGCGTCATAGATAACACGATACAGACGAATTTCAACGCCATCTCTCTTTGCGCTTTCCTCAGCGGACGGGTGCGGACGAACGTTAAATCCAACGATAATCGCACCGCTCGCCATTGCAAGCATAACATCGCTCTCGCTTACTGCGCCGACGCCGCCATGAATTACACGAACACGCACCTCGCTTGTGGTAAGCTTTTCAAGCGACTGCTTCACAGCCTCAACCGAGCCCTGAACGTCAGCCTTAACGATAATCGGCAGCTCCTTAACCTCGCCCTGCTCAATAGAGGAGAACAGATTATCAAGAGTAACCTTCTGATAAGCCTTGAACTGCTCTTCCTTAGCCTCGTGTTTGCGCTTTTCAACAAGCTCACGGGCAAGTTTTTCGTCCTCGACAGCGGCAAACGTGTCGCCTGCGGACGGAGCTTCGGAAAGACCCATTATCTCAACAGGAACAGACGGACCCGCTTCTGTTACGGTTCTGCCCTTGTCGTCACGCATTACACGCACTCTTCCGACAGAAGTTCCCGCAATAAGAACATCGCCTGTATGGAGTGTTCCGTTCTGAACGAGCAGTGTTGCGATAGGACCTCTGCTCTTATCAAGACGAGCCTCGATAACCGCACCCTTGGCAAGTCTGTCTGGGTTAGCCTTTAGTTCCATAACGTCAGCTGTAATGCCAACCATCTCAAGCAGCGTATCCATACCCATACCGGTCTTTGCGGAAACAGGAACACAGATAACGTCACCGCCCCAATCCTCACAAACAAGATCGTACTTAGTAAGCTCTTCCTTTATTCTTTCAGGATTTGCAGCTTCCTTATCCATCTTGTTCATTGCAACGATAATCTGAACTCCTGCAGCCTTTGCGTGGTTGATAGCTTCAATAGTCTGCGGCATAATTCCATCATCCGCTGCTACTACAAGAATAGCGATATCGGTAATCATAGCGCCTCTTGCTCTCATTGAGGTGAACGCTTCGTGTCCGGGAGTATCAAGGAATGTGATATCCCTGTCGTTTACCTTTACACGGTATGCACCGATATGCTGGGTAATACCGCCTGCTTCGCCTGACGCTACGCTTGCGTGTCTGATATAGTCAAGAATTGAAGTCTTACCGTGGTCAACGTGACCCATTACAACGACAACAGGAGAACGCGGTTTCAGACTTTCGGGAGCGTCCGGAGCGTCCTCGAACAATCGCTCTTCAATAGTAACAACGATTTCCTTTTCAACCTTTGCACCGAGTTCTTCAGCTACAAGGGACGCTGTATCAAAATCAATTGTTTCGTTGATATTTGCCATAACGCCCAGACCGAACAGCTTTTTAATAACCTCAGAAGCGGTAACTTTAAGTCTTGTTGCAAGCTCGCCCACAACGATTTCATCGGGGATCTGAACCTTCAGCTGCTGCTTTCTTGCACGTTCAAGTTCAAGACGCTTCAGCTTCTGTGCTTCAGTTTCACGCTTACTGGAGTATTTTCCGTTCTTCTGCTGCGATTTCTGCTGAATTTTCTGCTTGCTGCGGAAATTGTCGTTGTTCATCTTGCTTGCAGGAGCAATTGTTTCGTACTTTTCGTTGTACTTATCAAGCTCTACATAGCTTCCACGGGTATCGACGGTCTTACGCACCTGCTCACCGCGCTGAACAGCCTCGCCTTTCTGTTTCTGCTGAACAGGAGGTGTATTCACCTTGATTTTGCTGGAATCAATCATGGGTTTAGACGGCGAAACAGCAGTCTTTAATATTGAAGCCGCAGGTTTCTGCTGCTGTTGCTTGCGATTATCACGATAATCGCGGTTGTCACGATAATCGCGGTTATCTCTGCCGTCACGATTATTATCCCTGTTAAATCCGCCCCTGTTGTTATCGTGATTATTGTATCCATTCTGGCGGTTAAAGTCACGTTTTTCGCCATCGTAGGGCTTTCTGCCGAAATCAGACTTCTGTTCATATTTTGCACCGTTTCTCTGCTCATTGCGAACTTCAGTCTTTGTGTCAGATTTTACTTCCGTCTTAACCTCGGTTTTGTTATCCGACTTAGCCTCGGGCTTCTTCTCGGTTTTCTGCTCCTGCTTAACCTCAGTCTTTGCTTCAGTTTTTGTATCTGCCTTTACAGCCTGTTCGGACTGAGGCTTTGCATCTTCTTTGGCATTAGTCTTAACTTCCGATTTAGCTTCAGCCTTAGTTTCTGATTTTTTCTCAGATTTTACGGAAGCTTCTTCCTGAACCTTAACTTCAGACCTTACCTCTGCCTTGGGTTCAGCCTTAATTTCGGACTTCACAGTTTTCACCGTCTTCTTCTCCGCTTTCACTTCTGTCTTTTCGTCATCAGCAGTTTTCTTTGCGGCAGGCTTTTTCTTTGCAGGTGCCTTCTTCTCCTGCTGAGCGGGTTTTTCCGTTGTCATATTTCTTGTTGCGGCAAAAGCTGCCGTAACGTTATCAACTTGGTTCTTTTTGGTATAAACCTCCAGCACATATCCAACCTCATCGGCTGTGATAGTAGCGGTAGATTTTCTTGCATTCTCAAGAGGGAACGCCTTATCAAGCAGTTCAAGAAGCTCGGACTTATCAACTCCGATATCCTTAGCAACGTCCTGAACCTTATATTTACTCTGTTTACTTGGCAATGTAAAAATCCTCCACATCTACTTGTTTAATATGTTTTTTCACTGAACCGAACAGACCCTCATCGTTTATAAGGAATACGCCTGCTCGTTTGCCGATCGCATTTTCAGCGTCTTTCATCGAAAAATCGGCTTTCAAAACCTCTTTGCCGTTTCGATCAGCATGAAAACGAATTTCCTTTTCCGTTTTCGGCGAAACATCAGCGGCTATAATCACTCCTCCGAATTGCGGAGCACGCAGCTCCTCAACCACAGCGTCAAAGCCGAGTGTAAGTTTACTTGCACGTCTGCAAAGGCAAATTGTCGATAATATTTTATTCATCGCAAGCAAGCTCCTTTTTCAGCTCGTCATAAATTTCCTCAGGAACACGGCACTTCAGCGAACGTTCAAGTTTCCTGTCTTTCTTTGAAATCTCAAGACATTTTATATCCCTGCACAAATAAGCGCCTCTTCCTGCTTTTTTTGCGGTCGGGTCATAGAACAAATTTCCG
Organism: uncultured Ruminococcus sp.; assembly: GCA_964616605.1. Lineage (GTDB taxonomy): Bacteria > Bacillota > Clostridia > Oscillospirales > Ruminococcaceae > CAG-115. Next base: position 8,846 of record CAZTRH010000026.1, read on the forward strand.
TCTTTATCACGAACCACTCTCAGCGAGCCTTTTTTTCCTATATACTCTCCGCAGCCTACGCATTTCCTCAGCGGAATGTGTTTTTCAACCGCCATAAGCTCTCCTTATTCCGAAGCGATAGTTTCTGCCGCTTCTTCTAACTGCTCTGTCTTTACAACAAGCGGAACAGTTTCATAGTCTTCGGGAACCACATTGCTTTCAGATTTTATATCAATTTTGTATCCCGTAAGTTTTGCCGCAAGCCATGCGTTCTGACCCTTATTTCCAATTGCCAGAGAGAGCTGATTATCGGGTACGATTACCTTGCACGCTCTCTTGTCGGGATTAGGATTAGTAACGATAACTTTCAAAACCTCAGCAGGCTTCAATGCTTGCTTAATAAATTCTTCGGGATCTTCGCTGTAAAGTACAACGTCAATCTTCTCACCCTTGATTTCCTTTGTAACCGCCTTTATACGGCTAAGCTCAGGACCAATGCACGCACCAACAGCGTCAACATTCGAATCGTTGCTCCAGACAGCAACCTTGCTTCTGCTTCCCGGCGCACGGCTTACAGACTTTACTTCAACAGTGCCATCTGCGATATCGGGGCATTCCAGCTCAAACAGACGTTTTACAAGCCACTTGTCTGTTCTCGACACCTTAAGGTACTGGTTCTTGTCGCCCTCTTTATATTCCTTGGAAACACCCGAAATATAAACCTTAACAACCTGACCCACTTCGAATGTTTCTCCGGGAATCTGGTCGTCCTTCGGCAGCATAACTTCGTTTTTGTTGATTTCCAGTGTAACGTGATTTGTCTGCGGTTCGATTTTTGTAACAACAGCGGAAACAGCCTGATTTTCATACTGTCCCCAGATTTCACTCATATGTTGTCTTTCAGCGTTGGAAAATCCCTGTCTGATAAGGTCTTTAGCGTTCTTTGCAGCAATGCGCTTAAACATTTTTGTATCGATAGGGCAGCGCACTCTGTCGCCGACCTGCGCAGCGGGATTAATTTTTATAGCTTCTGCAAGAACGATTTCCTTTTCAGGCTCGTAAAGAGTGTCCACAACTTCAATTACTTCCTTGAGAATGCAAACATCAAAGCGCTTGTTCTTGATATCAATATCAACCTGAACAAAATCTTCTTCCTCATCATCAAAATGAAGATTGGATTTCAGACTCTTTTCAATTGCGTACTTGATTTTCTCCGCAAGAATTTCGCTGTCAATTCCCTTTTCCTCGGCAAGAGCCGCAAGATTTTCGTAAAAATCTCCGTAGTCTTCGCCTTTGGTTGTCTTTCTCTTTGCCATTTTTTCTTACTCCTCCATAATAGAATCAAAATCGTCAAAATCATCGTAATTTATCGAAGAAACGTCTGATAAACCAACGCAGGCAATTCCAAACTCTCCGCTGAGCGTCAGTTTATCTCCGTCAAATCCTTCAAGAACGCACTTAACGTGCTTTTCGGGAAGTCCCTCGCAGAGTTTGTAGGTTTTAAGCAGAATTTTCTTTCCGACAGTCTGTTCAAGCTGCTCTACTCTGCGAACCGAGCGTTCAAGACCTGCCGAGCCTATTTCAAGGAAATCCACCTTATCAATGAAATCCTGCTCATCAATGATAGCATTTATTTCGCTGTCAATGGAAGTGCAATCATCAATTGAAATACCCTCAGGCTTATCAATCAGAATACGCAGATACCAGCACGCACCCTCCTTGATAAACACAACGTCCCACAGCGAATAACCATGTTCTTCGACAAAAGCTCTGACAGCCTTTTCCGCCTTAGCTTCAATCGAGCTAAACCCTCTTGCTAATGCCATCAAGTCACCTCTTTCAAATAATATACAAACAAGACCGAGGCTTTATCCTCGGTCTTGTCAAATCTTACTTACATTATTATATCACAAACTCCAAGTAAAATCAAGGGGTTTTTTAAAATAATCAAAACTTTTTTAAAAAAAAGTGGGAATCGAACCCGACTCCCACTTATTAACTATTAAACACCAAAACGTACAGTGCTTACCTTTACGCCAGGACCCATTGTGCTGGAAACAGTGCAGCTCTTGATATACTGACCCTTTGCAGCAGCAGGCTTTGCCTTAGCAACAGCGTCCATAAGAGCGTTGAAGTTTTCTTCAAGCTTTTCAGCGCCGAAAGAAGCCTTACCAATCGGGCAGTGAATGATGTTAGCCTTATCAAGACGATACTCAATCTTACCTGCCTTAGCCTCCTGAACAGCCTTAGCAACATCAGGAGTAACTGTACCTGCCTTGGGGTTAGGCATAAGTCCTCTCGGACCGAGAACCTTACCAAGACGTCCTACCTGACCCATCATATCGGGAGTAGCAATTACAACCTCGAAATCCATCCAACCGCCCTGGATTTTAGCGATTGTTTCGTTATCAGCAATGTAATCTGCACCTGCAGCCTTTGCTTCTGCTTCCTTCTCAGGCTTGCAGAAAACAAGTGTTCTTACGGTCTTACCTGTTCCGTTAGGAAGTACAACCGCACCGCGAACCTGCTGATCAGCGTGACGAGAGTCAACACCCAGTCTTACATGAAGCTCAACAGTTTCATCAAACTTAGCCTTGGCAGTCTTGCATACCAGGTCAAGCGCCTCATTGGACTCGTAAATCTTTGCAGAATCAACGAGCTTTGCGCTTTCATTATATTTCTTTCCGTGTTTCATTAAAATTTCCTCCTATTTGGTGGTCTGATAAACAAATGTTTATCTAACGGAATAATCCTCCCACGCAATAAAATCAGTCAACAACCTCAACGCCCATAGAACGGCAGGTTCCTGCAATCATAGAGATAGCAGTGTCAATGCTTGCTGCGTTCAGGTCAGCCATCTTTGTTTCAGCAATTTCCTGAAGCTGAGCCTTGGTAATCTTTGCTACCTTAGTCTTGTTAGGAACGCCGGAACCGCTCTCAATCTTGCAGGCCTTCTTGATAAGAACAGCTGCAGGAGGAGTCTTTGTGATAAATGTGAAGCTTCTATCAGCATATACAGTGATAACAACAGGGATAATAAGTCCTGCCTTATCCTTTGTACGCTCGTTAAATTCCTTTGTAAATGCCATAATATTAACGCCGTGCTGACCAAGTGCGGGTCCAACAGGCGGAGCCGGTGTAGCCTTGCCGGCCGGGATTTGCAGTTTAATAAAACCTACAACCTTCTGTGCCATGGTAAACAACCTCCATTAAAACTTCAAATGTTAAATTTTCTTGATCGCAGCAATTTCAAGCGTTGTCGGTGTAGCCTCGCCAAACATATTGCTTACGTTTACAACAGCCGTGCGCTTGTCTGCGTCAATCTCAACAACCTCTCCCTCAAAGCCTTCAAGCATGCCCCGCTTGACGGTAACTCTGTCACCGACTTCAAGAGAAACTGTCGTTTCTGTTCTCCCTTGCTCAAGATCTCTGACTTCGCTTTCGCTCAGCGGAGTAGGCTTTCCCTCAGGACCGACAAATCCCGTAACACCTCTTGTATTACGGCAGATATACCAGCTCTCGTTGGTTTCCACCATCTTTACAAAAACATATCCGGGATACAGCTTATCCTCAACTTCAACAATCTTGCCATCGTCCTTTTCAACCTGTCTTGTAACAGTAGGGACTTCAGCGCATTCAATCAGGTGATTGAGATTTCTGTTCTGAACAAGCTTCTCAATATCTGCCTTAACCTTATTCTCATATCCCGAATAGGTGTGCAGAATATACCACTTTGCCTCTAAGTCAGCCATACATTCCTCCGTAAATCACTTGAACAGCAATCCGTTAAGCAAGCCAAACAGCGAATCAATTCCAAAAACAAACAACGCAGCAACGCCGCACATTGCAAGAACAACTATTGTGTTATGAGTTGTTTCTTTGGGAGTCGGCCATACAACCTTCTTGAATTCGGATATCGAATCCTTAAAGTACTTGACAATTCCCTTTTTCTTGGTCTTGTTGGATTTGCTTTTTTTGTCTTTCTTGGTCTTGGTCTTTGCAGACGCTTCCGTCTTCTTCGCGGATTCGTCGAGGGAGTCCTTTTGAGCCTTCAAATCTTCTGCCATCTCAGATCCTCCCTAATTACTTGGTTTCCTTGTGAAGAGTTTTCTTCTTGCAGAATCTGCAGTACTTGTTCATCTCAAGTCTGTCGGGATCGTTCTTCTTGTTCTTCATGGTGTTGTAGTTTCTCTGCTTGCACTCAGAACACGCCAATGTAATTTTAACTCTCATGCTTCGGCACCTCCTATTTTACTGTCCGCTTGAGTCATATCGGACATTATTGCCTCCCTCGGCGCTGGATTGCGACTTAATAACGAGGTCTTGTCTGCTGAATACAGACGCAAAAAAATATACCCCATTCCGAGGTATAATCATTATATCATATTTCGTCATCATTGTCAAGGGGGTTTTCCGATTTTTTTTCATTATATCGGAAATTTATTTTTTCTTCCTCATCGTCCTCAAAAAGAACATCGCACAGATGATCCTCGCTCTCAACAAAACAGCAGCCGTTTTCCGAATGAATTACAACCACTCGCTCACCCTTGCGGATATATCTGTTATTAGCCGATACCACACGGATAAGATAACTCTTTTTCCCATGCCACACTTCAATTACGCCATAGTAATCGGGGTCAATATCCTCAATCACTTTGCCGTACATACCCGATAGTTGTTCTTCAGTCGGCTCGCCGCTCTTGTGAAGCCTGAAATACACAGGCGAAACCAACATATTTATAAGAAAATTCACCACTATTCCGCCAAGCGCTGCAATCGGCATTGTAAGCCAACCCACAACGCCCATACCATCAAGGATAACGCCTATCACTGCTGCTGCAAATATCACAATAACAAGCCTTAGCATATCCTTCGGGAAAATCGTCTGCCACATTGATTTATCTTTCTTTTCGGCAAACAACTCCCCTGCGTCGGGGAAAAAAATTTTATTGAAAAACAGCCACGCTGCCAGCTGCACAGTAAGATATGCACCCGACAGCACTATCAGAACGACATAAAATTCCTGCATCAGTCTTCCTCTTCAGACTTTTCTATCAGCTCTATTTTTACTTTATTCACAAGCAAGTCATTTATCTCAACGACCGTCACCTTAAAATCTTCGGTCTGCGCCGAGTCGTTTTCATGCGGAATACTTCCGAACAGTTCCAGCGTCCAGCCTGCAACAGTGTGAGCTTCGCTCTCAATATTCACGTCAATGTCGCGGCTGTCGAGGAAGCGCCTGAACGAATTAAGCGAAACTTCGCCATACGCAAGGAACGTCCTGTCAGACAGTACAGTTATAGGACTCTTAACCTCATCGCTTTCGTCCCAGATTTCCCCGACAAGCTCTTCAAGCAGATCTTCCATCGTAACAATTCCAAGCGTTCCGCCGTGCTGGTCAAGAACCACAGCCATATGAGTCTTTTTCTTCTGCATAGTGCGCAGAACTTCGGAAATTTTCAGCATACATGGGAAATAAATCGTTTCCTGAACAAGCGAATCAATAGACAAGTCGTTTCCCTCTGCGTCATAAGCCTTGAAGAAATCCTTTTGATTGATAACGCCCACAATATTATCAAGTGTTTTTTCATACACGGGCATTCTTGAATACTGCTCGCCCAAAAACATTTTATAAATGTTGTCGGCGCTCTCCGAAACCTCAACCGCTACCACACGCACTCTGGGTGTAATGATTTCATCAACAGTTATCTCGTCAAACTGCAGCGCAGAACGCACAAGATTGCTTTCCTGCTGTTCAAGCACACCCTCGTCCTCAATTTCGTCAATGATAGCCATAAGCTCTTCTTCGGTAACGCTTACCGACTTCTTGCTGCGGAAAATCTTCGCCGCAAGTTTATTAAGTCCGATAAACAAAGCCGACAGCGGTGTGAGCAGGAACATAAGGAAAGTAATTATTCCCGAAATGCCCATTGCAATACTCTCCGAGTGATCCTTTGCAATGCTCTTCGGCATAACTTCACCGAACGTCAGTACGACAAGCGTTGTTACTATCGTAGAAACGAGCGAACCATACTGATTGCCTATCGTTTCATTGAACGCCTCTGTCATCAGTCGGATAGTAAGTATGGTAGCCAGAGATGAGCAGCCGATATTCACAATATTGTTACCTATAAGAATTGTAGTAACAGCCTTGTCATAACGCTGAATTATCTTTAACGTGCGTGCAGCAGCTTTGCTGCCGTTATCCGCAAGATTTTTTAGACGTATCCTGTTCGCACTCGTAAGCGCAGTTTCAGACGCCGAAAAAAACGCCGAACAACAAAGACATATTACAATCAATGCAATTTCCATAATAAATTTAATCCTTTCAATTCAACACAAATCTTTTGATACAGTCAGTTACACCACCGACATTATTATTCGGTGCAGTATACCGACATAGTTTTTTTATTTCTTCATGACCGTTTTCCATGCAAAAGCTCAAGTCAGCCAACGCCAGCATATCAGCGTCATTGAAGTAATCGCCGAAAGCCATTGTTTCGCTGCGATCCGCTCCGAGAATTTGCTGAACCAATTTCAGCGCTTTACCCTTACTTACACCGCACGGCATAACGTCCATCCACTCTTCGCCCGACGCCTGAACATTGATTTTACCGCTAAAAATCCTGTCCAGCAGCGGTTTCCCGTGTACAACGCTGCCTTTTGTATCGCTTATCGCAAGCTTATAGAACTCATCATCTATGTCAGCAAAGCCGTCTACGATAGTATGCAGCTTGTAATACCTCGCCACATCTTCGATAAACGCTTTTCCCAAATTCTTGCAATAAACGCCCTTTCTTCCGCACGCAACAACCTGAAATCCGTCCTCCTGCTCTGCGAAACGGATAAGTTCGTCATAAAGACTCTTTTCCAGAACGCTGCTGCTTATAACCTCTCCGTTATGTACAACGCACGCCCCGTTATCGCATATGTACGAAATCCTGTTGACATACTCGTTCGGAAACAAGTGTTCAAGCGCACTGTATGTTCTTCCGCTCGCAACTGCAAATGTTATATTCCGCTCCAACAGTCCGTCAAGCGTTTCAAAGAAATCATCGGGAAGCTGCTTTTCATCATCAAGCAGCGTTCCGTCCATATCGCTTGCAATCAGTTTTACCATTTTATCTCCTAATTCAGAAAGGCGCATTTTCCGCCTGCCAGCAATGCGTCGTCAAAAACCGTCAAATCATAACTCTTAATAGCTTCGTCAATACATTCAAAAATATCCTGCGGAATATGTTCCATAGCCGCCATTTTCTGAAGTGCGGAAGCATAAGCTTTGCGCTTCAGATCAGCAGTGCGCAGCTTTGCTTTCAGAAAAACACGTTCTCCCGTATCGGCATTTCTCAGCGTCCTGATATCATCATCAGCTATATTTGTCAGACGAGTAACAACGTCAGTAGCATTGCGGAAAATCAGTTTCTGATACACCGAAGCCTCACACAGTGCCGAAAGATTAAGATTTTCGGGAATTTTGTCATAAACCGTCAGCAGTGAAAAAAAATATTCCTCCAAAGAACAGAACCTGTCTGTGCTTCCAAGCGTCAGAGTAAGGCTGTCAACACCTCCGAACGTGAATTTCAAAGCCGAGTCCAGAGCATTTTTTCTGGCATTTGTCGGACGAATATTTATCGGCACAGGGATATGATTTTTCAAAAGCATAACATAGCGCGCCGCTTCCTCAAAACTCATAAACGGAAAACTGCCGTTCAGCGAAACAGCTGTTATATTGCCGTCCAGCATTTCCCGCGCATCGCAGAATATCCTGTGAGAATAATTCTCCCCCGGCATAAACCCGAAAATAACAGGAACATCAGTTCTTATTCCCTTCTTCAGGTCAGCGGCGGTAAGGTAGACATAATCGAAATCAAAAGCCTCGCACAGCTTCATGAACACGGGGTCTATCGGACGGAAAATGCAGCCTGTTTTCAGCTGCTGAAGCTGATGAAACCGCATTTTCATCAAAGCCAGCGAATCCATCTCCACATATTTTACCCCTGCTCTGCCCAGTGCGTCAATGTACCTGTAAAGATATTCCGGACTTACGTTTTCTCTTAGTGCAAACACGCACAAACTGTTGTCGATAAGTGTAGTTGGCATTATGTTTCCTTCCGATTACGACAGCGCAACGCCGCAGTAAAATCTTTTCTGATAGTAAGGTGTTGTGATGTCAGCCACCATCACGCATTCATCGCCGCTTGACGGAACAAGAGCCGCCACCATTTTTCCATCGCCTATGTACACACCGCCAAATCCTGCGGCATTTTCATTGTCATTATAAAAGAACACAAGATCTCCTTCCTTCAGTTCGGAGTATTTCAATCGCATACCCATATTGCTTTGTTTTCCAACGCCGCGTGGGCAATTGTGAAAACCGTTTTCTCTCAAAACATAGTAAATAAAGCCCGAATTATCAAACCCGTCCGGAGTGCTTCCGCCAAACAAAAAAGGCACTCCTATAAGAGAATTTGCCGTTGCGACAATACCTTGTGCAGCGGATAATCCGCCATCAGAAACAGTAGGCTGCGAAACCGTGGTGCTTGCCGAAGGAGTGCCGCTCTGCGAAGTGCTTGTGCTGCTTTGTACATCAGACGATGTATCAGCCGATGAATACGCTGAACTGTCGCCTTGCGAACCTTGATCAGAACTGCTCTGCGAAGAACTGTCGGAAGTTATTCTCCAGTCAGGAATACTGTCAGAAGCCGAAGAGCTTTCAGAGTCTTTTACAAAGCCGGCTATGATTACAGCGGCGATTACAGCCACTGCAACCAGTGTTACTGCAATGATAATCAAAATATTATTTTTCATTTTTTCTCCCCAATTAAGCGCATTATCAGCAGAACGCCTGAAATGCTACATAGGCACAACCTCAAGTTTATCGTTTATAATTGTAACACGTCCGCGCGAAGTTGCTTCTGAAATCTCCAACGTAAGGAAATTTATAACAAACTTAGAACCCGGATAAATAGTTCCCGTGCAGACTGCGCTGAGGTTATCCTTATTTTTTATATCCTCTTCCAGCTGTGCAATAGTTTCTTGCAGCTGTGTTTTTCTCATTGCGTGAAACAGCTTGTTCTGCGTTTCGATGCGGAATTGCTTCTGCTGAGCCTGTGTAAGCTCTCCGCCCTGAGCTATTTTTCTTTGCTTTAAGAAAGCGAGATTTTTCACGGCGTTATCAAATACCCGTATCGACTCGTTCAGATCTGCTTCTGTTTCTCGTTTGCGCATATACAAAACAGAGCCGTCACCGATAAAAATTTCAGTCGGCGTATACTTGACAGAACCTATAATTCCTGCCGTAACATCGTGCATTGAGGTGATTTTTCCACCGCAGATAACGCCCTTATTCGTTTTAGCGGTAAGTGCGCCATAGCAGAATATATCGCAGAACGCAAACTGTTTTGAAGAAACATTTCCCTTGCAGAAAATTTCCGCATTTTCGCAGAAACCTATATCAGCATTGCCGTCGCAAGTAACCTTCGAGTTAATGCAGCCGCCCACAATCGTAACGTTGCCGCCTGCAATGATCTCACCGCCAAAAACGCTTCCGTCAATGCGCACATTCTTTCCTGCGTTGACGGTAAAGCCTTCCATCACGTTGCCTTTGATATGCACATCACCCAGAAAATTTATATTTCCAACCGAAATATCAAGATCTGTCTTTATAGTAACCGCTTCTTCAACCTGAAAAGAACCGTTTCCGAAAACAATATGCCCATCACAGTTCGCTATAATCTTTGTTCCGTCCAGAGTAAGCAGCGTGTTTTTTCCAAGAGAAATTTTCGGCTGCACTCCTGCTTCAGCAGCAATCAATTTGCCGAAAATGTTCTTTCCCGGAACGCCTTCAGTCGGAAAAACAATGTCCGCAATAACATCATTCTTGTGTATAGGAACAATAGCATTCAATTCCCTGAAATCCGCAACGCCAAATTCATTCTGATGCGGTTTTAGCTTATGTTCTTTATCAAATCTGAAGTTTATATATCCGTTTGCGCCTTTTTTCGGCTCTATCGCCCTTGCAATGCAGGTAGAAACCTCATAGACCCTGCCTTCCGCAATCCTTTTTATATTGTTGAAATCAATACCCGATGTGATGCCTGCTGCTTTGATTTCTTCGTTTATTATTTCAACGCTCACATCAGCACCGCCATTCTGCGGTGCGTGAAGAATAACAGACGCTTCCTGACCATTTTCGTCGCAAACAAGCTCAACTCTGCCGTCAATCTTTATCTTGTTTTCTTCAGCCATAACCCCGCCTCCATTTCTTCACCCTTTATCTCAATGCTGTTCCAGCAATTTTATTATATCATTCAGACTATCGACTTTCGCATAAATCATATCTGAAAGTTCTTTGTCCGGTTGGGTAAGATCGGGAACCATCACAGTAATGCACCCCGCTCCTGCCGCAGACTTAACCCCATTCGGTGAATCTTCCAGAGCAATACATTCAGACGGCTTAATTCTCAGCTGCTCAACAGCGTAAAGGTAAATATCGGGAGAAGGCTTTCCTGTTTTTACCATTGCAGCGCTTATAACAGTATCGAATTTTTCAAACAATCCAACCTGCGAAAGATAGCTTTTCGCACGCTCCATATCAGTAGCCGTACATACAGCGGTTTTAATTTCATTGCTGTTCAGATAATCCAGAAGCTGTGCTGCGCCGTCCTTTATTTCAAGGGGGTTATGCTCAAGCCAGCCTCTCATAAGTTCCATTCTGCGACTTCTAACTCTGAGATAATCAAAATCCTCGCCAAACTGTTCTTTTAAATAAGGTATCGCAAAACTCCTGTGAAGCGAGCGCAATCCCAGAGCCTGTTCCACAGTCATCGGAAACCCCATCTCGCGTGCCGCCTGAACCCAGAATTTCACAAGAAGCTTTTCCGTATCAAGCAAAAGACCGTCCATATCGAAGATTACAGCTTTAATATCTTCAATCATACAGCACTCTCCCGAAAAAATCACAGCATATCGCCGTAAAACTATCTACTTACTCATTTTCAATTATAGCATACTCAATAAAAAAAGTCAATCATTTTTCATCTGTATTGTAAAATATGATTTGTTACAGCAATAAGCGAAAGCCTGAATTCCGTCACGCTGTATAACGTTCAGTAACGCTATCGGTTCAAATACGACTGGAATAAAAAATATTTTTTTTAAAAAAAGCAAAAAAGCACTTGAAATTTTTTATTGTATGTGGTATAATCTAAAAAGTATTGTATTTTGTTAAAATTTTGGAGGAAATTCTGGATATGAATATTTTTGAAATTGTCAGTGCGATTATTCTTATTATCGCTTGTGTTTTTATAGTTGTTATCATTCAGATGAAAGACACAAAAACTCAAATGTCACAAAGTATTTCGGGTACATCTTCTGACAGCTTTTTTCAGAAAAATGCAGGAAGAACCAAGGAAGCTATGCTGAATAAGGCAACAATTGCTGCGGTAGTTGTTTTCTTTGTTCTTGCGCTTGCGGTAAACGTGATTAACGTATACTGGGGCGGCAAGGAGGAAGTTTCCGATACTTCTTCAGGCAGTGTTGTAAGCAGTTCAGACACATCGGGTAATTCTTCGTCCGAAAGTTCTGAAACATCTTCAGAAACAAGCGCAGATGAGCAGAGCAGTACATCTTCTGCTGAATAATACTGAAATAAGAAACGGTGCGACAGGCGATTAGCCTGTCGTTCTTTGTAATATGGATAAAAGTAAAGTTTATGTAAATGGGAGGTATAAGTATGAACAAACTGAAAATCAGCATTATCGAATGCCTTTACAACTTCAGAGAACTGACAGAAAAAGAGCTTATAAAAAAGCTCGGACTTACAAAAAAGGGCGCCAAGAAACTCTCTGACGCTCTTGCTGAAATGAAGAAATACGGCGACATTACAAACAAGAAAGGCGTGTGGCGGATTAAAAATCTCAACGATTTTTTCACAGCCACTGTCAGCCGTGTAACTCCCAGAGCAGGCTTTATCCGCAGCGAAACACCCGATGAGCTTGAATATTTCGTTCGCGGAAAAGATATGAAAGGCGCAATTCCCGGTGATGTTGTCCTTGCGAAAATGACGCTTAAAGCAATGGACGGCCGCAGCCCCGAAGCCGTTGTGATAGCGGTTCTCCGCCAGAGTGAAAGCCTTATGACGGGAATAATAGTTGCAGAGCGCAACCGCCTTATGGTGCTGCCTGACGATTTGTGCAGCGAGCCGCTTTACATTGCGAAAATGGGCGACAAGCCGCTCAATATCGGCGACAAAGTCGCTTTCAGCATCAAAAAACGTGGTGAACGCCACTTTGACCACACCGTATCAATAGAAGAAACATTCGGAAGCTCACAGTGTGCCGCTTCCTGTGCCGAGGCATATATGCTTGTAAACGGTCTGCACACCGATTTTCCCGAAGAAGTTCTTCTTGAAGCCTCAAAGCTCAATCTTGACGAACTCGATGAGGACGAAGTAAGCCGCCGACTGGATCTGCGAGGCGAACCAATTTTCACTATCGACGGAGCGGATACCAAGGATATCGACGACGCCATCTCCATTACTAAAACTGACAAAGGCTACAAACTGGGCGTTCACATAGCAGATGTTTCGCACTATGTAAAAAAAGGCTCTGCGCTTGATAAAGAAGCGTTCGCACGAGGCACTTCCATTTATTACGCCGATAAAGTAGTCCCGATGCTCCCCAAAGAGCTTTCCAACGGCATTTGCTCGCTCAATCCCAATGTTGACCGACTGGCGTTCTCCTGCCTTATGGAAGTATCCGAACAAGGCAAACTGGAAAGCTATCGATTTGAGAAGTCCGTAATCCGCAGCCGTGTGAAAGGCGTTTACTCCGAAGTAAACAAAATCCTTGACGGCACCGCCGATGACGAAATCAAAGAAAAATATTCACGGGTAATCGACCGTATCCCGACAATGCTTGAACTTTCCAAAATTCTCGAAAAGAACCGTGAAAACCGTGGCGCACCCGAAATAGAAACGCTTGAAAGCAAGATACTCACCGATAAAAACGGCGTATGCATTGACGTAAAGCCCCGTGAACGAGGCGTCGCGGAAGGAATAATCGAAGAATTTATGCTTATCGCCAACAATGCGGCTGCAAATCTTGCGATGAAAGAGAAATTTCCGTTCGTATATCGTGTTCACGAAGCACCGCCTGCCGAAAAGCTGCTTACATTGGGCGACACGCTTACTGCTCTGGGAGTAAACCCCGATGGAATAGATGAAAATTCCTCCGCAGCCGACCTTGCAAAGATACTGCGCGATAGCCGTGAAAGCGACAAATATATTGTGATAAACCGCATAGTACTGCGAACGATGATGAAAGCAAAATATTCTCACGAACCGCTTGGACATTACGGACTGGTAATGCCCGAATATTCGCACTTCACTTCCCCGATACGACGCTATGCCGACCTGTCAATCCACAGAATACTGACAGATTTTGTTTACGCACTCAGCAATGAGAAGCTGAACAAGAAATATCAGCAGTTCGCAGAGGACGCAGCACGACAGGCAAGCAACACCGAGCTTTCCGCTGTACGCTGCGAGCGCGAGTGCGAAACCATCTATATGGCTGAATATATGAAAAACCATATCGGAGAAACGTTTGATGGCTTCATATCCGGAGTATCACCAAACGGCATTTTCGTTGAACTGCCCAATACAGTTGAGGGAATGGTGCCATCAACTGCAATGCCTGTCGGTGAATACGAAGTACAGCACGGAGTAATACTCGTGGGTGCCGTAGACGGAAGTGTTTTCACAGTCGGCGACCCGATAAAGGTAAAGCTTGTATCTGTAAATGTAAACGGCGGATTTATCGACTTTGAAATCTGCTGATAATCTCAGACCGACTATTCATAACTGAATAGTCGGTTTTCGTCATAATGATTAAATCAAGACAACTATTCTTGTTAATAATCAACAAGATTGCTATTGACGAATGTCGGAAAATGTGATAAAATATATTTTGTGTGCTGCATAGCGCATAATATTTTTTTGTAAAAACGACAGGAGAACCAATAATGAAGGCTCAGAAGAAAAAAAATCCTGCGGAAAGTATGAAACCGAAACTTTTCACAGTGATGAAGAACTACTCAAAGGCACAATTCGTAAAGGATCTTGTATCGGGAATAATCGTTGCTATTATAGCGCTGCCACTGTCAATTGCGCTTGCGCTGGCTTCGGGAGTACGTCCTGAACAGGGTCTGTACACAGCGATAACAGCAGGTTTTGTTGTGTCGTTCCTCGGCGGTTCGAGAGTGCAGATCGCAGGGCCTACCGCTGCATTCGCCACAATTGTTGCAGGAATAGTTGCAACAGACGGAATGGACGGACTTGTCATTTCTACAATAATGGCAGGAATATTCCTTGTGATTATGGGTCTTTGCAAATTCGGCAGTCTTATCAAGTACATTCCCTCTACAATAACAATGGGATTTACATTCGGAATTGCCGTAACTATCGTTGTAGGTCAGATAAAGGACTTCTGCGGAATGACGTTCAGCGGTTCTCCCGTTGAAACCACCGAAAAGGTCGTTGAAATCTGCCGTAGCCTCGGCACATTCAATTTTCAGGCTTTTCTCATCGGTCTGCTTTCCCTTGCAATTCTCATCTTTATGCCGATGATTCCGCTTAAAGCGTTCAAGAAAATCCCGCCTTCACTTATCGCCGTAATCGTTTGTGCTGCAGTTGTAAAACTCGGCAATCTGAATGTAAACACAATCGGCGACTTGTATACAATCTCTTCTGCGCCTCCCACATTGCATATCCCCGAACTGTCTTTTGATACAATCAAATCGCAGATACCAAATGCATTTACAATTGCAATACTCGCAGCAGTCGAGAGCCTTCTTTCCTGCGTAGTAGCTGACGGTATGATAGGTTCAAAGCACCGCTCAAATGTTGAACTTACAGCTCAGGGTGCAGGCAATATCGTATCCGCTCTGTTCGGCGGTATCCCCGCAACAGGCGCCATTGCCCGTACCGCTGCCAACATCAAGAACGGCGGCAGAACACCTGTTGCAGGTATGGTACATGCAGTTGTACTGCTTGTAATACTCGTACTTCTTATGCCGTATGCAGCCATGATTCCGATGCCTACAATCGCAGCAATACTGTTTATAGTAGCATACAATATGTGCGGCTGGCGTGATATAGTTTCAACTGTAAAAACGGCTCCGAAGAGCGATATAATGGTATTGTTCACAACACTTGTTCTCACCGTTGTATTCGACCTTGTAGTAGCTATCGCAGTCGGTATGGTTCTCGCAGCGCTCCTGTTTATGAAGCGTATGGCTGACGTTACCGAAACAAGAAGCTGGGTTGACGACGAGGACGAAACAGACGAAGCCAACGACCCCGACCACATTTCACTCAAGAAAATCCCCGACAACACACGAGTTTATGAAATCAATGGTCCTATGTTCTTTGCTGCCGCAGACAAATTCAATTACGTTCTTGACAACGATAACACAATTGATGTTCTGTGTATACGAATGAGAAATGTACCTGCAATTGACGCTTCAGGCGTCACCGCACTTTCAAAAATCGTTGATTTCTGCCAGAAAAAGAATATTGAAGTCGTTTTCTCCCACGTCAACGAGCAGCCTATGAAAGCCATTCGCAAAGCCGGTCTTGTAAAGAAAGTCGGACGTGATAACTTCTGCGGTCACATTGACGCTGCACTTATAAGAGCTGAACAGCTTGAAACAATTGCAGCACAGAAACGTGTAAAAGCGTAAAACATGACAGATATGCCCCTCACTTAAAAAGTGAGGGGCTTCAGACTATAGACAAAGTCTTTTTCATTTTTTTAAATTGTAAATTTATAACTTTTGCCTGCCCCTCCCCAACCCCTCCCCGACGGGGAGGGGCAGTAAGTAGCGGGGCTACGCCCCTTGCGACCCCTTTGGGGCTCCGCCCCCAAACCCCTTTTTGTGATAAATCAACACACAATGAGGTTTGTCTACAAACTGATGCCCCTCTCTTAA
>CAZTRH010000027.1:0-24810 GCA_964616605.1 uncultured Ruminococcus sp.
AGATGTCCCCCTGCCTGCGAACCGAACTTAGTAGTGCTGAACGAAGTTCAGTACGCCCAGTGCCGAACTCGTTCGGTACGGTCTCATCAATTGACGGGGCAAGACCCCTATTGAATTCGGCTGAAGATGTCCATATACTATTATATAACTTTTTTTCGTTCTTTGCAATAGAATTTTTATTTATTGTTGATAAATTATAAAATTCGCTGAAAAATATAAAAAGCCGAAGATTTTCTCAAAATCTTCGGCTTTTTTAACAATAATCTGAGGCTGCGTCTGCGATTTTACTGCTTTGCGATAACCATTTTTTTGATAAACTCGGAGGTATGAAGCGGTCTGCCATTGATTATACCTTGAACAAGATCTGCTTTAAATCCGACTGCTTTTTTCAGGTCGTCCGGGTTGTCAACACCCTTTATGCAAATCTGAAGATTACTTTTATGCGCACGCTCTATCAGAGTTTCCGCAAAAGCCTTTGATACAGGGTCATCGGACAATCGGCTGCAGCGCAGTTTTATCATATTTATATCGGGATTGTCAAGCAGCGCAGCGTCTGTGATATAGCTTTCGTCCTCGTCATCGGCTATTATCTTTATTCCCAAAGCCGCAAGCTGTCCGAGATTTCTGCGAGCCATAGTTCCGTTATCGCATGGCGCGGATATGCTTATAGCGTCGGGCGGCATAGAGTACTCCAACAGAGCCTTTTTGATAGTTATTACGCTCTCATCTGCCGACAAAATCTTTTCGGGGATTGCAAAGCTTGTAAAAAATCTTGGGAGTCCGCATTCACGCACTGCTGTGCTGAACTCGCATATCCTTTCAACAACAAACGAATATAATTCAAGCGACATTCCCATACGATCCACTATCGGCAAGAACCTGTCACGAGGAACAATCAGATCTCCGTCACCCCAGAACAAATGCGCTTCGCAGCATATCAGTTCGCCTGTCTGGGAATTGACAACAGGTGTATACAGAAAATAAAAGTTCTTGAAATCATTCTCGATTGAATCCGTAATCAAGCGCTTTATTCTCATGTTGTCATTCAGTTTTTCTTCAAGGTCGTCTGAATAATTCACGGCATCATGGAGTCTGCGGTCTTTCGCAAGTCTTAGTGTTCGCGTTGCCGCCTGAACGCATTCGGCAGCTTCTTCGGCGTGTTCGGGGAACAGCGTTATTCCTGCGAATACATCGATTTTATTTTCTGTGTCGTTTAAAAACCATGGCGAACAGAATTTCGCAAGAATTGTTTTTGCCAGCGCACCCGCAGTTTCTTTGGTAGCACCCGTTATCATTATAAAGAGAATATCATACGAGAACTGATAAACGCTTTTTATGCCTGTGGTCGGTATAGCGGCTATATATTCTGCGATGCTTCGTATAGTCTGCTCTGCGTAATGAGCGTTGTAGATTTCCGAAAGCTTTTTAAGGTTGGATATTTCCACGGAAATAACTGCTCCGCTTTGTTTAGCCTCAAGAGCCAAAGCAAAATCCCTTTCAAAAGCGCTTCTGTTCGGAATACCTGTATTGGGTGTGTAATAAGCAAGCTTCGTGAGGTGTTCTTGTGAGTTCAGGAGTTCGTTTTCGACGAATATTTTATAAATTACTGTTGAAATAATCTGTGTTATGCTTTTCAGCGATTTCATTTCACGGTTTGTCCACGTTTTGTTTTGTTCGCCGGACGCAAACATCAGCACGCCTCGTGATTTTCCTTTGTCGTATACCCGTGAGAGCGCACAACTCCTGCTGCTGCCATTGTGCATAATGGCGTCCTCTCGTATGCAGACAACGGCGTTGTATTCAAGCTCTTTATCTATGTTTTCGTCAAAGCTGACAGCTGTCGAAACGGGCATCAATCCGCCTGCGTCCGAACATTGATATGTCTTTATGGGGTGAACATTATCTTCGAAAAACAGAATATCTTCAAGTGAGAAATAGTTTTTTATAAGCGGAATAACGCTTCCGAATGCTGCGGAAGTGCTTGTGCATTCCAAAATCATCGAATATATGTTGTTTACAAGTATCTGATCCTCAAAATTCTGACCGAGAAGCTTATTTGCATTACGGGAGTTTTCCATCTCCTCGTAAATCATTATATAGGAGTTTGCGATTTCTGATACCGTCTGCACCATTGTTTCAAGCAGAGGAGCGGCAGCGTTTACATCGTCCATGTTTTCGCCTGCTATAATCCATGTTCCTGCGTCCTGATGCTTTATACGGATATTCTTTTTCCGCTGATAACTCATCTTGTTGAGGTTGAGCTTTCTGTCCTGACCTACGGCAGCTGCAATAATAGAGCCATTGTCGTTGGTTATTACGGAATACAGTCCATTTATATGCGAGAACGGCTGTTGAATGCGCTCCAGATAATCAAGCCCCAACAGTTCTTCGAGTCGGGGAGTATTTCTTGCGGCTTCCAGAGAGCCTTCGATTTTTCGGCGAAAGCTGCTCATAACTGCGTCCTCACCCTCGCAGTCAAGATATTCTGTAACGTCAAACAACATTCCGCTGAGGCTTGTGAAAACGCCGCTGTCGCTGAATTCGGGCGCAGCGCTGACGTAGTGCCAGCGGTAATGTCCGTTGATTTTAAGTCTGACATGAACTTTAAGTTCTGAGTTCTGTTTGCTGATAATATCGCCGATAACATCGCAGAATGGCTGAAAATCATCGGGGTGGATAATGTTTCCCAGCGATGTTGTGGGTTTTTCGGAAAACGGGTTTGTTTCGTTGAAAAAACTAATGGGAAAATCGGGTTTGTATTGCATTGTAAAAGCATAATTGCCGCTGTTTTTTACTGCTTTTTCAAGTCCTGTCATCAACTATCACTCCTTCGGGCGGTGACTTATATCACTATTCTGTTTCACTTGATGTATCTGTTTATTATAGGTGTCTTTTCCTCTGATTTACTTAATGTTGTGACGCTTTAACTCACTATCACTATATTCATTATAACATAAAGTTTTCAACATTTCAAGTATTTCTCAACAAATTTAACAAATTTTTATTAGAATTTCACATTTTTATCCAATCGATAAATAGTATGCTGCTTCGTGGCATAAAAGAAGTTTGCTTAATGATTATCAAGGCTTAGAAGATACAGAAAACCGCCAAACATAGTTTGACGGTTCAGACTGTAATATTGCTTTTTAAAAATTCTGTTTGGTGTTAATCCGAAACATAAATACCAATTGTTTCACCGCTTTCGCCAAGAACTGAAACTATATCTCCTGCAACAATCACAGACAGTTTTTGTCCGAGATTGTTCTGGCTTTTTGTAAGCTCATAGAGTTGACCGGTATATGGTGTGTCGGGAGCGTTCTGAGTGCCGTTTGTGGGAGAGTTTGTCAGAAAGAAATGCTGCGAGCCGCTGCTTTTGTGGAGTATGCATTCGCTGCAGTTGCCGTAAAACACAAGCTTCAGATAGATATCATCGCTGAACACCATATTATCATCGGTTATTTCAAAATCGCCGAATGAATTACTTTGATTTTCGCTTACAATATTGTCGATTGCATTATCCTCAGCCTTATCGGGGTCTTTGGAGTATGAATCAGAGAATATATCTTTCGAACTATCGCAGGTATATGAAAAATCTTCTTCGCAGCTGTTCATTGCATCTGACATTATCAGACCGTTGGAAGTGATGTTATCTTTTTCACTGAGGCGGGACAGAATTACAACTCCTGCCAGAACAGCAACGCAGGCAGCGGACGCACCGCTCAGAGCTATTGCCTTTAGTTTAAGCGGCTTTTTCCCTGATGGTTTTACTACTACGGGGTAATTTAATGTGTCAAAACTGTCAGATGTATCTGAATTTGACGTGTTTTCAGAATCTTGAATTTTTTCGTACACGCTTGAGTAAATTCTTTGACATTGTTCTTCTGTCGGAGAGATACTGTTCATTTCGCTTTTGTATTGTTCTTGAAATTTCATCAGAATTCAATCCCTTTCAGAATGTTTTTGAGTAATTTCCTTGCTCGCGTCAATTGTGAACGTACCGTGTTTTCACGAGTGGCAGTGACTTGTGCAATTTGTGCGGTTGGCATATCCTCGAAATAAAACAAATGTATTGGTATACGATATTTTTCAGGGAGCTGCATAACTGCTTTCAACACTGTGCGGCGCAGTTCCTGTTTTTCAAATTCGTTTTCGGTGACGTTTTCACTTAACGTTTCATTCTCAGCGAAATTTTCAATATTTTCAATGTCGCCCCTGTGCCGCATATGCGCTGAAGTGGCGAAATTTATAGTGCAGTTTATTGCGCAATGTATAAGCCACGCTTTGCGGTGTTCTTCGCTTTCGTATGTAAGATCCGCTCTGAAGTAGCGCACAAATACATCTTGCGTTACGTCCTCGCAGTCGGCTGCGTTACCAAGTCTTGCGAAAGCTATTCTGTATACAGTTGGCGTATAGTGCCGCATAACTTCGTCAAAGCTTTCGGCGGTAATCAGCGATAATTCCATACTTGCTCCCTACTCTGATTATAGTACCATACAACAGCTAAAAATGCTGCAGGAAATCAGATTATTTTTTCAGCGTGACGTGTAACGTGGCAGCCCATATTCACTGCAACCGGAAGTCCTGCAATGTGCGTGGGTGCTTGCTCGATATTTACATACAAAGCCGTTACCGTGCCGCCGAAGCCCTGTGAGCCAATGCCAAGCTTGTTGATTTCGGCAAGCATTGTCTGCTCCATTTCGTTGTAGAGCGGTTCGGGATTGCGCGTGTTGAGGTCGCGGCAGAGTGCTTTTTTGGCAAGATATGCGGAATATTCAAAATCGCCGCCTATTCCCACACCTACTACAATCGGGGGACATGGGTTGCTTCCTGCAACCGATACTGTATCCACAACAAATTTTACAATATCTTCCTTTGTAGCAGAGGGGGTGAACATCTTTAGTCTGCTCATATTTTCGCTGCCGAAGCCCTTGGGTGCAACAGTGAGCTTGATTTTATCGCCGTCTACAATGCGTGTGTGGATAACAGCAGGAGTGTTATTGTTTGTATTGACGCGCTGAAGAGGGTCACTGACGATGCTAAGGCGCAGTTTTCCGTCAACGTATCCTTTTGCGACGCCTGCGTTTACTGCGTCTTCAAAGGAACCGTTCGCAATATGAACGTCCTGTCCGATTTCCGCAAATACTACTGCCATTCCTGTATCCTGACAAATAGGAACGGAAAGTTCTTTTGCAGCGTCAATGTTTGCGGTGATGTCGCCGAGGACGCTTTTGCAAAGTTCGCTTTTTTCTGATTTTGCAGCGTTTTCAATACACTCTCTCATGCCGCAAGGCAGATGCAGGTTTGCTTCAACACAGAGTTCTGCAATGGTTTCGGATATCAGTTTGCTGTCTATCTCTCTCATATTAACTCCTTTATTTCACGATTTCTCCCGAAACACAAACGAGTTTCGGCACTTCCGTAACGCTTAGCGGACTGCCCGAAAACAGCGAGAAATCAGCGTCTTTTCCGATTTCAACAGAACCTGTTCTGTCGGCTGCACCAAGTATTTCGGCTGCGTTTATCGTGATAGCACGCAATGCTTCTTCTTCGGAAAGTCCTCCTCTTACGGCAAGTCCTGCGGTAAGAGGAAGGTACTGAATGGGATTTTCGGGGTGGTCGGTGCAGATTGAAAAGCGGATACCGCTATTATTCAGAATATGCGGTGTAGTGATATCGTGATGGGCAAGTTCGGGTTTTCCCCTGTCACCAAAAAGCGGACCTAAAACCACTTGCGGATTATCTTCTGCAAGTTCTTCAGAGATTATACCGCCGTCTGTGCAGTGAATAAGCACATAATCGAGGTCGAACTCCTTTGAAATACGGATAGCCGTAAAGATATCGTCTGCTCGGTGGCAGTGAAAGTGCGCTTTCAGCTTGTCCTCCCTATTAAATAGGGGGAGCAGAGCCTCGCATTTTGCGTCGTAGTCGGGACGGGCGGTTTCATCGTCTGTGCCTTTCGTTCGGAGGTACTCGTCTTGTTCTTCTTTATAACGGAGCGCTTTCTGAAGCTGCTCACGGATAACAGCGGCGGTAGCCATACGGGTTATGGGGGTTTCGTCGCGGTCGTTGTATGTGTTTTTTGGGTTTTCTCCCAATGCAAACTTGATTGCAACGGGGTCTTTGACAATCAGCTTGTCCACTCGCTTAGAGCCGTATGTTTTGAGCAAAGCAAAACTGCCGCCTATGGGGTTTGCACTGCCTACACCCGTACAAACTGCGGTAACTCCTGCTTTTGCGGCGTCTGTAAAGCATCTGTCCATTGCGTTTATGCTGTCGATTGCACGAAGGTGAGGGGTGGACGGGTCGGTACTTTCGTTGCCGTCATCGCCCTCGAAGGTGAGTGCGTCGTTCCACATTCCCAGATGGCAATGCGAGTCGATGAAACCCGGGTACATTGTTGTTCCGCTGCCGTCTATTACTGTTTCATCAGTTGGAACATATTTCTTCATATCACCGATTTCCGAAAACTTGCCGTCCGTAATACGGACAAATCCGTTTTCTATATCGTTATTTGCCATTGATTTGATTTTTACATTGATTACAACCATATTACTCCTTGTGATTTGCCGCATACTCTGCAAGTTTTATGATTTCTCCTGTAATGATATTATCTCTTGCATTGCCGTTTACCATATAGGTGCTGTTTTGGCGATAGATAACATCACGTTTGTTGTACAGTTCTTCAAGTTGTTCAGGCGTGTTCTTTATAACCAAAGGGCGGTTGCGGTCGCCTTTTATGCGCTTATAGCAGAGGCTGAACGAGGTGTTTATATATATGGAAATTCCGCTTTGCTGTGCGAATTGAGCAGTTTCATCGTTGATGAGCGCGCCGCCTCCTGTGGCTACAACATTGCCGCCTGACAACTCGCGGATATACTTTGCTTCAAGAGAGCGGAAATGCGGCTCGCCGTATTTTTCAAATATTTCGGGGATTGACATTCCCTCTTGCGCAACAATGTATTTGTCAAGGTCGATAAACGGCATTCCAAGGGTTCGTGCGGTAAGTTTTCCCATATGACTTTTACCGCAGCCCATAAAGCCGCAAAGATAAATGCTTACCATAGGTTTTGTCATATCATATTCTCCATATCGGTGATAAGCTGTCTGATATCATCGTCGTTGAAGGACGCACCATACCAGATTTCGTGAGCGGCTACTGCCTGAAGAACGAGCATTGCCATACCGCAAAGCCCTTTCTTTCCTTTTTCACGGGCAGTCTTTACAACGAGTGTTTCCTTTGGATTGTAGATAACGTCGAACACAGCCGAAACCTTATCTACCACATCGGAAGTGCAGGGCATTTTATCAACGTTGGGGTGCATTCCTACGGGAGTTGCGTTTATCAGCAGGTCAAACGTCTTGTCACCGAGCTGTGACGCATTCAGGACATCGGTGCCTGTGGATACTATTTCAACATCAGCTTCGGGCTTTTTTGCGTGGATTTCTTCGATAACCTTTTCGGCAAGCGGTACGTCCTTTTCAAGTACGGCGATTGTAAGCTCAGCGCCCGACAGAGCGGCTTCAATAGCAATCATTCTTCCTACGCCGCCACAGCCGATTACAAGAACTTTTGAATTGAGCGTGCAGCCCATCATAGCAATGGATTTTACAAAGCCTACGCAGTCGGTGTTATAGCCGATTTTCTTGTCGCCTGTGTTGTGCATACAGTTTACGGAATTATAACGCTTTGCACTTTCGTCTAGCTCTGTGCAGTGCTTGATAATGGCTACCTTATGCGGAATTGTGATATTATAACCATTGAAGCCTGAAAGAAAATCCTGTTTGCCGTCGAGTTCTTCGGGGGTGATATGCTGGAGAGTGTATTCGCCCTCTGTTCCTGTAAGGCTGAAAAGTCGTGCATGAATTTGAGGTGAGAGCGAGTGTCCGATGGGGTGTCCGATAATACAGTATTTGTTCATTTTTAAAAATCTCCTTTTTAAGTGTAATTAACTCTTGACAGCGGCAAGCGCTTTTTCAAGTGTTTCGTTATTTTCGATGTTTACGTTTATTACGCCCTTGAGGGTCTTTCTTACAAGTCCTGTAAGAACCTTGTTCGGTCCAAGCTCTATAAAGCAGTCAATTCCGTTTTCCTGCATTGCGTTAAGCTCGTCAACGAATTTAACAGGCGAGCAGATGTGTGCGGCAAGATAGGACGGCATATCCGAGAAGTCGGAAAGCTTTTCGCCATAAAGATTTGCGTAGAAGTCGCAATTCGGCTGCTTAAAATCAAATCCCGAAACGGCTGCTTTAAACTCTTCGGCAGCAGGCTTCATAAGCTGTGTGTGGAATGCTGCGGAAACGGCAAGCTTTACGCTGCGCTTTCCGAGTTCTGTAAACTTTGCGATTGCTTCGTCTATTGCAGAAGCTTCGCCTGCGATTACTGTCTGAGCAGGTGAATTGTAATTTGCAGGAGCGACAAAGCCGTTTACAGCAGAACATACCTCGTCTATAACACTGTTGTCGCAGCCGATAATAGCAGCCATAGCACCGTTTGAGTGTTCTGCGGCTTTTGCCATTGCTTCACTGCGTAGTCTGATTGCTTTGAATGCGTCCTCCATAGTGAGCATACCCGACGCATACATTGCAGCGTATTCACCGAGCGAGTGACCTGCAACAGCTGCATTGTCAATTCCGTTTTCACGGGCAGCGCAAAGCGCAAGCAGCGATACAGTGAAAATTGCAGGCTGTGAAAGACGGGTCTGTGCAAGCTCTTCGGCAGTGCTGTCGGTGAGCTTTTTCAACAAGTCATAGCCGAGTATGTCGGAGCCGCACTCAAGTATTTCATTTGCTGTGGAATATTTCGCCGCAAGTTCTGCACCCATACCGGGATACTGGGAGCCTTGTCCCGAAAAAAGAAAAGCTGTTTTCATAATTTGAAAATCCTCCTGATAAATAAAGAATATCTGCGCAAAAAACTTTTTTCGCAGTAAATTTCACAATCCGTGAAAAAAACAGTTGACAAAACAGAGAAAATAAGGTAAAATAGAAAGTGATATTGTGTTGGATTAGTCTGTTGAATGTCACTCAGAATAAAATGATATGCAACAGCACGACAAATGTATAGTGGGCGCAGTGTTTGAAACGATGGCGAAAACCATGTGATTAAAAACAAACTGCGTGAGGAACTGATGGAATTTTTCCCCTGCTTTTCTATTATACATTATTTCTAAAATAAAATCAAGGAGTTTTTTTATGAGCGGAATACAGATTTTGGGAACAGGCGGTTATGCTCCCGAATTTATCGCTGATAACGACAAGTTTTCGGAAATACTCGACACTTCGGACGAGTGGATATTCCCAAGAACAGGAATTAAGCAAAGACATCTTGCCATTGATGAACCCAATTATCACATGGGTACTCAGGCAGCTTTGAAGGCATTGGAGAACGCTAAGCTCTCTGCGGAGGAGATTGACCTTATTATCGTGTCAACATGCACTCCGGATTTCTTTTATCCTGCGATGAGCTGCCTTATCCAGAAAGGCATTGGCGCTAAGAATGCAGCCTGTTTTGATGTGAACAGCGCCTGCACGGGTTTTATTTCTTCGATGGATATTGCGCAGAAGTATCTTGAAACGGGAAAGTATGATAAAATTATGATTGTTTCAAGTGAAAAGCTGTCCTATCAGCAGGATTATACCGACAGAGCCTCATGTATTCTTTTTGGCGATGCAGCAGGAGCGGTTATAGTAGCAAAGAGCGACAAGCCTTTCTATTCCTATATGGGTGCAGAAGGCGATGAGTTTGAAGCTCTTTACTGCAAGATACACTATGAGAGCAACTGTCCGTTTTATGGAGATCAGAACAAGTTCTACGGTGACAGATTTGATACTTTTGCAAAGCAGAATTTCCTTATGCAGGACGGAAAGGCTGTGTATAAGTTTGCTGTGAACGCTATGGCAGACGCCGTAACGAACGCTGCAAAACAGGGCGGATATGATTTATCCGAGCTTGACCTTGTGATTCCGCATCAGGCAAACCTGAGAATTATTGCAAAGGCTGTGGAATTGCTGGATATTCCGCTTGAAAAGGTTTATACCAATATTGAACATATGGGTAATGTTTCCAGCGCTTGTATTCCTTATGCTCTTGACGAACTAAACAGAGCAGGCAGAATAAAGTCGGGAATGAAGATCTGCTTTGTCGGATTTGGTGCGGGTCTGACTTTTGGCGCGCTTATTTTTGAAACTTGATAATACAGAATTTTTAAGAAAGAGATGGTATGTTGTATGGCTAAAACAGCAATTATCACAGGCGCAGGAAGAGGAATTGGCGCCGCTATTGCAAAGCGTCTTGCAAAAGACGGATTTAATATCGCAATCAATGAACTTACTCCCAATTCGGGAGCGCAGACTCTTGAAGAATGTCTGGCTCTGGGCGTTCAGGCTAAAGTTTATACTGCTGACGTTTCGGATCACGCACAGTGCGAGGAAATGGTAAAGCAGGTCAAGGCTGATTTCGGCACCATTGACGCACTTGTAAACAATGCGGGTATTACAAGAGATGGTCTGCTGCTGAAAATGGCAGAAGAAAACTATGATGACGTTATCCGCATCAATCAGAAATCGGTTTTCAATATGACAAAGTTTGTTGGTGCGGTTATGCTGCGTCAGAAGAGCGGAAAAATTGTAAACCTTGCGTCTGTTGCGGGTCTGTACGGCAACCCGGGTCAGATGAACTATTCGGCGTCAAAGGGCGCGGTTATCGCAATGACAAAGACCGCCGCAAAGGAACTCGGTTCCCGTGGCATCAACGTAAATGCGGTAGCTCCTGGTTTTATCAGCACTCCTATGACGGATAAGCTGTCCGAAGAACAGAAAACAGCTATTCTTGGTCAGATTGCAATGAAGCGTTACGGCACCGCCGAGGAAGTAGCAAGCACTGTT
Source organism: uncultured Ruminococcus sp. (assembly GCA_964616605.1). Lineage (GTDB taxonomy): Bacteria > Bacillota > Clostridia > Oscillospirales > Ruminococcaceae > CAG-115. The sequence continues at coordinate 10,885 of CAZTRH010000027.1, forward strand.
GCGTTCCTTTGCAGCGATGACGCATCTTATATTACAGGTCAGATTATTGAAATCAGCGGCGGTTTGTCGATGTGATTTGACGAAAGGATTTATAAATGAGTGAAAGAAGAGTTGTAATTACGGGTCTTGGCTGCGTTACACCCTGCGGAAATTCACCCGAAGAACTTTGGAACAGCCTTTTGGCAGGGAAACACGGCTTTGAGCTTGGCACATGGTTCCCCGAAGAAGATCCCGATACGCTTAATGTCGTATCAAGAGTAAAGAATTTTGACGCTTCTGCGCTTTTTGACAAGAAAGAACTGCGCAGAAATGACGTTATTACGCAGTATGCTGTTTACTGTGCGGATCAGGCCCTCAAAGACGCAGGCACAGACCTTAAGGATCTTGACCCGTTTCGTGTCGGTTGCGTTATCGGCAGCGGTATAGGCGGTATCTGCACTACGGAAGAAGAACTTCTGAATTATCGTGACAAGGGCAGCAAGCGCGTGTCTGTTTTCACGATTACAAAAATGATTGGAAATATGGCGGCAGGCGTAACTGCTATAAGATATGGCTTCAAAGGCAGCAATTTCTGCGTTACCACTGCTTGCGCGTCCGGTACGCAGGCAATAGGCGAAGCTTTCCGCTCCATAAAGAATGGTTATCTTGACGCTGCAATTGCAGGCGGTACTGAGCATTCGGATATCGGCTTCTGCTATGCGGCTTTCAATAATATGAAGGCTATTACGCGTTCTACCGACCTCGACAGAGCGTCTATTCCGTTTGACGCAGAGAGAAGCGGTTTTGTGCTTGGCGACGGCTGCGGTATTCTCGTGCTGGAAGAGTACGAACACGCAAAGAAGCGTGGAGCGAAGATTTATGCAGAGCTTGCAGGATACGGCTCTACTTGTGACGCACATCACGAAACAAGCCCCGACCCCGATGGAGTGGGCGGCGCAAAGGCAATGGAGTTTGCGGTTCAGGAAGCAGGTATTCCGTTTGAACAGGTAAATTATATCAACGCTCACGGAACCTCTACTCATATGAACGACGTTACCGAAACAAAGGCAATAAAGCTTGCATTTGGCGATCACGCAAAGAACATTGCCGTAAACTCAACAAAGTCGATGACAGGTCATCTTCTGGGTGCCGCAGGCGGCGTGGAAGCTGTTGTAACAGCTTTGTCAATCAAGAACAACAAGGTTCATCAAACATTGGGTTATAAAGTTCCGGACCCCGAATGCGACCTTGATTATGTTACTGAAGGCGTTCGTGATATGAAGATTACAGCGGCTTTGTCCAATTCTCTTGGCTTCGGCGGTCATAACGGCTGTCTTTGCATGAAGCCTGTTGAATGAAAGGTAGGCTTGAAATGAACCTTAAAACTAATAAATCAACTCCCATTGAGGAAACTGTCGAGTGTATAGAAGCGCTTGCAAAAATCGTAAAGGAAAACGATCTTGGAAAAATCAAGATAAAATCTGAGGATCTGGATATCACCATTGAAGGAAAAGGCTGTATGCCTCCTCGTTCTTTTGGTGGAATGCCGCCGATTATGCCCCCTGTACAGCAAGTTGGTATGACTGCTCCTGCAAGCGATGCGCTTCATACTCAGTCAGACGCAAGCGAAACTGTTTCGGGCAACATCATAACTTCGCCGATTGTCGGAACATTCTACTCCGCTCCGTCACCCGAAAAGCCTGCTTTCGTAAAGCTTGGCGACACTGTAAACGAGGGTGATGTTGTGTGCATTATCGAGAGTATGAAGCTGATGAACGAACTTCAAAGCAAGTTTTCGGGAAGAGTTGCCGAAATATATGTGAACAACGGTGACGCCGTTGAGTTCGGTCAGAAGATTATGAGAATTGAATAACGGTTTATCCACTGTTAAGCCGGATTGACAAAGAGGTAAAGATATGATTTTAAATCAAGAGCAGATAAAGGAAATAATTCCCCATCGTGATCCGTTTCTTCTGATTGATGAAGTAACGGAGCTTGAACCGGGTGTGAGCGTTACTGCAAAGAAATACTTAAAGCCCGATGAGTACTGGTTCAAGGGACATTTTCCCAATCAGCCCGTAACTCCCGGTGTGCTGATGATTGAGATGCTTGCGCAGGCAGGCGCTGTATGCGCTTTGTCGCTGCCTGAGAACAAGGGAAAGATTGCTTTTTTTGCGGGAATAGACAAGGCTCGTTTCAGAGGTCAGGTACTTCCCGGAGATACGCTTGAACTCAACGTTGTAATGACAGAAAAGAAAGGTCCGATAGGCTTTGGCAAGGCAGTTGCGAAGGTAAACGGCAAGAAAGTGGTCACAGCTGAGATTTCATTTGCTGTTGCAGACCCCAAGACAGAATAATCGGACGCTGCCGCATAGCGTGCTGAAACGCTTTATGCGTCTCGTCAAATTTTGATTTATGGAGTAATCAGATGTTTAACAAGATACTCATAGCAAACCGCGGTGAAATTGCAATCCGAATTATGAGAGCCTGCCGTGAACTCGGAATTAAAACGGTAGCTGTTTATTCCGAGGCGGATAAGTCTGCTCTTCATGCTCAGATTGCAGATGAAGCGGTGTGCATAGGACCTGCGGCGTCAAAGGACAGTTATCTAAATACCAAGGCGATTATAGCAGCGTGTGAAATTACTCACGCAGAAGCTGTTCACCCGGGATTTGGTTTTTTGTCTGAAAATGCCGACTTTGCAAGACTTTGCGAAACCTGCGGTCTTACGTTTATAGGTCCGACCCCACAGGTTATGGAGCTTATGGGGGATAAGGCAAACGCCAGAAAGACAGTGGTTGAAGCAGGCGTGCCTGTAATTCCCGGTTCGGACGGAATTGTTCCCGATATCAACGCTGCAAAGAAGCTGTGCCGTGAGATGGGTTATCCCGTTATGGTTAAGGCTACGGCAGGCGGCGGCGGACGTGGTATCAGACTTGTTACAAGCGAAGAGGAACTGGAAAACCATTTCCTTTCTGCTCAGCAGGAGGCGCTTTCCTGTTTTGGAAACGGCGACCTGTACATTGAAAAGTTTGTTGAGAACCCGCGTCACATTGAAATTCAGCTGCTTGCCGATAACTATGGAAACGTGGTTCATCTGGGCGAGCGTGACTGTTCTCTTCAGCGGAGAAATCAGAAGGTGCTTGAGGAAAGCCCCAGTCCCATTATGACTGACGATCTGCGCGAGAGAATGGGCAAGGCTGCCGTAAGTGCCGCCAGAGCAAGCGGATACCGCAATGCAGGCACAATAGAATTTCTTGTGGATAAGAATAAGAATTTCTATTTTATGGAAATGAATACCCGTATTCAGGTTGAACACCCTGTTACGGAGTTTGTTACAGGCATCGACCTTGTTAAGGCGCAGATAAGAATTGCAGCAGGGGAAAGGCTGTGGTTCACTCAGAACGATGTGAAGCTTACGGGTCATGCTATTGAGTGCCGTATCAATGCCGAGGATCCTCGTCATAACTTTATGCCCAGTCCCGGACTTGTGCGTTCGATACACACTCCCGGCGGATTTAATGTGCGCATTGACAGCGCAGTGTATGCAGGTTACACAATTCCGCCGTTTTATGACAGTATGATTGCAAAACTGCTTGTTAAGGGCGAGAACAGAGAAGAAGCAATTATGAAGATGAGAGTAGCGCTTTCGGAATTTATAATTGACGGCGTTGAAACAAACATTGATTTCCAGCTGAAATTGCTTAAAAATGAGTGCTTTGAGCGTGGAGAGTTTGACAACGGATTTCTTAACCGCACTAACATAATGGAGGAGTAAGAGAATGTCTTCGATAGAGGATTTGTTTAAAATCGTAAAGTCCCGTTTTACTGACGATAATCACTCCGACAGCGAACCAACGGACAAGACGGTCGATATACCGCAGGATTTGCTTTTTAAATGCCCCAGATGCGGCAGCGTTGTTTACAACGAAGAGTTTATCCGTGAAATGAAAGTCTGCCCCAAGTGTAACTATCATGCAAGGCTTTCATGGAAAGAACGTCTTGACCTCACTGTCGATAAAGGCAGCTTCGTTGAGATGGACGGAAATCTTACATCGCTTAATCCTATTGATTTTCCGAAATACGAGGAAAAGGTTGCTGCTTGTCAGAAAGCCTGCGATATCCGTGAGGCTATTGTGACAGGCGAATGCACGATCCGTGGATATCGCTGCGTTATCGGAATTATGGACAGCCATTTTATGATGTCGAGTATGGGAAGCGTTGTCGGCGAGAAGATTGCAAGAGCTTTTGAATATGCGACGGAAAAGAAACTGCCTGTCGTAATGTTTACTTGTTCGGGCGGCGCAAGAATGCAGGAGGGAATAATTTCCCTTATGCAGATGGCTAAAACAAGCGGCGCAGTAAAACGTCACAGCGACGCAGGCGGATTGTATATCACGGTTATGACCGACCCGACAACGGGCGGCGTTACGGCGTCTTTTGCAAGTCTTGGTGATATCATTATAGCAGAACCCAAGGTGCTTATCGGATTTGCAGGACGCAGAGTAATCGAGGATACTATACGTCAGCGGCTGCCTGATGATTTCCAGTCGGCAGAGTTTCAGCAGGAATGCGGTTTTGTTGATATGATTGTCGAGCGTGGCATGATGCGCAAGAGACTTTCTAATATACTCAAGCTGCATGGCTGCGTGAAGGAGGGTACTGCACGATGAATAATCTTTCTGCATGGGAGAGAATGAGCATTGTACATCAAAAGGACAGACCTACGGTAAATGATTATATACCTGCCTTGTTTACACGATTTATGGAATTTCACGGGGATAGGCTGTACGGCGATGACGCTGCGATTATCGGCGGAATAGGCTACCTCAGCGAAAAGCCTGTGACAGTGCTTGCGCAGGTCAAGGGAAGAACGCTTGAGGAGAACAAGAAATCCAACTTTTCAATGCCGCACCCCGAGGGATACCGCAAGTCTTTGAGGCTTGCAAAGCAGGCCGAAAAATTCCACCGTCCGATTATCTGCCTTGTTGACACCCCCGGTGCTTACTGCGGGATTGAAGCGGAGCAGCGCGGTCAGGGCGAGGCTATTGCACGGAATTTGTACGAGTTTATGACGCTTAAAACCCCTGTCATTTCAGTAGTGCTTGGCGAGGGCGGCAGCGGCGGCGCACTTGCGCTTGCAGTGTGTGATGAACTTGCGATGCTTGGCAATGCGCTTTACAGCTGCATTTCGCCGAGAGGAGCTGCTTCTATACTCTGGAAAGACGGCTCAAAGGAACGTGAAGCCTGCAATATGCTGAAGATAACGGCTGAGGATTTGCAGGGATTTGGAATTTGCGACAAAATCATTGATGAACCGGAGGGCGGCGCACATAATGCCCCCGAACAGATGGCAGACAGCATTTATGAATACCTTGTGGACGCTGTTTCTCGTCTGGAAAAAATTCCGACAGATGTGTTGCTGGATAAACGATACGAGAAATTTAGAAAAATTGGTGTGTTTGCTGAATAAGTTTGTGCAAAATTACATGTTTTTTTTCTGGATTTACTCTTGATTATTTTGCGCCTATGTTTTATAATAGTATGTGACAATGCTGTGGGGGATTTTAACACGCAGCAAATTATTTGGAGGTTTAGTATGGATATTTTTGAAAAAGTGAAAGAGCTTATCGCAGATCAGCTTGATGTTGCAGATAGGGATAGCATTACCGAGCGTTCTTCTATTACAGATGATCTCGGTGCAGATTCTCTTGACGTTGTTGACCTTGTAATGGCTATCGAGGACGAGTTCTCAGTAGAAATTCCTGAGGACGAGGTTGAAAACATCAAGACTGTCGGAGATATTGTTAAGTATATCGAAGATAAACAGTAATTCTTGTTTGCTTTTTGATAGAAAACCCGATGATTTTGCATTGATTTGCATTATCATCGGGTTTTTTGCTGCATTTTATAGGAATATTAACAAATTTTTTTAGTTTTCTATTGAAATTTTAGGAAAAGTGTGGTATAATTGAAAAAGTACGAAAAACTAATTCATTGTTTTATATCGTTTTTTCGTCATGTTTCAGAAATGTTTGGATTTATAGTGTGTTTGGATTGTGTTATACTGATAATCAATAAGACTGAAGGCAGAAAATCTTCATATAATTCTTGTATGTAAGATTGTGCAGAGTATTTGTGAGGTTTTATAATTGATTATGAGTAACAGTTGGTTGTCAGAGATGATACACGAATTGTGGGTTATGATTCGGTTCTGATTAACTTACTTTTAACACGGTGAATGTAACCGAAGGGAGCATTTGGATTATGAAGGTTGCGGTTATTGTTCTGGGTGTTGCGGCAGGCGTTTTTCTTGTTGCTTTGATTTGTGCGCTGTTTATCATTCGTTCGATGAAAAAATCTGCTATGGAGAGCGTTCGTCTGGACGATATGACGGGACTTCCTAACCGTGAGGGATTTATGCATAAGGGCGCAGAGTTCTTATCGAAAGCACACGGATCTGACAAATATGTGATGCTGGTGTTTGACGTGGAGCGGTTGGGTATGATAAACACGCTCTATGGAAACGATTTTGGCGACAGCGTTATCCGTGCGTTTGCTTCTGCTGCAAAAGAAGTTGCAGGCAGTGGCATTGCAGGACGTGTGAATACGGACGATTTTGCTGTTCTTACAAAGCTGCACGGGCATACGGCTGGTGAACTTATTGAGAAATTTGACAAGCACCTTCAGAATGCCGTTAAGCCGCCGCAGAGTGATGAGAATATCAAATTCTGCGTGGGATTTTGCGTTTATGATGGTGCAGACGATATTTACACGCTTTATAATAAGGCTAACCTCGGATTGCTTATGCGACGTGACAATGCAAGAATATCAGAATTTACAACCGAGATGGAAAATCGTATGGTTGAAAACGAGCTTATGCGTGCGGAAATGCTGGAAGCTCTTGATAAAGGCGAGTTTGAACTGTATTATCAGCCGAAGGTGTCTTTTAAAACAAACGAAATACTGGGCGTTGAAGCGCTCATCAGATGGCATCACCCCGCAAAAGGTTTTATTCCGCCGTGTGATTTCATTCCGCTTGCGGAGCAGTTCGGCATTATTACCAAGATTGACGAGTGGGGATTGATGACTGCTTGCAGGCAGGCTAAAAAATGGCAGGATATGGGACTTGATCCTGTGAAGATTTCTGTTAATATGTCGCAGGTGCAGTTTTCTGGAACAGATGTATATGCGACTATTGTAAAAGCTCTTGATGATACGGGACTTGACCCGTCATGGCTTGAAATCGAAGTTACGGAAACTATGGCTATGACAGATGTTGACCGCACAGTCGGCATACTGGAGAGTATTCACAAGCTGGGTGTAAGTATTTCAATGGACGATTTTGGCACGGGTTATTCGTCGCTTGCGTCTTTAAAAGCAATTCCGTTCGATGTGTTGAAAATCGACAGAAGCCTTGTGTGCGATGTAAATGAGAACGATACATCGCGGCGCATTGCAGGGGCGATTGTTGCAATGGGAAAAGCGCTGAAGATGATAGTGCTTGCAGAGGGCGTTGAGAATGTCGAGCAGACAAAGCTGCTTACAGAAATCGGCTGCGACCTTGCGCAGGGATACTATTACAGTAAGCCGTGCCCTGCGTCTGAGATTGAAAAACTGCTTGTACGGTCTGTTTTGTCTGAAGATGCAGTGTGATTTTGTTATTAGTGTGAAAGACTCCTCCTTGCGGGGAGTTTTTTGCTGCAAAAATGCTGCTTCTTTTACTTTACTAAATCGACTTATTCTCCGATGGATTGCCTGTGGTTCTTTCATTTGTTATGCTTTTAACAAATAATTCTATTCTTTTCAAAAAAACACTTGAAAAATCAGAAAAAATATAGTACAATATATCTTGATAGAATGTTGTTGGGAACAACAGCAAATTTTTTCAATCAGGAAAGGAAACAGAAACTATGAGCAAGCTTAACAAAAAGAATGTAGAAGATCTGAACGTCAAAGGCAGACACGTTCTTGTACGTGTTGACTTCAATGTTCCGCTGAAGGACGGCGTGATTACCAATGATAACCGCATTACTGCGGCTCTTCCTACTATCAATAAACTCGTTGAGAACGGTGCAAAGGTCGTTCTTTGCTCTCACCTCGGCAAGCCGAAGAACGGTCCTGAGGCTAAGTTCTCCCTCAAGCCTGCTGCTGACAGACTTGCACAGCTCGTGAATACCAAGGTAGTTTTCGCAGCTGACGATACTGTTGTAGGCGACAACGCTAAGAAGGCTGTTGCTGAAATGAACGACGGAGAAATCGTTGTTCTTGAAAACACTCGTTTCCGTGGCGCTGATGAAACAAAGAACGGCGAAGGCTTCTCGAAGGAACTTGCCGATCTCGTAAACGGTGAAGTTTTCGTTATGGACGCATTCGGTTCTTCTCACAGAGCACACGCTTCTACTGTTGGTGTTACAAAGTTTGTTAAGGAGACTGCCGTAGGTTACCTTATGAACAAGGAAATTGAGTTCCTTGGCAACGCAGTTGAAAGCCCTGTACGTCCGTTTGTTGCTATCCTCGGCGGAGCAAAGGTTGCTGATAAGCTGAACGTTATCTCCAATCTGCTTGAAAAGTGCGATACTCTGATTATCGGCGGCGGTATGGCTTACACATTCCTTAAGGCTAAGGGATATGAGGTTGGTACTTCACTTGTTGATGACGAGAAGATTGACTACTGCAAGGAAATGATTGCAAAGGCTGAGAAACTCGGCAAGAAGCTGCTTCTCCCTGTTGATACAACTATCGCAAAGGCATTCCCTGATCCTATTGACGGCGCAATTGAAGTAAGCGTTGTTGATTCCGACAAGATTCCTGCTGATATGATGGGTCTTGATATCGGTCCTAAGACAATGGAATTGTTTGCTGACGCTGCAAAGTCCGCTAAGACTGTTGTTTGGAACGGTCCGATGGGCGTGTTTGAGAACCCCACTCTGAAGAAGGGTACTGTTGCTGTTTGTGAGGCTCTTGCGGCTGCTGACGCAACAACAATTATCGGCGGCGGCGATTCTGCTACTGCAGCAATCAACCTCGGCTATGCTGACAAGATGAGCCACATCTCCACGGGCGGCGGCGCTTCCCTTGAGTATCTTGAGGGTAAGGGACTTCCCGGAATTGACGCTATTCAGGATAAGTAATTTCTCTGGGCGACCTTTGGCGGTACTGCGCATTATCGGCGGTCGGACTGCGCTTCGCTCGGAACGATGCGTTTGTGATGTGCAGTGCTGCTCTATATGAAAATTGTAATTGACGGAGGAGCAGAGCTATGAACAAGAATTTGAGAAAGGCAATTATTGCCGGAAACTGGAAGATGAACAAGACACGTCCTGAAGCAAAGGCGCTGCTTGAGGAACTGAAGCCTCTTGTGGCTGATGTCAAGGGTGTTGAAATGGTTGTCTGCGTTCCATTTACAAATCTGGAAACTGCACTTGACGTTACGAAAGGCACTGCTATTAAGGTTGGTGCCGAGAACTGCCACTTTGAGAAAAGCGGTGCGTTTACGGGTGAGATTTCTGCCGATATGCTGGCTGAAATGGGCGTTGAATACGTTGTGCTTGGTCACAGCGAACGCCGCCAGTACTTTGCGGAAACAGACGAAACTGTAAACAAGCGCACAAAGGCTGCTTTAGCTGCCGGACTGAAACCTATTGTATGCGTTGGCGAACTGCTGAGCGAACGTGAAGCTGATATCACACAGGAAGTTATTGCTCGTCAGATAAAGCTTGATTTTGCAGAAATTGACGCTGCTGATGTCAAGAAGTGCGTTATCGCTTACGAGCCTGTCTGGGCAATCGGTACAGGCAAGACTGCAACCGCTGAACAGGCACAGGAAGTGTGTGCGTTTATCCGCAGCACTCTTGCGAAACTCTATGGACAGCCGATTGCCGATGCTGTTACCATTCAGTACGGCGGTTCTATGAATGCTAAGAACGCTGATGAGCTGGTTAAGAAGGCTGATGTTGACGGCGGACTTATCGGCGGCGCATCTCTGAAGGCTCCCGACTTTACTGCAATTATAAAGGCTGCTGAAAATAACTGATTTTAAAGCACCGCACAAATACAGTGCGGTGCTGCTATGAATTGAAAGGAATATAAATAATGGCAAAACCTGTTTTACTCGTCGTTATGGACGGCGTGGGTTATTCAAAGACCGGTCTTGGCGACGCAGTTACCGAGGCTAATACTCCTACTCTGGACTGGCTGCTTGCAAACTGCCCGAATACTCGTCTGAAAGCACACGGCGGTGCAGTCGGACTTCCTACTGATGATGATATGGGAAACTCAGAGGTTGGTCACAACGCACTCGGCTGCGGTCAGATCTATTCTCAGGGTGCAAAACTTGTAAACGAGAGCATCGAAAGTGGCAAAATGTATGAGTCCTCCGCTTGGAAAGAACTGGTTGACAACTGCAAGGCGAAGAACTCCGCAATGCATTTTATCGGACTGCTGTCTGACGGTAATGTTCACTCAAATATTTCTCACCTGTTCAATATGCTTAAGAGAGCAAAGGCAGAGGGCGTAAGCAAGGCAAGAGTGCATATTCTCCTTGACGGACGTGACGTTCCTGCAACTTCTGCTCCGCTTTATATTGAGCAGCTTGAAAAAGTGCTTTCCGAACTCAATGACGCTTCGTTTGACGGCAAGATAGCTTCCGGCGGCGGACGTATGAAGATTACTATGGACAGATACCAGGCTGACTGGGCGATGGTTGAGCGTGGCTGGAATACTCATGTTAAGGGTGAGGGCAGACAGTTTGCTTCCGCTCTTGAAGCTGTTGAAACTTTGCGCAATGAAACAGGAGTTATCGATCAGGATCTTCCTGCTTTCGTTGTTGCTGAAAACGGCGAACCTGTGGGAAAAATCGTTGACGGTGACAGCGTTGTTCTGTTTAACTTCCGCGGCGACAGAGCTATTGAGCTGTCTATGGCGTTCGATATGGACGAGTTCAATCACTTTGACCGCGGAGCAAAGCCCGATGTATGCTATGCAGGCATGCTGCAGTATGACGGCGATATGAAGCTGCCTGCACGTTACCTTGTTAATCCTCCCGAGATTACAAATACGCTGTCTGAGGTGCTTGTTGCTGCAGGACTTCGCCAGTATGCCGTATCCGAAACCCAGAAGTATGGTCATGTAACCTATTTCTGGAACGGAAACCGCAGCGGCAAGTTCTCTGAGGAGCTTGAAACTTTCAAGGAAATTCCGTCCGACAATGTAAGCTTTGACCAGCGTCCGTGGATGAAGAGCGCTGATATCGTTGACGATCTGATTGAGGCTATAAAGTCGCAGAAGTACGATTTCCTTCGCTGCAACTTCCCAAATGGCGATATGGTAGGACACACAGGCTCTATGGAAGCTACTATCGTTGGCGTTGAGTCGGTTGATCTTGGTCTTGCACGTCTTAAGAAGGTTTGCGATGAGTATGGGGTTACTATGCTCGTAACTGCTGACCACGGCAATGCAGATGAAATGCTTGAAAAGAACAAGAAGGGCGAAGTTCAGGTAAGAACTGCTCACTCGCTTAATCCTGTTCCGTTCATTATCTACGACAAGGACGTGAAGTATACCATCAAGGACGGCGAATACGGACTTGCGAATGTTGCGCCTACCGTTGTTAAGATGATGGGTCTTAATGCTCCTGATTGCTGGCAGGATAGTATGATTTAAAAGCAGATGAACTTTTATTTTCTGACCCCGACACTGCAAAAGTGTCGGGGTTCAGTTTGTAGACAAACCTCATTTTGTGTTGATTTATCAAAAAAAGGTTTGGGGCCTAGCCCCAAAAGGGGTCGCAAGGGGCGTAGCCACGCTACTTACTGCCCCTCCCCGTCGGGGAGGGGTTGGGGAGGGGCAGGCAAAAAGTTATAAATTTACAACTTAAAAAATGAAAAAGACTTTGTCCACAGTCTGACCCTGACACTGCAAAAGTGTCGGGGTTTTTGCTTTTTGTTATAAATGTACAAAAAACTAGTAGAGGATTTGTATATATTTTTTCTGAAAACACTTGACAAATGTGTTTAAATGTGTTAAATTATATTTAGCACTCAGAGGGATAGAGTGCTAAATATAATTACCGCAAAATGATGAGGAGGTTGAAGCGTGGATAAAAGGGCTTCTGATATATTGTCAGCAATTGTTGATGAGTATATCCGAAACGGTGAACCGGTAGGTTCTAAAGTGTTGGCTGAGAAGTATGATTTCGGCGTTTCTTCCGCTACTATCCGCAATACTATGGCGGCTCTTGAACAGGAAGGGTATCTGGGTCACCCGCATACCTCCGCAGGCAGAGTGCCTACTTACAAGGGTTTTCGGTATTATGTTGAAAATTTGATGAATCCCGAACCAATTGCCCCCGAATTTATAAGCGAGATTGATAATTTGTTTGACGATGGTGCGCTGTCAGACGACGATATAGTACAGAGTGCTTCCACGGCTCTTGCTGAAGTTACAAAATGTGCGACGGTAGCGACTAATCACTCCTCGAAATTTTCGGTGATAAGCAAGGTCGATGTAATCCCGACAGGCAGGCGGATGTATCTGCTGCTAATGATTACCTCAAACGGCAGTATCAAAAATAAGGTCTGCCGTATGGAATACGACCTTACCAATGAGCAGACGGCGGATTTTACGAATTTCCTTAACGAACATTTAAGCGGCGTGAACCTTGAAAATATGTCTGAGGAATATATCGCAAATCTTTCGGCGGCTCTGGAGGGTTATATGCTGGCGTTGAGTCCGCTGCTTCACGCAGTGTTCGAGCTGTCGGAAGAGATGATGAGGGATAATGTCGAGGTTAAGGGCGAAGCAAATCTTCTGTCCTGTCCCGAATTTCCGATGCAGGAGATTGTGAATTTTATCGAGCATAAGGCTGAATTGTCGGGACTGCTTGACGGTGCGTTTTCGGGAATTAACATTCAATTCGGAAGCGAGGACGGCACATTCGCAATTTCAAACGGCGCAATGGTAAGCGTCAACTACTACAAGGACGGCAAGCCCGCAGGAACGCTTGGAGTTGTGGGACCGATGCGGCTTGACTATCGCAAAGTTATTCCTTATGTGGAATACCTTAGTCAGAAAGTGACCAGAATGCTTTCGGAGGAAATTGCTCCAAAGGCGATTGGGTCTGATATAGAAAGCAAAGAAGGGAACAATGGTAATGAGTGAGAAAGAAAAGGAAACACTGAACGAGGAACAGGATAATTCAGTTGCAGAAAATGCAGCCGCTGAAGAGTCTGTTGAAAATGCTCCCGAAGAGGCAGAAAACAAAATTGCCGAGGAGCTTGCAGCGGTAAAGGATCAGCTTCTGCGTACTATGGCTGAGTACGACAACTTCCGAAAGCGTTCCGCCCGTGAGAAAGACGCTTTGAGAGCGGAGATTATCACAGACGTGACGTCAAAGTTCCTGCCTGTACTTGATAATCTTGGCCGTGCGCTTGCGGCTGAATGCGCTGATGAAAACTACAAGAAAGGCGTTGCTATGATAGGCGACAGCTTTATGGAAACGCTTAAGGGTCTTGGCGTTGAAGAAATTCAGAGCGATGGCGCAATGTTTGATCCTGCACTGCATCAGGCGGTTCAGCGTGTGCAGTCGGACGCAGAGAGCGGAACAGTAGTTCAGACATTTGCAAAGGGATACAAAATCGGCGATAAGGTAATCAGATTTTCAATGGTTGCCGTTGCTGAATAAATAGAACAAATCTGAGGAGGAAATTATTATGAGTAAGATTATTGGTATTGACCTTGGTACAACAAACAGCTGTGTATCTGTTATTGAGGGCGGCGAGCCTGTTGTTATTACAAACTCTGAGGGCAGCAGAACTACTCCCTCGGTTGTCGCTTTTACTAAGGACGGCGAAAGACTTGTAGGTCAGCTTGCTAAGAATCAGGCTGTCCAGAACCCCGATAAGACGGTTATTTCTATCAAGCGTCATATGGGCAGCGATTATAAGG
>CAZTRH010000028.1:0-24708 GCA_964616605.1 uncultured Ruminococcus sp.
TTATGAAAGTAAAAAATGTTTTATGCAAAAATGCTGTGTATCTCGACCACAAAAGTGAGATACACAGCATTTGTTTTTACATCATTGGTGCAAAAAGTCTTAAAAACATACGAATAATACGGACAAACACATTAACTTTCTGACACTTCTCAAGTGTAATTTCCTCACATTTATCAAGAGTATCAAGAAAATCTTCTTTAACGTCTTTTACACTTCGTGTTTTGTACATCCATGTTGCACATTCAAAGTGCAGGTAAAGGCTTCTGAAATCAAGGTTTATCGTACCTACAACAGCAGTTTTATCATCAGAAACAAAATTCTTGGCATGAATAAACCCCGGTGTATACTCGTAAATCTTCACACCTCGTGATATCAGCTGTTTATAATGCGCTCTGGTAACGGCATGAACGAACCATTTATCAGCAATGTGAGGGGTAATTATTCTGATATCAACTCCACTCTTAGCTGCAAGGGTTAAAGCAGTCATCATTTCGTTATCTATAATCAGATATGGCGTAGTTATATAAACATAATCTTGAGCTTCATTTATAATGTTCATATACACGTTTTCACCGACAGGCTCATTATCAAGAGGACTGTCAGTAAATGGAACTACATACCCATTTCCCTTAAATTCTTTTATTTCTTCAGCGAGGGGTAGATACTTGTCATAGGAACTTGCTTTTTCATATGACAAGTAACTCCACATTGACAGAAACATAATAGTAAAACTGCGAACCGCTTCGCCTTTAAGCATTACGGCAGAATCTTTCCAATGCCCGTGCTTTTCATATTCATTGATATATTCATCAGCAAGGTTAATTCCACCGTTAAACGCAGTATGACCATCAATAACAAGTATTTTACGGTGGTCACGGTTATTCATTTTTGCACTCCAGACAGGTTTAAAGCGATTGAATACTTTACATTTTATTCCTTTCTTTTCAAGCGTAAGATAGTATTTAGAAGGCAGTGTAAAAAGGCAGCCTATATCATCGTATATAACTCTTACATCAACGCCTTCATTAACTTTTCGCTCCAGAATTTCAAGAATAGTATCCCACATTTTGCCTTCTTGAACAATGAAATATTCAAGGAAAATAAAACGTTTTGCTTTTTCAAGTTCTTCAATCAAAGCAGCAAATTTTACTTCGCCTAAATCAAAATAATATGTCTGAGTGTTCGTGTAAACAGGGTAGCCACCATACGAATAAATGTAGCTTACTTGCTTTACGGCATCACTTTCATCGGATTTTATAGTATCAACCAATGATTTTTCCTGTTGAAGCACAAGACGTTCCTCACGACTATACTTTTCCATAGCTTTGCGCAGCCTGTCACTTGAGTGTCTATTGCCAAAGCAAACATATAACATAACTCCAAATATCGGGAAAACAAGAATAGGAACAATCCACGCAATTTTATAAGACGGGTTAATATCAGAGTTCATTATGTAAAGAGATATAAGAACACCTGCTATGGTAAAAATTACATACGAATAAGTAAATAAAGTTCCCAGAGTCCAGAAAATGCTTACCAGGTATGCAACTTGCACAAGTATACCTATAATGCATATAGTAGTACGATTAAACATTTTCTTCAGAAGTTTTGCAACAGATCTCATAATACACCTTATTTCTAAAAAAGATAAAAAACAGCCTCATTGCAATGAGGCTGTCAAATTATTCCGCAGAAGCAGGGATAACATAATATATCCGCTCGTTAGAATTTGCAAAATCAAACTTGTTCCTTGCCATATCTTCAATATACTTATCAAGGTATTCATCATCTTCAAGGTATGACTGAATTTGACTGTTTTCTTCTTCAACAGACTCTGTCTGCGCTTTTAATTCTTCATACCTGAGCTGATTTTCACGGATATCAATACTGTCATTCACAATTGAATAAACAACATACACTGCAACTACAGACAGCGCAATGCCTGCAAGCAGATGCACAAGTTTATGACGACCTGATGTCTTTACGGACACTTGCTTTAATGACATTGGCTTTTCCCCCATTTTTTTCTAATCTTTTTTCATTATACATCATTTCGTTATGGAATTTCAAGAGCATATCAGCATTTTTTTGATTATCTGTCAGATATTCAGCATTTTTAACAATGATTGATTTTATTTTATGTGCAATTTCCCTAAACGGTTTTGAAATAAGATTTCCCAGAACAGTCCCGATTTTCTTTAAACTCCTTCGCCAGACTTTTGATGCGACATTTTCTGCTGCATTGAGTAATCTTCCTATTGTGACAATATAAGTGAAAATTCCCGCTCCATAACCAATTATCGTGTAAATGCGAATATAGCTTCCAAGAAATTCTGATAAAGACATAACAGCATTAGCAGAAACTATAAAAAAAATAATATCGCATATAAATATTATTGCTTTGAAAGGCAGCAATATTCTGATAATTCGCAGCACTTCGTACACAGCACCAAATATCAGACCCATACAAAAAGAAATCATAAAGCAATCTGGTATGGAAACAAACATTTTTAATCTCCTCTTTACCTAAATAGTTTTTTTATAGGACCGTCCAAAACACTGTTTCTTGAATACATAAATGAATTTACGCTGCCGCTCATGGAAAAATCTCCATTATCTGAATTCAATGAGATAACGTGAAGATCTTCACCTTTGATAACCAACTCGCCCATAACTGTACTTAATATTATTTTGCTTTCAGTAAAACTGTCTATGTCATTTACACCGGATACTCTTACGTTTTTTCTTCCTTCAACTATAATGTTGTGAGAACGTATTTCCTGCATAAAAACACCCCCTGTCCTTAGAATATTATTCCTAAGAGCAGGGGATTATTACAAATAATTAAAATAATTTCAAAACAATAAAGACCTGATGCAAGCTTGATTGTCTTTCACACAACCTCGTATAATGATGCAGCATCATCTTTTTTAATAACGTCTTTAACATCAAGTACTCTCACTTTAAGTGGTTTGCCAATGATTATTTCGATAATGTCGCCGGTTTTAATATCATAAGACGCTCTTGCCGGCTTTCCGTTTACAAGAACTTTTTCAGCGTCACATGCTTCATTAGCTACCGTTCTTCTTTTAATCAGTCTGGATACCTTTAAATATTTATCTAATCTCATACTTAACCTCCAATAGAAAAGCGACGAGATTTCCCGTCGCTAATCATCGAATTTTAAATCGCAATCCCAAAAGAATTACTTGCTTACAGAATCCTTGAGAGCTCTACCAGCCTTGAATGCAGGAACCTTTGTAGCCGGAATGTCAATTGTTTCCTTTGTACGGGGATTGATACCTGTTCTTGCTGCACGATCTCTTACCTCGAAAGTACCAAAACCAACGAGCTGAATAGACTCACCCTTAGCAAGTGTCTCTGTTATTGTATCAATAACCGCTTTTACTGCAGCTTCAGACTGCTTCTTTGTCATTTCAGACTTCTCAGCTACTGCTGCTACCAATTCTGCCTTTGTCATAGTTATAAAAACCTCCAAAATATTATATCTAACGGTCCGATCACCGTTAAAATCAAAAAATATATCGGCAACCGACCCGATTATTTATTTTCGATTGCCAACAGCTTATCAGCTATATCCATCAGTTTTTCTTCAGAGAGCTTGTCCAACGATGTTCCTTCACTTATAACACCGCTTTCAAACGCTCCAAAATCAATTATAAACTGATTAGTTGAATATGTCAAGGCTTTTTCTCCATCATTTTTATAAATTCTGTTCAAATTACAAAAATTCAAGAGCAATTGCCCTAGTATATGTTGATTTTGTGCAATATCACAAGGATCATTACTCAACTTATCCAATCCGCTTTTTATTCTATTTATACATTCAGATGGATCGTCTATTGGAAATCCTGCTCTTTGAGCACGCCTGCAAACCTTCTCGCCCCTAAGCAGAGCCGGAAAAGTCTTGGGAATGCTATTGAGTGTATCCGTATAACTCTCCTGTTTCTTGCTGGCTTTTTTCAGAGCATCCCAGTTTTTAAGTACCTCGTCTTCAGTTTCTGCCGAAACGTTGCCAAAGACATGAGGATGTCTGTAAATCAGCTTTTTACAAATGTCATTGCACACATCGCTGAAATCAAAATTTCCGACTTCTTTTTCTATCTGCGAATGAAACGTAATCTGTAACAGTAAATCGCCAAGCTCCTCACGGAGTATTTCAGGATCACCATTATCTATTCCTTCACAGACCTCGTAGGCTTCCTCTATAAGATCCGTGCGTATGCTTTCATGCGTTTGAACCTTATCCCAAGGACACCCATTTTCCGAGCGGAGTATCTTCATTATTTCCAACAGGTCATCAATGGTGTAT
Source organism: uncultured Ruminococcus sp. (assembly GCA_964616605.1). Taxonomy (GTDB): domain Bacteria; phylum Bacillota; class Clostridia; order Oscillospirales; family Ruminococcaceae; genus CAG-115. The sequence goes on from CAZTRH010000028.1 coordinate 4,334, forward strand.
CGGTCCTTAAACCGGAACTCGTTGTCACTCTCATTCCGTATATTTTCCCCGGAGCTAACATTTATATCTTTGATGGAGTTACCCCCTGCCAATACTTCCACGCACCTTTCAAAATGAATGCTACACATTTATATTAACCTATTTCTCGGCTTTTTGCAAGGGGTTTTTTCAAAATTTTTTCTTTTTTTTCAGATATTATGCCACTTGCACCAAAAACAACACTTAAAATTAGTAATATTACATAAACAAAAACGCCTGCTATTGTTGAAAACAATACGTTCAACACACTGTTAATATGATTATCAAGAATATTGTAAACCACATATGCCACAACTGCGCATAATGCTCCAAATACAATTGGTTTTGCAACAGGGGACAAGAAGCTCACCTTTTGCGGTACAACTTTATTCAGATAAATCATACCACACACTGTCATAAAGAAATATCCCACTATACTTGATAAAGTTGCTCCGCTGATATTCAGGCAGGGAACTGAAATAAGGATTGGATTAAGCAAAAACTTTATCAGAACAGAACCGCTCATCATAATCAACGGAATATGTGGTTTTCCTATTGCCTGAAAAATCCCGAACATTGCCGATGAAAGAACCATAAAAAGACCGCCAAAGCATAAAATATAAAATGAATTAAGACAAACAGACACTTCTGCTATTCTTGTTCTGTACAGCATTTCAAGTATCGGTTTTGCAAGTGCTGCTGCTCCGAAACAGGCCGGACAAGCTATCAATGCACACGAGCGAAACAGCATTGATATTTTATCTGACAATGTTTTTATATTGCGGCGTTCATAGGCTGCTGCAATCTCAGGTGCTGCTGTTCGCTCAGTCATTCCTGCAAATGAGGGAATAAGCATAAACAATGACATTGCTATTCCCGTATAACTGCCATACATAAAATTCGGCAAACCTTCTAATCCTCCGCAGTTCTGAAGAACAGAAGAAAACTTCTCTGAATAGTAATTAGGATTTGATGCTATGGACTCAGAAATTGCACGGGTAACTGTAATAAGATCCACAAACGAAACAAAATTCATAACAAGTGCTGACGCTGCAATAGGAACTGCGTCCTTAAGTAGTTCGGAAACTATTTTTCTTACACTTAATTCGTTGCGTGGAGGCAAAGAACACTCTCCTCTGTTTTTCTTAATATGTTTTTCGCTAAGAACAAGCGAAATCAAACCGAATAATTCACTGATGCTGACCGCAAGTATAGCCCCAGCAGCTGCATAGGGAAGAGCAGCTTCGTATGCCTGCTGCTCTGTGGACGCAGTAATTCCAAAAACCTGAAGTCCGTTTTGAAAACGATAACGTGCGTAATAGATAACCGAATACGATAGAGCCAGTCCGAACACAGCTCTTGAAACCGCCTCGGCAACAGAAGCGGCAGCGCCCGGTATAATGTCAGACAAGCCCTCTCTATAACCTCTAAGTACGGAAGCAGCGCTGCAGAATGTTACCGCTGGTGAAATACATATTAAAGCAGTTGTGCTTTGCGGCGAGCAGGCGATATATCTTGCGAACGATTTTGCAAACAGAACAACCGCACAACTTCCGACAAAGCCAATTAACGTAAAAATAATTAAAGCGTATTTCCTGACTGCCGCAGCATAACAAGATTTTCCAACTGCGACATAGCGTGCTGTTGTTCTCATCATAACAGTAGGAATACCTGCTGCTGTCAGAGCAAATATTGGAGAATACAATCCATAAGCCGATGAGAAATACCCCATACCGGTTCCGCCTAGCAAGTTCGCAAGCGGTATCTTGAATAACGCTCCGACAACTTTTGTTACAGTCATTGATAAAAAGAGTATTATTGTGTTTTTAACATATTTCTTTTCGCCCATAATATACCTCTCGTCTTTAGCTATGATAACGTTGTGCTTGTACTAATATATGCCAACAGATTTTTTAATATCACATTTTTTGCCAATACCGCATAAACTACAAAGACGACACCGCATTCTCATAGAAAGGAACTGATATTTGTTATGGATATGATGAAGTCATACAAGCATGTAGGCTATGCTTATGTGCCAGACCAGATAATGGATAAGGTGTATTCACCGAACAAAGCCATTTGCGCTGGTACTATTTTCCCCGAACTGGATATTACAATTGATGAATATGAAAGGGGGCTTTATAATGGGAAATAATATGAATTTCAGACAAACAAACAATATGCGTAATTCCATGCCCAGCGTCAAGCCTATCAGCTGCTCTGCCCCAAGCACCTCTTGCGAAGAATTGATGCGTGCTATTATGGAAGCAGATTTCTTTGCAACTGACCTTAAATTGTATCTCGATACTCACCCGAATGATACAAAGGCACTGGAAATGTTCCGCGAAGCAGTTCGACAATCAAAGGCATGCAAAGCGGCATTTGAAGACAGTTTTTATCCGCTTACTGCTTACAGTGCGGGAGAAAACGGCTGCTGGGACTGGACTGACGGAACTTTTCCGCCATTAAGCTAAGGAGGGGACAGTATGTTTATTTTTGAAAAAAGAACACAAATACCTGTTTGCATAAAAAACAAAAATCCTCATCTTGCAGGTATAATTCTTTCGCAGTATGGCGGTCCTGATGGCGAATTGGGTGCTTCTTTGCGATATCTTTCTCAGCGTTTCACAATGCCCGATAATAAAGGAAAAGCGCTGCTCACAGATATTGGTACCGAAGAACTGGCGCATTTAGAAATAATAGGAAGCATAGTAGGTCAGCTTACAGACGGGGAAGGTGCCAAGAGTTTTGACAAATATGGAAATGCTGCTTACTACGTTGACCATGCTAATGCTGTTTATCCTGCAAGTGCGGCAGGAGTTCCATTTTCTGCAGCATATCTTCAATCGAAAGCAGATCCCATAGCCGACCTCGTTGAAAATCTGGCTGCTGAACAGAAAGCTCGTGCTACATACGACAATATACTTCGTCTGAGTGATGATCCCGACGTCAACGAAGTTATCAAATTTCTGCGTGAAAGGGAAGTAGTCCATTTTCAGAGATTTGGCGAACTGCTTAATTACTATCAGGAACAGATTTCTGACTGCGGCTGCAAAAAATAAAACATTCTCTCAAGCAAGACTGTTATCGTAATATAAAACGCTCCCAGTTTTTACGGTTTAATACCGTAAATTCGGGAGCGTTTTTCAAATTACATCTGTAAAAAAAGCGACCGAAAAATCAGTCGCTTTAAGTTTTAATCGCCGAAGGATATTCCGATATCGCGGGCGGTTTTTACAAGCTGGTTATCTTCACTTACAAGTTTTGTTTTCATCGCAACATCTGATAACCGGTTTTCGGTAATTTTCCCATCAACCATCGCAACCGTTCTTCCAAATTTCTCAATTTTAAGAAGATATGCCGCGTGAGCTCCAAACTGCGTTGCAAGGATACGGTCATATGCCGAAGGAGAACCTCCGCGCAGGATATGCCCGGGAACTACTGTCCTTGTTTCCAGTCCTGTGACATCGCCGACATACTTACACACCCTTGAAGTGGCTGTGACTTCACCACGCTCTGAGCGAAGTTTAGCACGTTCTTTTTTCTTCAATTTAGCTTCTTCAATATCGAATGCGCCTTCCGCAATCGCAACAATCGAAAAGTCTTTTCCTGCTTCTGCACGCTTCATGCAAGCTTTTGCAACTTTATCGGGATCAAACGGAATTTCGGGGATAAGAATAATATCTGCGCCTCCCGCAAGACCGCTGTACAGCGTAAGCCAGCCTGCCTTATTTCCCATTATTTCAATAAACATAATACGACTGTGTGAATTAGCCGTTGTATGGATACGGTCAATAACCTCAGTGCCTATATCTACCGCTGAATGAAAGCCAAATGTTACGTCCGTACCGAAAATGTCGTTATCAATGGTTTTAGGCAAACCTATAACGTTCAGTCCTTCTTCAGACAACATATTTGCGGTTTTGTGTGTGCCATTGCCGCCAAGTGTAAAAAGACAATCCAGTTTCAGCCGTTTGTATGTGTCTTTCATTTCTTTAACTTTATCGATATTATCATTGCCTATAATCTGCATCATCTTGTATGGAGTGCGCTTTGTGCCAAGAATGGTTCCCCCCTGAGTGAGTATTCCCGAAAAATCAGAAGGAGTCATTTCTTTATAATCTCCATGGATAAGCCCGTGATAGCCATCGTGGATACCTATGATTTCAACGTTATCATCACCGAATGCTTCGTAGGTAGCTTTTGCAACGCCACGAATGGTAGCGTTAAGTCCGGGGCAGTCACCGCCACTTGTAAGAATTCCAATTCTGCGTTTTGCCATTGTTATACCTCCATATCATTTGGTTGATTTTGTTAATAATCAGCCGTCTTTCCTCAACTGCGATAATTTAATCCTATTATCGGTTCCGTAAAACAGCAGCACTCTCATACTGAATAATCTTGACCATAGTCTATCCTGATAACGTTTTTGTATTCCACTCATATCAAGATTGGTATTTACTATGAGAGGCGCATTTCTGTTTTGACGTGCATTGATAATTTCATAAAGCAGCGATACCGCACGATCAGTACTGTTCTCCGCTCCTAAATCGTCAAGAATAAGCAAATCGCATTCTACAAGCAACCCCATAGTGTCGCCTTCAGCTTTTCCGAACTGTTCGTTGTCGAGTTTTCGCAAAAGCTCGGGAACAGAGCCATAAACAACGCAAAACCCACGCTGTATCACCTTGTTTGCAATTGCAAGAGAAAGATGCGTTTTTCCCAATCCCGTGTTACCCATCATCAGAATACTCTTTCCTTTACCGCTGAAATTTTCAGCATAGGAAAAACACTCGTTAAAATTATCTTGCATAATCTGGCGCTGCGTCTTTTTCATGTCTGCGTCAGGCTTGTCAGAATACAAATCCAATCTGAACGAGCCAAACTCGCACAATTTAAGGGGAGAAGATGCATTTATCTGTTCCGCAGCCACTTTATAAAGTATCTTCTTAAAGCACTCGCACCATTTTTCACCGTCTGTTCCTTTATCTTTGCAAACGGAGCAAGTGTATATCGGATCCAGATAATCGGCAGGGAAGCCGTTGTTGATAAGAAGCTGCGTCATTCGGCGCTGAACAGCGTTATTGTCCTCAATAGCCTGCCTCACAAGCTCTTTAGAATTATCTCTGTGTTCTGCGATAGATGCAATTATCCTGGTCATTGTAGACGACAACTGACATTCAAGATCAGCGTACTGAGGAATTTTCGCATAAACCTCCGAACTTCTTTCCTCTTGAATTTGCTTGTTATGCATTCTGCGTATTGCAAGCCGCTCCTGCGCAATCTCAAAATATTTCTTATTAAACGGCATACAATCACCTACCCTTCATTATATCTGTTTTTAATCATATTCATAACATCGTCCATATCAAACGATGATTGCGTATCAGCAGAAGCATTTTTACCGGAAGAATATGTTTTTTGTTTATTATTCACTTGCTGCTCTGTTGAGATATTATCTGATTTCCAATTTTCAAGTATTTTATTTACATATGAAAATTTAGGGTTACCAATTTGTTCCACTGTCATATTGATGGCAAGAATAATCATTTCCTCAGAAAAGCCCCACTCATTAACCCACTTATTTATGTAAGTTGTCTGACCAGGTGTCAATGCAACCGTCATTTGCAAAGCTTCGTGAATATGCGCCTCTATATTGTTCTGTTTTTCCATTGAGCGTATTCTTGAGTCAGCGGCTTCAACGGTAACAATCCCATTCTGATACCATTCCGCAGCAACCGAAAGAATATAATGCGGAGTCATTTTTTTCACCTTTGAGCAATACTGTAAAAGCATCATAGCAACAGCAACAGGTAAATCATAATGATCTACAAGTGATAAAACAGTACCGGTTTCTCGCTGACGAAGCGCTTTACCATACAATTTCTCAGCCTCTTCAAACAAAGCTCTTACAGAACTGTCCTCTTTAATTCTGCGTGCTACTTCTCCAGAGCTGACAGTTATGGGAATGATTTTAGACTGTTGTTTCGAAAAAGAGGTCGCAGTCGGGGTTTGTGAAACAACCGAACCGGTATTTTCAGCTGTGTCCTGTTTCAAATTTTCCGGATTGTCGGCATAATCCAAAACAGTTCTCTCGGTAATCGGCATATTCTGCGAAACTTCTGCTCTCTCAGGTGCAGCGTCAAACCACCCATCTTCACCATTAGAAAACGATATAATATTTCTCTGAACCCAAAACAGTGCTGCGTCCTCCAGTTCTCCATACTCTACAAAACCAAGTTCTGTTCTTAGCCGCTCAGCTGAGTATGTTTCTCCGCCATGCCGCAGTAAGAACAACAGCAACTTAAGAGAATTGCCGCTTGCAAGCTTAATGTACTTGTCTACTACACTTGATGGAACAGCAAAGACGCTGTTCCATTGACCAATATTTAAAGTATAATTCATATTACCACCGAATTTTTTAATAATTTACCGCCATCAGACGGATATAACGCAAAATGTCCTTTTCAATTTACGGCAATTCTATTCAGTGCCTTTATAATAGTTATTATAACACATTTCAGCATATTTTTCAAGGCTTATTTCAGCAAGACGGCATAATCTTCCTTACAATCAGTTGAATAAAAACAACAGTAATTGCAATAATGAAGCAAATTACTGAATTTTGAAATGATAATGGTGAAAGGCAGAAGAGATTATGGAAGATTATTGATACAGCAGCAAAAAATGCTAACAAAATACAAAACATAAGCAGCCGCTTTTTGTTCAAAGGTTTGCAAGCATTCCACAGCGAACTGAAAAGTGCTGTTGCCGTAATAACCACAGACATGGTTGAAATATTATCAGCCGTAAAATCAAAAAATAACCCAAAAACATTAAGCATAGCTACTCCCAACGCTCCGACAGCTCCACCCGGGACAGCTTTCATCATAACGCTTTTCAAAAAATCGCCTTTTACTTGATTAAAATTCGGTTCAAAAGCCAGAAGAAACGACGGTATCCCGATAGCAAGCGCACTTATTAGCGTCAATTGAATTGGTACCAAAGGATAGTTTATCGGGAGAAAAAGGTAAATACCCGATAATATAACAGAAAAGACAGTTTTAGTAAGGAACAGTGACGCTGAACGCTGAATGTTGTTTATACAGCGTCGTCCCTCAGCTACAACAGATGGCAGAGAACCAAAATCTGAATTTGTAAGCACTATCTTTGAAACAGCTCTTGCAGCATCACTGCCCGAACGCAAAGTAATGGAACAGTCGCATTCACGAAGCGCAAGAACATCATTTATACCGTCACCTGTCATTGCCACTTTGTGACCTCCCGCTTTCAGTGACTTGATAATCTTTTGCTTTTGTTCGGGTGTTGCCCTGCAAAAAACAGTGTATTTATCGCAAATCTCCGAAATCATCTCATCGGGAATTTCAGACATATCTATAGCGTTGCGGGCATTGCTCAGATTGACTTGAAGAGCTGTATTAACAACAGTATCCAGCCCATCACCACTGATAATCTTTACATCTACATTCTGCGAATAGAAGTATTCAAGCGTTTTTTCCGCATTCATTCGTATAGTGTCCTTAATCCCAACAACTGCTTTTGCCAGTAAATCTGAAGGCTGATCTTTACCATTGATTGGATTATCTGATTGCGCAAACACTACTGTGCGATATCCTTTTTTTGACAACTTTCTGCATTGGTCTTCTGTTTGCTGTTGATTATCAAGTGTCAGAAATTCACAGGCGCCAAGGGCAAGCGTTCCCAAACCATCAATTTCAGCAGCGCTGAACTTTCTGTCAGATGAAAATGGAATTATTCTCCTTGCAGCGATACCGACACGTTCTCCAAAATAAGACTTTAACGCATCAAGAGTTGAATTGCAGTCCGGAAAAACCGACGAAAAAGCCGAAAGAGCGGTAGTGATATCAAAGTCATCATCAAGGATAACAAATTCCGCTACCTCCAAAGTTCCTTGCGTCAGCGTTCCTGTTTTATCAATACACAGGACATCAGTCCTTGCAAGATGCTCAGCGCAGTATAAATCACGGCACAGAGCGTTTTGCCGTGAAAGTCGTATTGTACTTACCGCAAGAGCAATACTTGTAAGCAGAACAAGACCCTCCGGAATCATTCCTATAAGAGCAGCGGTAGTGCTTGTAACGCATTCCTCCAGCGGCTGCTTCAGCAAAATCATTTCTTTCACAAACATAATTGCACCAAACGGAACGATTATATACGATACAAATTTTATTATTCTGTTTATAGCCTGCATCATATCAGAAGTTGGTTTTTTGTGTCTGCGGCTGCCTGTAATCCGACCAGAAAAAGACTGTTCGCCAACTTTTGTAACCTGTGCTTTTACATAACCCGAAGAAACGAAGCTTCCCGAATACAGCACAGAACCATGAGATTTTGAAACATTTTCGCTTTCGCCTGTCAGTAAGCTTTCGTTGACCTCGCATTCGCCCTCAATAACTATCCCGTCCGCACATATCTGCGTACCCGAATGCAAAAGCATTATATCGCCAGTCACCAGTTCATTATCGGATATTTCTAATTTTTTTCCGTTTCTTATCACCTGTACAATCGGTTCGGAGATAACAGAAAGTTTATCAACAGCTGTTTTTGCACGTATTTCCTGAATAATGCCGATTGCAAGATTGCAAAACATAACTCCGAGGAACAGTGTATTTCTGTAACTCTTTACAGAGATTACCATAATTCCAAGAATAATGTTAATCAGATTAAAAAGGGTAAAGCTATTTTCAAGAATTATTTCATAAATGTGTTTTGTTTTTGAGGAGGAGTCGTTGTTGCACCGAGTATTTTGTTTCCTGATTTTAACTTCATCGTCTGATAATCCTGTGTCAGAATTTGTGTATGTCATAGAGCCTCCATATTTTAATAAGATGGAATTCAAGAACAGTATATAGCTTTTTTCAGATCAAGTCAAGTCTTTATAGATGAAAAATTTGTGAATTTTTTACAACAGGACTTGATTTTTTTTAAAATATGCGTTATAATTTAAAATAGATTACAGTACGCTGAACTAGTACAGTGCTTAACCGATTAGTTCAAGCATACGGCATCTGAGTTAAGAATTATGAAAAATCGGAGGTAAATGCTAATGATTGAAGTCGCAAGAGAGTATGCAAAAAAGCAGGAAAGTCTTTGTATAAAAAACGACGCTATTGAAGATGAACTTTACAGCAAATACGGAGTAAACCGTGGATTGCGTGATATAAACGGTAAAGGTGTTCTTACAGGACTTACTACAATTTCAGAAATCATATCTTTTAAAGACATTGATGGAAAGAAAACACCTTGTGACGGAGAGTTGTGGTATCGTGGTTATAACATAAAAGATCTTGCAAAAATGGGAGGGGCAGACGGTTTTACCTTTGAAAAAGCCGCTTATCTTCTTATATTCGGAGAAATGCCCAATATCAAACAAGAACAGGAATTCAAGAAAACGCTGGGAGAATGCAGAAGCCTGCCTTCCAACTTCACCCGCGATGTCATAATGAAAGCACCAAGCAAAGATATTATGAACTCTATGACCAGAAGTATTCTGACGCTTGCGTCTTATGACGACACTGCTTTGTCGGGAAAACTTTCCGATAGTATTTACCAGTGTATTCTTCTTGTTGCACAGTTCCCGATGCTGGCAGCTTATGGATATCATGCCTATAATCACTATGTCAACGATGAAAGTATGTATATTCATCGTCCCGATCCAAAACTTTCTACTGCCGAAAATCTTCTGATGATGCTCCGTCCGAATAAAAAGTTTACACACCTTGAAGCGAAAGTACTTGATGTTGCGCTACTTCTTCACATGGAACACGGCGGCGGAAACAATTCGACTTTTACAACCCGTGTTGTCACTTCATCGGGTTCCGATACTTACTCGACCATTGCAGCCGCTATGTCTTCGCTTAAAGGTCCTAAGCATGGAGGCGCAAACATCAAAGTAATGGAAATGATGGCTAATATCCGTGAAAACGTAAAAGACATCACCGATTATGATGAAGTCAGCAACTATCTTGCAAAAATACTTGCAGGAGAAGCATTCGACCACAAAGGACTTATTTACGGAATGGGACACGCTGTATATTCACTGTCTGACCCACGAGAGAGGATTTTCAGATCTTACGTTGAAGAACTTGCAATCGCAAAGCATCGCGAGGACGATTTAAAGCTCTATGAGAATATTGAAGCCGCAGCCCCTGTTCTTATCGCTCAAAAACGCAAAATTATGAAGGGGGTAAGCCCCAACGTCGATTTTTACAGCGGATTTGTATATGAAATGCTCGGTATTCCGCAGGAACTGTACACGGCAATATTTGCCATTGCACGCATTGTAGGCTGGAGTGCGCACCGCATAGAGGAACTGTCCACAGCAAGCAGAATTATCCGCCCTGCGTATATGAGCGTTATGAAGCACGTTACGGAAGATTGATTTAAAAACCGTTTTATTACGGCTTTCCAATCGGTAATACCTCACAACAAATGCGATTATTCAAGTCCGATTTTTGTGCAACGTAACAAAAATCGGACTTGAATATTTTTCAGACATTTTTTATGGCTGTTTGTACTTGAAAAACAAGAGAATTTGTTATATAATATAAGTTAATGATTGTTTCGCCGTTGCGGAAGAAACAGCGATTATATCCTGAAAGGAAATTTACAGATGCTTAACGAAATAGTAACAATTACAATTCGTGGAAAAAATTATCGTCTGAAAACTGATAATGCAAAGCAGTTACTTGAAGCTGCAAAAAATCTTGACGAGAAAATTTCTGAATATTGCTCTAACGAAGCCGTCAAGGATAAAGAGCAAGCTGCAATTTTCGCTGCCCTTGAATGCTTTACGCAGTATGAGGAATTAAAGTCAGATTGCGTTTCTCTTACAGGAGAGATAAATCGTCTGAGAACATTGGAAGAAAACGCTGAAAAAAAAGCTGAAGAAAACAAAACCCTTACTGAAGAAAACGCTGTTCTGAAGAAATCTGCAAAAGACACTGCCGAGCTTGAAAAAGCGAAGCTGGAACTTTTGGAAAAAAACGCAAATCTTTCAAACCTTGTTGAGAATTTGAAAAAAGATGCTGAGGCAAAAGCTAAAAGTGAAAAAGAGCTGTCCGATTTAAAGAAAAAATTTGAAAATCTTGAAAAATCAAACGCTTTATTGACACAGTCCGAAAAGGATAAAATAGCAACTATTGATAAACTAAACAAAGAAATTGATGCCAACACCAAGAAAATTTCGTCACTTGAGAAAGAGCAAACAAAATTTTCTGCAATCTCCGAAGAAAACAAGCATCTTTCCCAAAAGCTTTCCGGAGCTGAAAAGAACGAGGAAATGCTGCACCAGGAACGCAAGCGTGCAGGAACTCTTGAAACAGAGCGCAACACATTGAAAGCTGCAAACGAGCATTTGACAAAGACGTTAAATGATAACAAAAAGCGTATTGATGAACTTTCGGATAAACTCAAAAAAGCTGAACAGAATGCTGCCGAACTTGAAAAGAAAGCCACAGATACCACTGAGCAAACAAAACTAAAAGCAGAGCTAGCGGAGAAAACTACTGAGTGTGAAAACAAAAACAAATTGCTTTCTGAGTCAGAGGAAAAGTATCTTGTAGTTTCGACAGAACTGGACGATTTAAAAGTTAAGTATTCTCAGATTGAGAGCGAAAACATCGCTTTGAAGCAGACTGATAACAGTGAAGAAAAGATTAAAGAAATTTTTGAGCTAAAGAAGGAAGTAGGCGAGCTTTCTTCTAAAAACAGCGAACTTTCAAAGGAGATCAAAGCGCTTAAGAAAACAAATATGTCGCTTGACAAACAGCTCAAAGAGATGCTGGAGGACGGTCAGCTTACATTATGAATGAAGTATTAGCTCCTTGCGGCAGCTATGAAACACTTTTTGCCGCTTTAAATTCAGGCACAGACGCAGTTTACATAGGAATGAAAAAATTTTCGGCGAGAAAAAACGCCGAAAATTTTTCTGATGAAGAACTGGAAGCTGCTGTAAAAGAGTGTCATAAGCGTGGCGTTAAAGTTTACGTTGCTTTAAATACGCTTATTTACGACAGTGAATTTGATGATTTCGCTGATTGTGTTAAAACTGCGGCTGAATGCGGCGTTGACGCTTTGATAATTCAGGATTTGGGTGCTGCGCAAATCATTCATGACATTGCTCCTCAGCTTCCTGTTCACGCATCAACACAGATGACGTTAAACAGCGTCTGCGGTGTAAAGGCTGCTGAAAAGCTGGGGTATAGCAGAGTGGTTATCGGCAGAGAACTGTCGGGTGCTGAGATCAAAGAGATTGCCGATAACACAACCGCTGAACTTGAAGTATTCGTGCATGGTGCGTTATGCGTGAGCGTAAGCGGTCAGTGCTACATGAGCAGTGTTTTCGGCGGCAGAAGCGGAAACCGAGGACTCTGCGCACAACCTTGCAGGCTTGATTTTTCATGTGGCGACAGGCATAACGTTATTTCTCTTAAAGACCAGTCTTTAATATCACATCTTAGTGAACTCGGGGAAATCGCAAGTTTTAAGATAGAAGGCAGAATGAAGCGTCCCGAGTACGTTGCCTGTGCTGTTGACGCTTGCAGAAATGCTTTATCAGGGAGTACTTACAATACAGAGCGGTTAAGTAACGTCTTTTCCAGAGGCGGGCTTACAGACAGCTATTTCAACGGATCGATGATGGATATGAACGGTATCCGTGAAAAAGAAGATGTTGTAAATTCCTCAAAGGCTCTTGTAGGAATGAAAGAACTGTATAAATCGGAATTTCCACGGATACAATTAGATATTTCCGCGGAAATATCTCTTAACAATCCAATAAAAATTACAGCTGAAACTATTTACGGAACTGTTGAAATCGTTTCAGAAAGCAAGCCTGAAATTGCAAGCGGAAAACCGCTTGATGAAGCGTCAGTTTCTGATAGAATGGGAAAACTTGGCGGAACGCAGTTCATATCGGGAAAAATTGTTGCTCATGTAGAAAGCGGCTTGTATGTTTCAGCGTCAGTTCTTAACGGACTTCGGCGTGATGTTTGTGAGAAAATGGCTGCTCTTGTTTTGAAAAAAAACACACCGCACTATGCTATAAATGCTTTTTCTAATCAAATCGGGTGTGTATCCAACAATCAGAAACCTCTGAAACTCCGTGCGGAAGTGCATACTGAATTACAGCTTAATCAAGCGCTTGAACTTGGTTTTGAACTGATATATTGTCCTATGGGACTCGTAAGAGATGATATTGATAGAGAACGTGTCGTTATTATTCCTCCTATGATTTTGACCGGATGCGAGAATGATGTGAAAAAACGACTCGCTGTTCTGAAGGAAATCGGGTTCCGCAAAGCGATGGCACAAACTCTTGCACACGCTCAATTGCTAAGTGAAATGGGATTTGAAATATTCGGCGGGTATAGAATGAATATCTTGAATTCAAGATCAGCACAATTATGCAAGGATTTTGGTTTTTCCGATATAACTGTTTCAATTGAAGGAAAGCATGATATTCTGGCTGCTATAAATTCGCCTGTCCCTAAAGGATTGCTGGCATACGGAAAAATTCCGCTTATGCTTATGAGAAGATGTCCAATTGCAAACGGTAACCCTTGCGGCAAAAAAACAATATTCGGAGAAGGGGAGAGCTGTGGCGGAACAATAAGTGATCGAAGAGGAAACAGACTTGAAGTTCTTTGCGGCGGCAACAGCGTTGAAGTGCTAAATCCCGATGTTCTTATAATGAGTGATAAGCGTGAAGTAATGCAAAGCTTTGATTTTTGCATTCTGAAGTTTACAACAGAAACTGAATTAGCTCCAATTTATAATATGTATATGAAAAACGGGAAGCCAAAAGATAAGCTTACAAGAGGATTGTATTTCAGAGGCGCTGAATAACAATATAAAACAGGGCATTGGTTTTTACTGTGACAACAATAACCAATGCAGTACAGGTTACAAGTACTATTGATCACAAAAATTCTAAACACAGCTGAATATAAAAATGCCGGACTGTTTCATAGAGTCCGGCATTTTATCTTTACTGCAAATGTCAGTTAGGCACGAACATCAAGAAGTTGTCCTCTGCCATCGGGAGAAGGCATACTATCCATCATATCAATAATTTTTGACATAGACGCTTCTGACGCTTCCATTGTATTCTTCAGCATAGAAACTGATACCGCCTGCTGAATATTCGCCTGAGCCATAGACATAGAAGCTGCTGCTATTGACATTTCCATAACATAACCTCCCTTTTTTATTTTATTTTACCACATCACCCCTATATTGTCAAGGAGAATTTTGAAAAAAATAAAAAAATCCCCAAATTTTATTGAAAATCTCTTGATTTTTTGGAAATAATGTAGTATAATATAATCACAAGTTAGTGATTTGCTGTTTTAGTGATTACTAAGAGGAATAAATTGTAAGGAGCGTTTGATATGGAAAATAATATTCTCCTTGAAAGCGGTACTAATGAACTGGAAGTCCTTGAATTTATGGTAGGTGAGCAGAGCTTTGGCATCAATATTGCCAAAGTTATAGAAATCATGAACTATCAGCCGATGGTTCCCGTCCCTGATTCTCCTCCGGAACTTGAAGGTGTGTTTACGCCTCGTGATACTGTAATTTCAGTTATTGATTTACATAAAGTTCTTCATAAAGAAAGTACTGATACGCAGCACGATTTGTTGATTATTTGCAATTTTAACCAGATGAGCGTTGGCTTCCACGTTACATCAGTCAAGGGAATTCAGAGAATTTCTTGGGAAGATATAGAAAAGCCGCCGAAAATTTCCGGTGATGGTTCAAGTAATGTTTCGACAGGCATTGCGAAACTCAAAGACAGGATTATTCTTATTCTTGATTTTGAGAAGATTGTTTCTGACATCAATCGTTCCGCTGTTATAGACGCCAGTGGTGCTTCTATGGTTGATGAAAGCAAAGCTGACAAGCATATTGTCATTGCTGAAGATTCGCCTTTTCTTAACAAGCTTATTCAGAGTACCCTTGCTGAGTCGGGATATAAGAACGTTGTATCTTTTGATAATGGTAAAGACGCTTGGGAATACATCAGTGGTCATAAGGAACTGAAAGGTGATATTACCGATCATATTTCCTGCCTTATCAGCGACATTGAAATGCCACAGATGGACGGTCATCACCTCACAAAGCTGATTAAAGATGATAAAGTTCTGCATAAGATACCTGTATATCTCTTCTCATCGCTTATCAATGAGCAGATGCGTGCTAAGGGCAATAGTGTTGGCGCAGACGCACAGTTCTCTAAGCCTCAGATCGGTTCACTGATTAACTATCTCAATGAACATATCTAATGATTTACAATATTTGGTCCCATGCATTGCGTGGGACTTTTTATTTTTAAGATATTGACTAGCAGAAAAAAATGTGGTACAATATATAGTAAAGGTTTTATAACCAACAATAGAAAGAAGGATTTTAAAATGACAAAAATTGACGTTTTTTCGGGATTTCTTGGTGCAGGTAAAACAACGCTTATCAAGAAGCTGCTGAAGGAAGGCTATGATAAAGAAAAACTGGTGCTTATTGAGAACGAATTTGGTGAAATTGGCATTGACGGCGGTTTTATGAAAGAAGCCGGCATTGAAGTTACTGAAATGAATCAGGGCTGCATCTGCTGCTCTCTTGTGGGAGATTTTGGAAAAGCACTGGAAAAGGTGCTTGAGCAGTATGCTCCGGATAGACTTCTGATTGAACCGTCCGGAGTCGGCAAACTCTCAGACGTAATAAAGGCTGTCATGGATATCAACAGCGATAAGATTGTGCTTAACAGTTACACAACTGTTGTTGACGCATCTAAAATAAAGATGTATATGAAGAACTTCGGCGAGTTCTATAAAAATCAGGTTGAAACTGCAAAGACAATTGTTCTCAGCCGTTCACAGAAGCTTTCTGAAGAAAAGCTGAACGAGGCTATTGCAATGCTCCGTGAACTTAACGAGCACGCTACCATCGTTACAACGAACTGGGACGATATCAGCGGCGAACAAATTCTTGCAGCTATGGAAACAGAAAACAAATTCGCTGATGATTTGCTCAAAGACGTTTGCCCTGTGTGCGGACACCATCATGACCATGATGACGACGATGAACACGAATGCTGCCATGGACACCATCACGACCATGACGATGATGAACACGAATGCTGCCATGGACACCATCACGACCATGACGATGATGAACACGAGTGCTGCCATGGACACCATCACGACCATGACGATGATGAACACGAGTGTTGCCACGGACACCATCACGATCACGAGCATCACCATCACCACCATCATGCAGATGAGGTATTCACTTCAATTGGCATAGAAACAGCCAACAAGTTTACGAAAGAACAACTTGAGAATGCACTTAGCAAGCTTTCAGGCGAGGAGTTTGGAACTGTTCTGCGTGCAAAAGGAATTGTACAAGGCGATGGAGTGTGGTATCACTTTGATTTTGTACCCGAGGAATTTGAGGTAAGAACAGGTGCTGCTGACGTAACAGGCAGAATGTGTGTTATCGGCTCAAAGCTTGTAGAAAATAAGATTAAGGTATTGTTTGGCGTTTGATGAGGAGTAAAAAATGGACGTACCCGTTTATTTGATGACAGGATTTCTTGAAAGCGGAAAAACTTCGTTTATTCTTGAAACTCTGAATGATAAGGAATTCAGCAAGGGAGAGAAAACCCTTGTAATTGCCTGCGAACAGGGGGAAGTGGAGTTTGACGAGCGGATAATTAAAGCGTCAAAGTCCGTTGTGGAGTATATCGAGAATGAAGAGGACTTCAATCCCGAAAATCTCACGGCCCTTATAAAGAAGCACAAACCTTCCAGAGTAATGCTTGAGTACAACGGAATGTGGAGTCTGAGAGATATGGCTGAAAAAGCTCCACAGAACTGGATTTTCTATCAGATTTTTATGTTCGTAAATCACGATACATTCGATATGTATATGAACAATATGCGTCAGCTTCTGTCTGATAATATTGCTGTTGCTGATATTGTGATTTTCAATCGCTGTGAACCGGGAAAGGTTGACAAGAAACGCCTTCGCAGGGCAGTTAAGGCACTAAACCCACGTATTGATATGATGTTTGAATACGTTGACGGCACAGTAGAGCAGGGATTTCAAGGCGATGATGAAATGCCGTTTGATGTCAATGGAGATCCGATTGAAGTCGTTCATGATGATTTCGGATTGTGGTATATCGATATCATGAGCAATGCAAAGCGTTATAAGGATAAGAACGTTCACGTTCGTGGAATGGTGTTCCGTGCAAAGAACGTCCCTAAGGGATATTTTGTTATTTCACGCCGTGCTATGACTTGCTGTGCAGATGATATTCAAGTTGTCGGTATTCTTGTCAAATCTCCCGATGAGGCAAAGTGGAAGGACGGCGACTGGGTAGAGGTAACAGGCAAAGTAGTCGCTGAAAAACAGGCTTGTTATAAAGGAACAGGTCCCGTTATTCTTGCGGATACTGTACTTGCAACTGGAAAAGCAGACAGCGAACTGGTATATTTCAACTGATATGGAAAAGATTTTTACAGTAAGACTTTCAGAGGATAAGAGGGCTGTCGAGATTATCGACCAGACCCTCTTGCCTAATGAAATTAAATGTTTAAAGCTGACTACAGCAGAACAGGTTTATGACGCTATCTGCACATTAAAAGTGCGAGGTGCGCCTGCAATCGGCATTGCGGCTGCTTTTGGTATGTATGTTGCGGCTCAGCAACTCCCCGATGATGAAAGTTTCCCGTCAGAGCTGCGAAAACTCGGCGATTATTTCATCACATCACGTCCGACTGCGGTAAATCTTTCTCATGCTGTAAAGCGTGTGCTATTCTGGGCAGGCAACTCGGACAAACAGTCGGCTCTGCCACGAATGTATGACGAGTGCTGCGCCATTTACGAAGAGGACGCCGCAATGTGTAAGGCAATCTCTGAATATGGTCTGACACTTATAAAAAGCGGTGATGGAATACTTACTCATTGTAACGCAGGCGCACTTGCAGCGTCTGAATACGGAACGGGGCTTGGCAGTATTCTGCTTGGTGCGGAGCGTGGTCTTGATTTTCACGTTTACTGCGATGAAACACGTCCTTTGCTTCAGGGAGCAAGACTTACCAGTTTTGAACTCTGCAATGCAGGCGTAGATGTTACACTTATTTGTGACAATGCAGCTTCTCTTCTGATGAAGCAAGGAAAAATTCAAGCGTGCTTTGTAGGCTGTGACCGAGTGGCCGCAAATGGCGATACTGCAAATAAAATCGGTACACGTTCTGTGGCTATCAACGCAAAGTATCACGGAATACCGTTGTATGTGTTCTGTCCGAGTTCTACGATTGATTTCAATTGTGAGGACGGAAGCAAAATCGTGATTGAGGAACGTCCCGATGATGAAATAAAGTCGAAATTCTTTGAAAAGCCTGTTGCTCCCGATAATGTAAAGTGCTATAACCCTGCATTTGATGTAACGGAAGCAGAACTTATCACCGCCATCGTCACTGAAAGAGGAATTGCTCGCAAGCCTTATACAGAAAGCCTTGCGAGGCTTTTTGAGAGGTAAGATTATGACTAACAACTATATTGACAACGGAAAACCGTTTGACTGGGGAAGAACATCGAATGATTATGCAAAATTCCGCAATATTTACCCCACGGAATTTTACGATAGGATTAAGACTTTGGGGCTTTGCAAAAGCGGCAGCAGGGTGCTTGATATAGGTACGGGGACGGGCGTTCTTCCACTTGCGCTCTATGATACAGGAGTACATTTTACAGGCGCAGATATCTCCGAAAATCAGATTGAGCAGGCGAAGCTTCTCGCACAGCAGCGCGGTATGGATATCGACTTTTTGTGCTATCCCGCAGAACGGCTACCATTCGGGGATAATACATTTGATACGGTGCTTGCGTGCCAGTGCTTTTGGTATTTCAATCATCAGCAACTTGCGCCCTTGTTGTATTCTATTCTGAAAAGCAATGGGCGGTTTGCGGCGCTGTCTATGGAGTGGCTGCCGTTTGAGGACAAAACTGCTGAAGAAAGCGAACGGCTGATACTGAAATACAATCCCGACTGGAGCGGCAAGGGCGAGGTTGTACACAAAACCGAAATTCCTGAGTGCTACCTTGAATATTTTACCATAGAAAGTGCGGAAACCTTTATGCTTGACGTGCCGTTTACACGCGAAAGCTGGAACGGCAGAATAAAGGCTTGCAGGGGAATAGGCGCTTCTCTGTCCGAGGAAAAAACCGCACAGTTTGAGCGCGAGCATATGGCGCTTCTGGAAAGCATTGTTCCCGAAAAATTCACGGTAAAACATTTTGCGGCGATAACGGTTATAAAATCCTGCAAAGCGATTTGACACAGAAAAAAGGATAAAATGGCATTCACGCTGAAAATCACCCCGAAAGGTCTTTTCAAGAAAAAGCTTGATTTTGAAAAGCTTGTTAATAGCTGCGGTATGGCTTACGGTCATATGAATGATTTTTATATTCTTGACGACGAGCTTAAAAGTGATACAGCCATTATTTACAATCCGAACCATATAGGCAGGGGAATTTCTTTTGACGGCAGCAACCCGAACGAGTTGGGATTGCGGTACAATATCCCCACAACCGAAACAGAAATCAACGATTTTATCCGACTGGCAAAGCAGATAGAACATTTTTTCGGAAAAGTGAGAATGTACTGCGTTGAGGAAGAACGGGAATACACTTGCAAAATGCTTGAAGAAAACAAGAGTAGTATGGTTCGTTTTAGCTGTGATAAGCTAAACGAATTTTGTCAAAATAAAGACTATCCGTCTTTTATTCTGACGCTTGCAAAATATCCGCTCTGGCTTACTGACGAAATGACAGAGAAATTTGCGGTGTGCAAGGATTTAAAAGAGTATGAGCAATTATTGCACGAAAAGCAGAATATTGACGTTTACTACGCAAAGCCATTACTTTTACAGAAAAAGACAGGCGAGATAGGCGCTTTCTATGTGTTCACCGAAAACTGTGAGAGCGTTTTTCCTGTTAATTATGACGATTTTATAAATCCGCAACAGGTTAAAATCAATGAGGGTTTTGTTCGTTATGCGCTGATTTCAAAGGATAAAATTCTTGACAAACTATTCGATTATAACAAGTTTATCAAGTATCAGCTTGAACACGGAGCAAAGTATTTCGACAAAAATCACATAATAACGCTGTCCTTGAATTATGAGAAGATGTTTGAACTGGCTCAGGAAACTGCTTCAGACCAGTAAATGAAAAGGAGATTATATGAAACTCAGATTATACAACGCAAAAATTCTTTCAACGGTAAATCAAGATATTAT
>CAZTRH010000029.1:0-24153 GCA_964616605.1 uncultured Ruminococcus sp.
GATAATAACTGTAACCATTTCAGCAACATTTCAAACACTGAACGCCATCTATTGCATAAGCATAAAATTTGGTAGTTTTCAACAAATATTTTTAAATATTTTGTACACCAAAAATGACAAAGATTTAACAAAAAAACAAATATCAGCCTTGACAATCCATTAAGTTTGTGATAGAATAGAAAACGTTGTAATACTTATTTAAGAAGGAAGGCTGATGAAATGATAATATCAAGCATACTTGCCGTTGTTATTTTTGCAATGATGTTCATATTATCTGCAAAGGACAAACTCGAAAGAACAGCTGTAATGGGACTGTGTGCCGCAGGAACTGTGCTTCTCCTGTTCGGGACGTTTATGGAAATGAGCGACAGCAAATCCGAGCTTATTGCGCAGATTGTCGCAGTACTTATTTTCGTGATAATGTTTGTCCTTATAATAATGGACAAGATAGAACGGCATATTGTAACGCTTTGCTGCGGTCTTGCAACAATGGTTATGGTATTCGGAATTTGTATGAAGAGCTTCGGCGCATTCTGGGAAACACTGAATGTCGCAGGCATAGTCACACCCGATTTCTGGTATTCAAAGGGGGCGGAAGAAAGCTCCAGCGGCATAAACTGGGCTACTATCATCTTTATAGCAGGTATGATGGTAATGGTCGAGGGCATGGCGCACTCAGGATTTTTCAGATGGCTGTGCATGACGCTTGCAAAAGCGGTTAAATACAAGATTGTTCCACTGTTTGTGACGTTTATGCTCATGTCTGCGGTACTTTCAATGTTCATCGACAGTATCACGGTAATACTGTTCCTCGCAGCAGTAACGGTTGAGCTTGCTTCACTGCTGAAATTCAACCCGATACCTATGATACTGACGGAAGTGTTCTGTGCAAACCTCGGCGGTTCTGCGACAATGTGCGGCGATCCGCCAAACATCATAGTCGGAACATCACTCGGACTCTCGTTTGCGGACTTCCTCACAAACACAGGTCTTATCGCAGGAATTGCGCTTGTTGTTATAGTGCCGTATTTCCTTATCGTTTTCCGCAAGGATTTAAAATCCGCTCAGGGCGGCAATATCGATGTTTCAAAACTGCCCAATCCCAAGGACGCTATCAAGGATAAACGCAGCTTTATTATAAACATTGTGATTTTCCTTATTGCGGTAGTGCTTCTGGTAACGCACGCACAGACGGGACTTACCGTTGCGTTTATCGGCGCGCTTGTTGCTGTGCTTACACTTGCGGCTTCGGGCAAAAACGCACTCAATCTGCTTAAGAAAGTCGATTACAAAACTCTTTTGTTCTTCATAGGACTGTTCGTAGTAGTAGGCGGACTGGAACAGACGGGCGTTTTGGTTATCGTAGCCGACTTTATTGGAAAGATAAGCGGCGGTGACGCTCTGCTGATGGTTTGCATTATCATCTGGGTATCTGCTATTGCAAGTTCGGTTGTGGACAACATTCCGTTTGCAGCGACAATGATACCGATTATCAAAACTCTTTCGCTTACGACAAGCACCAATATAGAAGTGCTTGCATGGGCGTTGTCACTCGGAACAGATATCGGCGGCAGCGCAACTCCTATCGGTGCGTCCGCAAACGTTGTCGGAACATCTGTTGCCGCAAAGAACGGACACCCCGTCAGCTGGGGCAAGTACCTTAAATATTGCGCTCCTGCAACGGTTCTCGTGCTTGCCGTATGTACAGTGTGCATTTTCGTAAGATACGGCTCGCTTCTGGGACTGTAATAACGAATTTCATAACACGGCATTTTCTGATGAATGTGCCGTGTTAATCCAAGTTAATCTGAAAAGGAGGAACAGCATATGGAAAAACAGCTTATTATTTCTGTCGGACGTGAATTTGGAAGCGGCGGACATGTTATAGCGACAAAACTCGCAAAACATTTTAATCTTCCGCTGCTCGACAGCAATATTCTCGGTGAAATCGCAAAATCCAAAAACACCGATGAAAAAGAATTAAAGAAATACGATGAAAACGGCAGGAACTTCTTTTTATCCAGAACAGTAAACGGATACAGCAATTCCCCCGAAGAAGTAATCGCACAGATGCAGTTTGATTATCTCAGGGCGAAAGCTGACGCAGGAGAGAGTTTTGTTGTTATCGGCAGATGCGCAGACTGGGTTCTTCGTGAAAACCCGTCCCTTATAAAGATATTTATTCTCGGCGATATGGACGCCAAAATCCGCCGTATAGCTGAAATCAACCACATCTCCAAAGATAAAGCAAAAAGCTTTATACAACAGCAGGACAAGAGCCGCAAGTATTATCACAACACGCATTGCGATGGCAAATGGGGCGACTCCAGATGCTATGATATAACAGTCAATTCCTCAAAACTCGGTCTTGACGGCACAGCGGAACTTCTTGTAAAGTATATTGAGCTTAAGCAGCAATAAAAAACAGCCGCCTTACCGATATGGTAAGGCGGCAT
Source organism: uncultured Ruminococcus sp. (assembly GCA_964616605.1). Lineage (GTDB taxonomy): Bacteria > Bacillota > Clostridia > Oscillospirales > Ruminococcaceae > CAG-115. The sequence goes on from CAZTRH010000029.1 coordinate 2,457, forward strand.
TTCTTTATTTCAGCTTGTTTCTCCACTGCTCAATCACTTCTGCACAGCGGTCAAGGTCGCACATTTCCGCTGCGTCCGACAACTCGCCGAAATACTGCGCATACTCGTCCGAATAGTCGTACTCCGACATTTCTTCAACACACTTGTCGATTTCCAAAGTATCAAAACTATCCAGAGCCTGTTCCATCTTATCAAGCATCTGTGCTGTTTGTTGCGCTGACGCAGTTGTGCGTTCCTTTTTCGCTTGACATTCGGGGAACAGCGGTTCCAAAATGGTCTTGAACTGACGGTATTTTTCAAGCATCACGGGAGTGTTTTCTTCAATGAACTGAATATTATTTTCGTTACCTGCTTTTTCCAGTTCGGCGGCAAGCAGCGAAACCTCGTCTGCTCCTATCTGACGAGAACTGCTCTTCAGTGCGTGAACTTCAATAGTATACTCGTGGATTTTATTTTCCGAAAAGTTCCTTTCGACAGCAGCAGATTTTTTATCTATCGAGCAGTAATACTCTTTGAGAACGCTTCGGAACAGCGACTGACTTCCAAGCAGTCCGAGCGCTTCTGCGATATTCAGATTTTGAATAGTATCGGGCAGCGGCGGAGTATTGTCACGTTTTACTTCCCTCTTTTCGCCGTTTGCAGCGATAATCTTACCGGCAGGCAGCCATCTGCGCAGTTTGTCGGTGATATCCGTTATCTCAATCGGCTTTGCAACAAAATCATTCATACCTTCCTTGATGAACATTTCTCTTGCGCCGTTAATTGCGTTCGCCGTGAGAGCGATAATCGGCACATCATCGTACTCCGGCATAAGCCGCCGTATAATGTGCGTTGCTTCCACTCCGTCAACTTCGGGCATCATATGATCCATAAATATTAAATCATACGGCTTGCATTTAAGCATTTCAATAGCCGTCTGTGCGCTTTCTGCCGTGTCAACGTGCATTTCAAGCGGCTCTATAAGACCTTTTGCAACAGCAAGGTTGACGGAATTATCATCTACGATAAGTATATGCGCGTCTGGAGCTATAAACGCGAATGCACCGAGGTCGGACGCTTCTTCCTTCTGTTCCATCTCGCTTATTCCCATAACGTTGTAGAGGCTCAATGAGTACACGGGTTTTCTGATAATCCGAAGATTTGGAATATCGCTTACAGTGTTGCGGTAAGTATAGCTTGTCACTGCAATGCACACGGTTTTCGGATTTGTGCGAAGATATTCAAACAGCTCCTTTCCAAGCCATTCCTCGTCAACGATAACGTAATCGTATTTCTTCTCGTAAAAATCCGATATTGTGTCCACATTCGCATATTCCACATCGACTTTATTCAGATCGCAGCACAGCTGTCTTAGCACATACTCGCTGCCGACCAGCAGCGCTGCTTCAGCAGTCTCGTCAAGCGGCGGCACCGACTGCGCAGGGTCAATTATTTTCTGCGGCAGCAGGAACGTGAATATTGTTCCCTGCTCATACACGCTTTCAACGGAAATTTTTCCGTTCATCATCATCAGCAGCTGCTGCGATATCGCAAGACCCAGACCCGTTCCCTCAATATTTCTGTTGCGCTTGCTGTCGAGCTGCTCGAAGGAATGAAACAGCTTTGGAATATCCTCTTTCTTTATACCTATTCCCGTATCGGCAATATCTGCTTTCAGAATGACTGTATCGGGGTCGTTCGGACACGGCAGACAGTCTATCGCCAGATGCACTTCGCCCTGCTTTGTAAACTTCACAGCGTTATTCAGAAGATTTATCAGCACCTGATGTATTCTGAAACTGTCGCCCATAAGCTTTTTCGGGAGATTGGCAGAAATATCCATCGTAAATTCGATATTCTTAGTGCCAATGCGGTTGTTGACGATATTTGCGACATCGTTTATAACAGACAGCGGCTCGTATGCGGCTTCGATAATATCCATCTTGCCTGCTTCGATTTTTGAGAAATCCAGAATATCGTTTATCAGCACAAGAAGATTTTTTCCCGAAACCTTTATCTGTTTTATAAAATCCCTTGCCGCAGGCGACATTTCCTCACGCAGCGCAAGATCTACCATTCCCAGAATAGCGTTCATCGGCGTTCTTATCTCGTGACTCATGTTTGCCAGAAAATCGCTTTTCAGATTTGAGGCTTTTTCAACCTCGATATTATTCTTGTATAAGCAGTGGCTTTTGTAAGCGATATCCGACAGGACGTTTGCCATTACATACAGCGAGTGCGCAGCCTTGTCAATAGTTTCTTTATCAGTCACCCGTACTTTTTCAACGGCTTTGATATAATCCTCAGTCGGCACGCCAAGTTCCTCGGCAATTTTGCGGAATTTCTCAAGGTCGGGTTTTTCGGTGAGTACCTGTCCGCCGATAAAGCTTCCCACCATAACGCCGTTTGCCATAATGGGCGCTGCAAAATCAACAAGACCTGCATGGCAATGATAAGTGCAGGGGCTGCCGCTTTCCAGCGTCACTTCTGCTCCGTGCTTGTCGCAGGCTTCGCAGCGGATTTTTCCGACAGGAGATTTTCTTGTGTACTCAGTGCAGAATTTTGTGAAATTGCTGCCCTTTGTCACAGGGTTTCCTTCTGCGTCTGTTGTAAGAGCCGCCATTCCAGTCATTTCGGAAAAAGCGTCTTGTATCTGCTGGAGAATTTCAACGTTTACAAGGTCTGTAAGCGTAAGTTCGTCAGCGGATTTTACCTTTGCTGTGATTTCGTCAGACATAACACCGCACCTCTTTTTTATGAAATTTAGCAAACCGTTCCCTTTAGCATATTGTAACACATACAAAATAAAAAGTCAATCGCAATTTGCAGCATAAAAAAACCGCCCACATTTTTTGTGGGCGGCAGACTGTCGACAAAGTTTTTTTTATTTTAAATTTTTAACTTTTTTGCTGCCCACCTTCAACCCCCTCCCAACGGGAGGTGGCAATAAGTAGTGGGGCTACGCCCCTTGCAACCTCTTTGGGGGCTACGCCCCCAAACCCCTTTTTCGAGAAATTAACACCAAAAATGAGGTTTGTCTACAATCTGAACCGCCCACATTTTTTTGTGGGCGGCAGACTGTCGACAAAGTCTTTTTCAATATTTTTTAATTACAATTTTAATACTTTTTGACGCCCCTGTCACAGCCTGCCGCTTTGGGAACGCACTGTGCCAAAATCAACAGGCGAGCCACTGATTTCAAACATACTTATATTTCTTCCGATAAGCGATTATGAAAATCACCGATACAACAGCGGCGCAGCCTTCAGCAAGTGCAGAACTAAGCCAAATTCCGTCCAGCTGCCAGATAAGCGGCAGTGTGAAAATAAACGCAAGCTGGAATATAACCGTTCTCACAAACGACAGCAAAGCCGAAATCAGTCCATTGTTCATAGCCGTAAACAGTGCCGAACCGAAAATACCAATTCCGCAGAACAAGAACGAGAACGAGTAGATTGAAAAAGCGTGAGTAGTCATCTCAAGCAACGCTTCATCATAACTTGTGAAAATCATCGCAAGCGGCTTTGCAAGCGTTTGCGCAAGCACGAACATCGCAATTGCCGAAACTGCGATTATAGTAGACGACTTCTTGAAAAGGCTTTTCAGTTCCTTTGTGTTGCAAGCTCCGTAGTTATAGCTGAACACAGGAGAAGTTCCCACTGTAAAGCCAAAGAACACGGAAATGAAAATCATATTGACGTACATGATAACGCCGTATGCCGCAACACCGTCATTTCCTGCATATTCCAGAAGCTGAGCGTTATAAAGCATTCCCACGAGCGATGTTGAAATATTAGAAAGGAACTCTGACGAACCGTTTCCGCAGGCGAACAGCAGTCCTCTCCAGTCAAGCAGCGGTTTTCCAAGCTTCAAAATCCAGTCGGTTTTCTTTCTCGAAAACAAAATCACAGGAACGACCGTTCCCACGATCTGACCGATTACAGTCGCTACCGCAGCACCTGCAAGTCCCATATCGAACACTACTATAAACAGTGCGTCCAGAACCATATTGGTAATACCTGCCGCTATGGTAACCAGCAAGCCGATTTTCGGTTTTTCCGATGTTACCAAAAACGCCTGAAACGCATACTGAAGCGATAAGAACGGAATACCGAACAAGCAAATCCGCCCGTACAGTATCGCATACTCCAGAACTTCGTCCTCTGCGCCCAACAGCACTGCGATATCAGGCAGGAATATATTTCCAATTCCGCACAAAATCAGTCCTGCAATTCCCATAAAGTAGATAAAGAACGAAAACAGTCCCTTTGCCTTTTCATTCTCGCCCTCACCAAGGTATTTTCCGATAAGAGCAGAACCGCCTATACCCACCATATTTCCCACTGCGCCTAACATCATAATAAACGGCATTATGATGTTAAGTCCCGTAAACGGTGTTTTTCCAACATAGTTTGAAACGAAAAATCCATCTACTATTCCATACACAGACGCCAGAACCATACTTCCTATTGACGGCAGTGTAAATCTGAAAAGCCTTCCGTAATTGAAATGGTCGGAAAGCTGAATTGCTTTACTCATTGTTTCCGCCGTTATTTTTTAACATTTTTTCGACTTCTGCACGAAGATAAATCGTTATTCTTGAATTGATATCGAGAAACATTTTTAGTTCATCTTCCGTGAAATTGCCGTATGCTGCGGCTTCAGCGATTTTGAGGTTATCGACAGTACCCCGAACAAGCGTTTCGCCATTTTCGGTAAGAAAGATACTCTTGCTGTTTCTCGTGTTAGGCACCGCTTCAAGCCGTGCAAAACCGTTTTTCACAAGACCGTTCAGCGCAGTGTTTATCGTCTGCTTCGGGAACGAACACATACGCACTAAATCCTGCTGAGTGTAGCCACCGTTTTTCTCGGATACCAGATACAAAATCCACATCGCAGTATCTGACAGCTTATATTTAACTGCAACATCGTGATATATCGAGTCCTGCTCTTTCAGCTGCTGTTCAAGCTGCTGAAGATAATTCTGAATATCCATCGCTTCACTTCTTTCCTTTTAAAATAAGCCTGTCAATTCGCACAAGATTTATTATAGTCCATTTTCGGACTGTTGTCAAGAGCGCATAATCATCTTTGTGAAATTTGAAATACTGCGGTTAAGATTTGGTTAAAAAAATGTTTGAAATAGACAAAGAGCCTTGGTTTAAGAAGGCTCTTATCTTTATTATTGCGCTTGTTGCTGCCAGTGGGTACTTGTAATAGTTTCAAAGCCTTTGGGTGATAAAATCGGCTTGGAAATGCGCTTTTTCGTTTCTTCGGAAAGCGACAGCGTTTTTGCAAACTCCGCTCCTGCCTTTCGGATATCGGAAAGATACCCCTCTCGCTGCCGCTTCGCCATGGGCGATACAAACAGTTCCCCTTGCGGACAGAATATTCCCGTGTACTTGCCCTCTCCGCAAATCAGATCAAGCTGCATCTTAAGAGCAGGATACATAGGCTTGTCGTCTACATATCCGCAGGACGAAATCACCACCAGCTTCTTTTCAAGCAGCGTATTGTCACGCATCTCATGAAAACTTTCTGTGCCGTTCTCGGTGCGGTTTCCCATATACGGCTGCATAAACGCAAGACAGCGGTCGGTCATTGCTTTCATCATGGACGGCATTCCGAAAAAATACAGCGGAAAACTCTCCACCACGATATCCGCCGCCAATATTTTCCCGTAAATCGGCTGCATATCATCGTTTATCGCGCATTTTCCACGGGATTTTCCCCAACATGAAAAGCACCCCAGACACGGCTTGATATCAAGCTTTGAAAGCGTTACATATTCAATCCCGGTATCTTCGGGAAATCCGCTGACAAAAGCTCTTGCAATATTCAGCGTATTTGAACGCTCGCCCTTGGGACTGCCGTTTATAACCAGTACCTTCATACTTCCTCCGGATTATCCGTACACTGCGCTCTTGTCGATTGCCGCAAACAGCATAGTACCCTTTGCCTTCACTGTTCCGTCAACGGTAATCTTTGCGTCAAATTCGCAGGCGGCTTCGGTTTTCATCGTGCATTTTACGCTGATAGTAAGCGTATCGCCCGGAATAACGGGCTTTACGAACTTAAAGTCTTTCACTTTCAGCAGAACATACAGCTTATCAGCGTCCGCCGCAGCATTTTCGGGAGCGATTACCAGACTGCACAGCTGAGCCGCACACTCAATCAGCAGCACACCCGGCATAATGGGAGTATCGGGGAAATGCCCGACAAAATAAGGCTCGTTCACCGAAACGTTCTTTATTCCGACAGCGGAAACATCGGGTTCAAGTTCCAGCACACGCTCTATCATCTGAAATGGAGGGCGCTGCTTTATGCGTTTGTTGATTTCAAGCAAATTCATCATAACGAAAGACCTCCGTCAAGCACTATCACCTGTCCCGTGACGTAATCAAACGCTTCTGAACACATTGACGCCACCATATTCGCAACATCTGCGGCTTTTCCATATCTTCCCATGGGAATAGCCTTGATATACTCAGCCTTTTTCTCTTCGGGAATGCCGTCCATCATCTCCGTTGCGATAAATCCGGGAGCTACCGCATTAACGGTAATTCCACGGGGCGCAAGCTCCTTTGCGAGCGTTGCTGTCATAGAGTTTACCGCACCCTTTGTAGCGGAATACACGCCCTGTCCCTCAACCGCAAGCACGGAACTTACAGAGGAGATGTTTATAATCTTGCCGCCTGTTTTCATCATCTTCAGAGCGGCGGACTGCGCACAGTGGAAATATCCCTTGATATTGATGTCAAGGCTTCTGGAAAGACTGTCCTCGTTTATCATAAGCAGATATGCGTCGTCGACTACTCCTGCGTTGTTTACAAGAACGTCAATTCTTCCGAACTCCTTATGTATCGTGCGGAACATATCCTGAACCGCTTTTAAATCGGCTGTATTCGCCTTAACGGCAATGGCATTCCGTCCGAGTTTCTGAATTTCAGAAACAACTTCCAGCGCCTTAGCGTCATTTGAAACGTAATTCACTGCGATATCATATCCGCATTCTGCGAGTTTAACAGCACAGGCATAGCCTATTCCTCTTGACGCACCCGTTACCAATGCAACTTTGTTTTCCATAATATTAACCTCTTATAAGAACACCGTACAAGAACCGTTTGTCCCTGTACGGTATCACAATTTTTAAGCTTTCTTCAGAACTACTGCGGAATACTGTCCGCCCGAACCATATGAAACGCACAGCGCATATTCGCCAAGTCTGCCCTCGGCAAGACCTGCCGCACAGTAAGTAACCTGTCTTGCAGCGCCTGCGGCTCTCGCCTCAAAGGTGTTGGGGTTCACTTCATTGCGGTTTTCGCCGAATATTTCAGCAAAAACGTTGTCCTGAATACCGTCAACCTCAGCATTGCCGTTCTTAAATCCGCAAACCGTGCTGATATCCGAAGCGTCAATTCCTGCTGCTTTGCAAGCGTCAAGCACAACCTTTTTCAAAGCGTCCTCAGAGCCTTTAAGCGTGCCATATTCAACAGCCTTGTGAGCGGAGGCCCAGCCAACAAGCTCGGCATACTTCTTAGAGCTGCGTGACAAAGCGGATTTTTCAGTTTCGAGGATAAGCGAAGCCGCACCCTCGCCAAGTCTGAATTTATCGTCAAGCACGCCGTTTCTGCCGTAGAAAAATTCCTCGACATCGGTGTATTCGTCCACGCCTGCCGCAACCATAATGCTTTCATCGCCGCCACGCAGAACGTCAGCCGCATAGCATACGCTCTGGATACCTGCCTGAGTGCTGTTTGCGTCTGTTACATTGTAACCCTTTATTCCTGCGAAAATCGAGAAATAGCCGCCTGCCGCATTATACACAGTATTTGGGAATGCAAACGCAGAACCGCCTGCTGTTCCCTGCTCAATAACAGCCTTCTGGAAGTTTACGATTTCCGTCAGAGGACCGTCAGCCGTACCGATTATAATTCCGATATCACGCTCGTTTTCGGGAGTGATAGTTATATCAGCGTCAGAAAGCGCTCTCATACCGCTTATCAGCATAAGCTGCGAAAATCTGTCCAGCTTGCGCCAAAAAGCCATTTTAATCCCAAGGCTCTTATAATCGTCCGACTGAATATCAATCTGCTGCTTGTCGCCCGACATATATTCTCCGATACCCGTAACGAAAATGCGCTCATTATTGGTTCTGTCGGGGATATCGTGCGGCTGCTTTGCAAAGATGATAGACGCATTGTTGCCGCCGAATGCAAAAGAGTTTGAAGCGGCATAGTTGATGGTTTTCTCATGCTTTGTGTTAGGAACAAAGTCAATAGAGCCTGCCTTTTCCCTGAGCGTTTCAAGGTTTTCCGAGGTATAGCCGATTGTGGGCGGCACTATGTTTTCGCAGACTGCCTTTACAGTGAACACGGCCTCAATAGAGCCTGCCGCACCAAGGCAGTGACCCGTCATGGATTTAGTCGAACTTACCGACAAGTGGTCGTTCTCATCAAACAAAGTGTGCAAAGAAAGGAACTCCGCTTCGTCGTTCTTTGCCGTACCTGTGCCGTGTGCGTTGATATAGTCGAGGTCTGTATTTGCAAGTCCCGAATTTTCAACGGCACGTCTTATTGCAAGCATCTGACCCTCGCCATCGGGACGGGGAGCGGTGATGTGGTGAGCGTCCGAGCTTACTCCCGAACCCAGCACCTCGCAGTAAATCTTCGCTCCACGAGCCACAGCGCGTTCATAACTTTCGATAAGCACAACGCCTGCGCCCTCGCCGAGCGTAATGCCCGAACTTCTGTTGAACGGAGAACAAGAGTTCTCGTCCAGAGCGTGAAGTGCGTGAAATCCTGCAAATGCAAGGGACGAAAAAGCGTCCGAGCCGCCTGCTACAAATGCGTCAGCCTTACCTGCACGGATAAGATCCGCTGCATACGACAGCGAAATTGTACCTGCCGCACACGCATTCACGATATTTGCGGTAGTGCCGTTCAATCCAAAATGATGTGCGACATTATTCGCAATTGCGGAAGCCGAAATCTTCAGAATATCAGCCTTATCTGCACCGCCGTTGTTTTCATCGGTATAGTACTTGTCAATGGAAGCCGCACCGCCAACGCAGTTTCCGACAATAACACCTATTCTGTCGGCGTTATCGGCAGTCACTTCATAGCCTGCGTCCTGCAAAGCCTCGCCTGCCGCTTTAATGCAAAGCAGCGATGAGCGGTCGTAGTTCTCGTGGGAAAGCTCCTTTGACGGGAGTTTCACTTCTGCCCCCATTTTCGCATAACAGCCATCGGTATTGATGGATTTCACCTCGTCAATACCTGTAACACCGTTTATAGCATTGTTCCAGCACTCGTTCACGTTCTCGCCGAGCGCACAGCACAAGCCAAGACCTGTTATAACAATTCTTTTGTTATCCATAAACCCTCACATTCAAGAGATTACATATGCTCCTCAACATACTTTGCAAGTGTGTTGATAGACTGGAAATGCTCCTTTGCAGCGCCTGTCATCTGCACTCCGAAAAGGTTGTCAATACCTGCGATAATCTCGATGGAGTCAATAGAATCAAGTCCGATATCATCACCGAAAAGCTCGGAGTCGTTCTCCAGTTCGTCAGCGGGTATTCTAAGGTTCTCAACCAGCATTCCCTTGATCTTCTCACAAATTTCAGCGTTATTCATTGTTTTTTCTCCTTCATACTTTAAAAATATTATTCGGCTTTTTCGCCGTAATTGACTTTGTATGTTCCGCAATCGCCGTACTTTTCAACAAGTTCACCGTAAAGCGCTGTTACCGCTTCCTTTGATTTTTCCGCCAGCACAGCAGCGTATTTGCTGTACCGCATATCATTCGGGCAAACGCTCATAATCGGCTCTCCGATAATGATTTTCTGCCGCATGCCGAAAACGGGCGAATATGTTCCGTAAATAGCGCACGGCACCATCGGAATGCCCTGCTTTGCCGACAGCAAAGCCGCTCCTGCCTTGAAATCCTGAATATATCCCTCACGGGCTAGTCCGCCTTCGGGGAATATCATAAGCGAACCGCCGTTTTCTACAATCTTCGTCGCTTTTTCATACCACTCGGCGTCCATTCCTTCAAGATCAATCGGTATAGTCCTGCACCATCGGATAGCGGCGGCATTCTTCTTGTCATACCACGACTTCTTGACTAAAACCCACGGCTTATACCGCCACAGCACCGCACCCACAAACGCTCCGTCAAAATGGTGAGTATGATTTGCAACAAACACGCACGGCATATTCTTAAGCCGCTTTTTCAGCGACTTGTCTTTGTATATGATTTTCGGACGGAACAGAAAATAAACCGTCCACGTTATCAGCGTCTGAAAAAAGCGTCGGAAAAACGACTGCACGGTAGGATTATTTTTCTTCACAACACAGTTTAACTGCCTTTCCATAATACTATTTTGCCGAACAGGCAACGCACCCGTCCGACAATAATTAAATTATATAACACTCTTTTTCTTTTTTCAATGGACGGAAAAGCAACAGTTTGTCCCTTATTCTACATTGCGGCTATAAAAATCGAATTATCCGCATTTTTTCAGCCATTTCAACAAAAATCGGGAACATCGCCATTCCCGATTTGTAAATTTTTCAGCCGAAATAATTACTCAATTTCCAGATCTTCGATAAGTCTTGTAAGCTCGGCAGGATTTTCTATGCGAATACCGGACCTCAGCAATTCTGCGTCAGTCGGATAAAGCGACTCTATCGGTGTTTCATAAATTGCAAGCGGCTCTGCCGACCCCTCTTCCAACAGCGCTATCCTGCCGTCATACTCCCCAAGAACAAAGCACACTGCGTCAGCGGACGCATTCGCAGCGGAAATAGTCTGACTGAACAGCAGAGCAGAGGCTGCCGCAAGTGTTTTTTTCATTTTTGCAGACACGTTTCATTCCCCCTTTCGTGTGGAAATATTATTTACTATTAAATTGTATATATTCAGTATCTGCACTTTTCCGCTTCGATAATAACAATAACGCACATAAGCACAACGCAGGCAGAAACAATGCTGTTTGCCGAAAAAAATTCAACGTTTGCGGTAATTGCCGATACAGGCACGTCGGCAGCTGAAAATTTCCCGTTAAACGGCATAACCAACACAGCGGAAATAATCATTGCAGGTATCCGCGACAGCCACAGCCGCAAAAGCGGAATGCCCCCTCCGACAGCGCACAATTGCAATTGCACGCACACGCCCCCGAAGCTCAGAAGCGCAGCGCACAGCGGCATTGCATACTCCGTGACTGCCACCTTGCTTATCCGTGTTATCTCAAGCACAGCCGACAGCACTCCCGTATTCGCGCCAAAGTGCTGTGCCGCCGCAAACAGTCCTGCTTTTTCAAGCAAAGCAGTTACCGCCGAAAAGGCCGTTATCATAGCACACACGCTCAGCATAACGCCTGCACCGTCTGACACTGACGACACAAAGCACTGTGCGGCATTTTCCTTGCCGCAGACAGCATTCTTTCCCGAAAGCCTTATCTCACCGCCCAGCCTTACTACAACAGCCATCACAAGTGAGCTTGCAAAACAAGCTGCAAACAGCACAAGTCCTGCTTTTGCACTATGGAAAACCCCAACTCCCACAATACCGATTATAAATGAAGGTCCGCTTCCGAAACAGCAGCACAACATTCTGCCAGCGTCCTTTTCGGATAGTCTGCCGCTTTTCACAAGTTCCGACAGCAGCTTAATTCCCGTTGGATAGCCACCTATGTTCGCAAGCACGAAAACAGCGCACAGCTCCTCGTCCATTCTCAGCAGTTTTGAGAGAAAAAACGTCAGAAACCGCAGCGAATAGCGGTATACTCCGCTTTTTTGCAGCCAGATTGCCAGAATACTGAACGAAAAAAGCGATGGAACGACAGTTTCAAGACAGTCGTCCACCGATTGTCTTACCGCTTGTGACGCAGCTGTCGGAAAAATCAGCAATCCCATCGCTGCCGCAAGCGCAAAGAGGCTTTGCGATATTTTCACAGCTTTATTTTTCATCGGCATTCACTCCCGCAACACCGCCTACTGTGCCGAACGCTGCGCACATTGCAAGTTTTATTACAATTGTACCGCCTGAAAACTCGCCGAAAACAAGCGACAACACAATCGGGATAACCGCAAACCCTACTCCGCACAAAAAACCTGTTTTAAGTCCGTTTCGGCGATGGATTACCCCGACAGTCCTTGCGCAGAAATAACTCCCCACCGACAGCGACAAAACAGCCGCTGCGCCTGCCGTTCTCGCTGCTCCATCAAAAAACGACAGTATAAAAGCACAAATCACGCTTACAAGCAGTGCTGCGGCGTACCCTGCAAGCATTCCCACCGCAAACGGATAACATTTGCCCTTGTGTTTTTTCCTTCGCATCAAATCACCTCTGAATAATTTATTCGTTTTACGGACGAGTTAGAACATATCTTTCACACTTGCAGTTCTATTCTGAATTAACAAAAAACAACAGCTGTGGTTTCCCACTATCTATGGAATAAAATGTAAATGCACTTAAGCCTGCTCTTATGTAAACCTTTTCAAAAAAATAAAAATATTTTGAAAAGTCTATTGCAAAATCAAAAGAGTTGTGGTACAATATAAGGTGTAATATCAAGGACTTTGAACAATGACTTGCGGACTTGAATGGCAAGTGCAGGTTAGTGAGTGGGAAAAGTTCCTTGAAGCATTATCACTTAATGTTTTTAGGAGGATTAAACCAATGGCAAGACAAAAGCTTACGATGGACGGTAACAACGCCGCAGGTCATGTATCTTATGCGTTTACAGATCTCGCAGCAATTTACCCCATCACCCCTTCGTCCGTTATGGCGGAGGTAACAGACTCATGGTCAACAGCAGGAAGAAAGAACATCTTCGGTGAAACAGTCAAGGTTGTAGAAATGCAGTCCGAGGCAGGTGCCGCAGGTGCTGTTCACGGATCCCTTTCTGCAGGTGCACTCACCACAACCTACACAGCATCTCAGGGTCTGCTCCTGATGATTCCGAATATGTACAAGATCGCAGGTGAGCTTCTCCCCTCGGTTATTCACGTTTCTGCAAGAGCACTCGCATCTCACGCTCTTTCAATCTTCGGCGACCACAGCGATATCTACGCTTGCCGTCAGACAGGTTATGCAATGCTTTGCTCTACTAACCCTCAGGAGGTTATGGACCTCGGCGCAGTAGCACACCTTGCAACAATCAAGGGCAGAGTTCCTTTCATGCACTTCTTCGACGGTTTCCGTACATCTCACGAAATCCAGAAGATTGAAGTATGGGATTACGATACACTCGCAAAGATGGTTGATATGGACGCTGTTCAGGCATTCCGTGACAGAGCTTTGAATCCTGAGAAGCCTGTTCTCCACGGCAGTGCGCAGAACCCCGACATCTTCTTCCAGGCTCGCGAGGCTTCCAATAAATACTATGAAGCTATCCCCGGCATCGTAACAGAGTATATGGATAAGGTTAATGCTGAAATCGGCACTAACTACAAGCTGTTCAACTACTATGGCGCTCCTGACGCAGAGCAGGTTATCGTTGCTATGGGTTCTGTATGCGATACAATCGAGGAAACAATCGACTTTATGCTCGCTCAGGGCAAGAAGGTTGGTCTTGTTAAGGTAAGACTTTACAGACCGTTCGTTTCTTCCGCTCTCGTTGAGGCTATTCCTGCAACTGTCAAGAAGATTTCTGTTCTCGACAGAACCAAGGAGCCAGGATCTCTCGGTGAGCCTCTGTATCTCGACGTTGTTGCTGCTCTCAAGAAAGAAAACAAGTTCCAGGACGTTCCTGTATACACAGGTCGCTACGGACTCGGTTCAAAGGACTGCAACCCTGCTCAGATCATCGCTGTTTACAACAACACCGAAAAGCCCAGATTTACAATCGGTATCGAGGACGACGTTACCAACCTCTCTCTGCCGATCGTTGAGAACCCCAACACAACTCCCGAAGGCACAACCTGCTGCAAGTTCTGGGGACTTGGCTCAGACGGTACTGTTGGTGCAAACAAGAACTCCATCAAGATCATCGGCGACCACACCGATATGTATGCGCAGGCATACTTCGCTTACGACTCCAAGAAGTCGGGCGGCGTAACAATCTCTCACCTGCGTTTCGGTAAGACTCCTATCAAGTCTACCTACTTCATCAACAAGGCAAACTTCGTTGCCTGCCATAACCCCTCCTATATCGACAAGTATGATATGGTTCAGGACGTTATCCCCGGCGGTTCGTTCTTGCTCAACTGCCAGTGGACAGTTGACGAGCTTGACGAGAAGCTCCCTGCTCCCGTTAAGGCATACATTGCAAAGAACAATGTAAACTTCTATATCATCAACGCAATCAAGGTTGCAAAGGAAATCGGTCTTGGCAATAAGACCAATACCGTTCTCCAGTCCGCATTCTTCTCGATTGCCAATATTATCCCTGCTGATGAAGCTATCGATTACATGAAAAAGGCAGCTTACAAGTCATTCGCTAAGAAGGGCGAGGATATTGTAAACATGAACTATGCAGCTATCGAAAAGGGCGCAGGCGAGGTTGTCAAGGTTGATGTTCCTGCTTCTTGGGCAGACTGCGAAGGCGAGCTTAAGCAGCTCCACTTCGAGGGCGACAACAAGTTCCTCGTAGACTTCGTAAACAACATTCAGGTTCCTGTAAACGCTCAGCGCGGCGACAAGCTCCCTGTTTCCACATTCGTTGATATCGCTGACGGTACATTCCCACAGGGTTCTGCTGCATACGAGAAGCGTGGCATTGCCGTTGACGTTCCCAAGTGGATTCCTGAGAACTGCGTACAGTGTAACAACTGTGCAATGGTATGTCCTCACGCTGTTATCCGTCCGTTCGTTTACACTGAAGAGCAGGCTGCAAAGCTTCCTGCAGGCACACCTGTTAAGGACGCAACAGGACTTCCCGGAATGAAGTACACCATGACAATCTCCACACTCGACTGCACAGGCTGCGGCGTTTGTGCTAACATCTGCCCTGCAGGTGCTAAGGATAAGAGCAAGAACGCTCTCGTTATGAGTCCTATTGAAACTGTTATGGATCAGCAGACTGTATTTGATTATGCAGTTGCAAATGACAGCGCAAATGACGCTGCTGTTGAAAAGTTCAAGGACAGCACAGTAAAGGGTGCTCAGTTCAAGCAGCCGCTGCTTGAGTTCTCCGGCGCTTGCGCAGGCTGTGGTGAAACTCCTTACGCAAAGCTCGTAACTCAGCTCTTCGGCGACAGAATGTATATTGCAAACGCAACAGGCTGTTCGTCAATCTGGGCAGGTTCTGAGCCTTCTACTCCTTATACAACCAACAAGAAGGGCAGAGGTCCTGCTTGGGGCAACTCCCTCTTTGAGGACAACGCAGAATTTGGTCTTGGTATGTTCCTTGCACAGGATACACTGAGAACAAGAGTTCAGAAGAAGCTTGAAGAATACAAGGCTGACGCTAAGCCTGAGGTTCAGACTCTCATCGACAAGTACTTTGAAACAAAGGACTGCGGTAAGGCAAACGCTGAGGCTACTGACGCTCTCGTAGCTGCTCTGCAGGCTTGCGACTGCGACAAGGCAAAGGAAATCCTCAATGCCAAGAACTATCTCTCCAAGAAGAGCCAGTGGATCTTCGGCGGCGACGGTTGGGCATACGATATCGGTTACGGTGGACTTGACCACGTTCTCGCTTCCGGCAAGAACATCAATATCCTCGTATTCGATACTGAGGTTTACTCTAACACAGGCGGACAGGCTTCCAAGGCTACGAACATCGGTGCAGTTGCACAGTTCGCAGCAGGCGGTAAGGACGTTAAGAAGAAGGATCTCGCTGGCATCGCAATGAGTTACGGCTACATCTACGTTGCACAGATCGCTATGGGTGCTGACAGAAATCAGTGTCTGAAGGCAATCGCAGAAGCAGAAGCTTACAACGGACCTTCTCTGATTATCGCATACGCTCCTTGTATCAACCACGGTATCAAGGGCGGTCTGACAATCGCTCAGCAGGTAGAAAAGGAAGCTGTAGAGGCTGGTTACTGGCATCTGTTCCGCTTCAATCCTACTCTTGCAGACGAGGGCAAATCTCCGTTCACTCTTGACAGCAAGGCTCCGACAGGCGATCCTAAGGCATTCATGATGAGAGAAGTACGTTACAACTCTCTCGTTCGTGCTAATCCAGAAAGAGCTGAGAAGCTGTTTGAGAGAGCAGTCAAGAACTTCAAGAGCAAGTACGATCACCTTGTTGAACTCGACAAGGCTTACAAAGATGAGTTTGAGAACAAGTAATCTTTGATTGATTGCAAAGCTTGAATAAAAAATGGTGCGGCGTCTATTGGCGCCGCACTTATTTTATTCTTATGCAAATTAAATCCCCACTCCGAAAGGAATGGGGATTGTTTTATGTCATAATCAGATGTTTTCGAGCGACTTTTCTAAGAACTGCTTTGTTCTGAGGCTTCTGGGAGAGCCGAATACCTGTTCGGGTGTTCCCTGTTCTTCGATTACGCCGTCCGCCATAAAGATTACTTTGTCAGCTACTCCGCGAGCAAAGTTCATCTCGTGAGTAACAACAATCATTGTGCGGTCGGACTGCTTGAGATCCCGTATAACACGCAGCACCTCGCCCGTAAGTTCGGGATCAAGCGCAGATGTCGGTTCGTCAAAGCACAGGATATCGGGACTCAATGCCAACGCTCTCGCTATCGCAACTCGCTGCTGTTGACCGCCCGAAAGGTTGCATGGGTAAGAGTCCGCTTTGTCGGAAAGTCCTACTGCACTGAGCAAATCCATTCCGTTGCACTTGATTTCTTCGGCAAGCTGCTTTTTCTGCTCGCTGTTCACCCATTTTCCCGATTTTTTTGAAAGCTCACGCAGCTCTCTTGCAAGGGTGATGTTCTTAAGCACCGTATATTGCGGAAACAGATTGAACTGTTGAAACACAAGCCCGAAATGCAGCATCATATCGCGCTTTTCTTTTTCGGAATAAGCGCAGCCTGCGTCAAAAAGCTGCTCTCCGCCAAGAAAAAACGTTCCGAAATCGGGTTTTTCAAGGAAATTCAGACAGCGCAAAAGCGTTGTCTTACCACTTCCCGAACTGCCGATAATCGCCAACACTTCGCCCTTTTCCATCGAAAAATCAATTCCTTTAAGGACTTCTGTTTTTCCGAAGCTCTTATGTACTCCCTTTACTTCAAGAAATGCCATAAATCCTCCCGTCAACCCGAATAATAATTCAGCTTTTTCTCGGTATAATTCAGCAGAATTGTCAGAATACCGGAGAACAACAAGTAAAATGCGGCGATATAGAACATGGGCCAGAGAAGCGCTTTCTGAGCGACAATCTGCTGTGCAGCCTGTACAAGTTCTACGACCATAATAACACGGGCAAGGGACGTATCCTTTACAAGCGTTATAATCTCGTTGCCCATCGGCGGCACAATGCGCTTTATTACCTGAAACAAAATCACCTTGAAAAACACCTGCGATTTCGTCATTCCAAGCACCTGTCCCGCTTCGTACTGCCCTTTGGGAATGCTCTCTATTCCTCCGCGGTAAATCTCAGAGAAATAACAGGAGTAATTGATAATAAACGCAATCAGCACCGCCGTAAGACGTGGCAGCGACTTTGCTCCGAAAATCAGTCCCGGACCGTAAAACACAACGATTATCTGAAGCATCAGCGGCGTACCGCGGATAATCCAGATCAAAGTTTTTACAATCCACTTTATCGGCGGAATTTTTGACATTGACCCGAAAGTCAGTATCAAGCCAATAGGCAGTGAGCACGCAAGCGTCACAGCGAAAATCAGCAGCGTTGTCATAAAGCCGTCAGCAAGCTGCCTTGTAACCTCTAAAAACGACATATTTTAAAAATCCTTGATTTTATTTTACTGGAAAGCGTAAACATCGGCAAGGTCATACTTTTCAGCAAGAGCCTTGAGAGTGCCGTCCTTGACAAGCTCGTCAATAGCGGCGTTTATCTTCTCCTGAACGTCTGTATCATTCTGTCGGATACCAACAGCGTATTCCTCAGCAGCAAGCTCAATGCTCTCTACTATCATAAGGTCGCTGTAACTTGTGCCTTCGCCAACAGAAGCCTTAGCCATTACATAATCGATAACGCCGATTTCTGTTGTGCCTGCCTTGACTTCCATAAGAACGTCCTTCTGAGCGGCGCAGCCGTTGTAGGACTTGCTGAGAGTTTCGTCAGAGAGAACTGCGGTTTCGCCGGCAGAGCCAATCTCAGCAGTAACAGAAGCGTTTGCCATAGACGCAATGTCGGTATACTTGTCAGCGTTGCTCTTATTGATAACAACAACCTGCTTGTTTCTGATGTAAGGTGTGGAGAAGATAATCTTCTTTGCAAGGTCATCGTTGATTGTCATACCGTTCCAGATAACGTCAATTGTCTTTGCTTCAAGCTCAAAGACCTTGTTATCCCAGTTGATTTCCTGAAATTTGGGAGTAACGCCGAGCTTTTCGCATACAGCTGTTGTAAACTCAGTTTCAAAGCCTGTAAGCACGCCGTTTTCGTCAATGTAGTTCATCGGCTGGAAGTAAGTAATTCCGACTATCATCTCGCCCTTATTCTTGATGTAGTCCCAGCCGCTGACTTCCTTTTCTTCGTTGCATCCGCACAGACCGAGTGCTGCAGCTGCTGCAAGTACAAGTGCCATAATCTTCTTTTTCATAGTAGTACCCCTCTCGTGAAATATTGTGGTATGGATTTTGGCAAATTAAATCGCTGATTTAATGCAACACAAATCCATTAAAATTATACTATAAAAAGTGTTTAAAATCAATCAGCAAAATAACCAAAATTCCACTCCAAACGCACGCTAAAACAGCCGTTTTGTCATTTGTTTTTACTTAAAAACTTCTCTGTAAAGAGAAAAATGAATTTTTTAAGACAATTTTTCTGAAAAATAATATCATTTATACGCAAATTGGTCAAAAAACAGTAAAAAACTATTGAAATATTCGTAATAATATGGTATAATAAACAATAAGCGTTTATTATTTTATCATAATAAACACTGCCGGCAACGATTTTGAATTGTCGGCATTGACGCTATCAAATACCTTTGGAGGATAATTATATTATGGAAAAATTCGATTTACTGTCATTCGGTGAGCTTCTGCTGAGATTGTCACCCCCGAACAATGAAAGAATTGTCAGCTGCGACGTGTTCAACAAGCAGGTCGGCGGCGCTGAACTCAACGTTGTTTCGGGCGCTGCTCTGCTTGGTCTGCGCACAGGTATCATCACAAAGCTCCCTGCAAACGATATCGGCAAGTACGTCAAGAACAGAATTCGTTTCGGCGGTGTGAGTGACGACTATATTACATATGACACCAATAAAAATTCTCGTCTGGGAATTTACTTCTACGAATATGGCGCACACCCCAGAAAACCCGGCATCGTTTACGACCGTCAGAACACTTCCGTAAACAGCATTGACCTTGGCGATTACAGTGAAGATATGTTCAAATCCACACGCTGTTTCCATACAACAGGCATTACTCTTGCGCTCAGTGAAAACACACGCAAGTCCGCTATTGAAATGATAAAGCGTTTCAAGGCAAACGGTGCGCTTATTTCCTTTGACGTAAACTTCCGCCTTAACCTGTGGAGCGGCGAAGAGGCACGCAAGACGATTGAAGAAATCCTCCCGTACATCGACATCTTCTTCTGCTCTGAGGATACCGCGCGCCTTACTTTCGGCAAGACAGGCGATGTCTACGAGATAATGAAGAGCTTCTGCCGTGATTACCCGATTTCAATAATCTGCTCTACTCAGAGAATTGTGCATAGTCCCAAGGTTCATACTTTCGGTTCTGTAATTTACAGTTCAAAGGAAGACAAGTTCTACGAAGAAGAACCCTACCGCAACATTGAAGTAGTCGACCGCATAGGCAGCGGCGACGCTTACATTTCGGGCGTGCTTTACGGACTGCTTTCAAGCGACCTCTCATGCGAAGCAGCTCTGAGATACGGCAACGCTACAGGCTCGGTAAAGAATACGATTGTCGGCGACCTGCCGTCCTCCGATTTGCGTGAAATCAACCGCATAATCGAAGAACACAACTCAACAGGTCCACAGACAGAAATGAACAGATAAAGAAATTTACTCCGTTCCGTGTTTAACAATGCGGAACGGTGCTTTTTGAAAGGAAATAACAGATGTCAAATTCGGAGGATATTCTCGGCACTGCCCCTGTGGGCAGGCTGATGACAAAATTCGCAATACCAAGCATTATAGGAATGCTGGTAAGTGCGCTTTATAACATCGTAGACCAGCTTTTTATCGGACAGGAAGTAGGCTTGCTCGGAAATTCCGCAACAAACGTAGCTTTCCCGCTCTCAACCTCCTGTACCGCTCTTGCGCTGCTGTTCGGAGTAGGCGGTGCTTCCTGCTTTAACCTCGCAATGGGCAGCGGAGAAAAGAAAAAAGCTCCGTTCTTTATAGGAAATTCCGTTACACTACTTGCGGCAAGCGGCATTGTACTTATGATAATCACTCTGTGTTTTCTCACACCGCTGCTGAAGCTGTTCGGCTCGCCCGACGATGTGCTGCCTTACGCTCAGGATTATGTAAGAATAAGCGCATACGGATTTCCGTTTCTGATACTCGCTACGGGTGGCGGTCACCTCGTCAGAGCAGACGGCGCACCTCGTATCACAATGCTCTGCAACCTTTCGGGCGCAGTAATAAACACCGTACTTGACGCAGTGTTCGTGCCGGGACTGCATTGGGGAATGAAGGGTGCTGCTCTTGCAACAATTATCGGTCAGTTCGTGTCTGCTGTAATCGTAATTGCATATATGTTTAAGTTTAAAACAGTGCCACTGAAACTCAGCCACTTCAGACCACGCCTTAAAATTATCCTGCGCACTGCAAGCATCGGTATGGCTTCTTTCTTCAATCAGATAGCAATGATGATAGTTCAGGTGGTAATGAACAATCTTCTGAAAAAATACGGTGCAGAGTCCATATACGGCGAATCCATTCCCCTCGCCTGCTCAGGCATTGTAATGAAAGTAAATATGATTATTACGTCAATCGTAATCGGTCTTTCACAAGGCTCGCAGCCTATCGAAAGTTACAATTACGGCGCGCGCAATTATAGCAGAGTGCGCAAGTCTTACTTCCTCGCATTATGGATCGGCGGGGGCATCTCTATTGTTGCGTTTGCAATGTTTATGATATTCCCCGTGGAAATACTCTCGCTGTTCGGAAAGGACGAAGAACCGATATACTACGAATTCGGCGCAAAATTCTTCCGTATATTCCTGCTGTTCACATGGCTTAACTGTATTCAGCCGATTACATCAACGTTCTTCACTTCAATTGGAAAACCTATAAAGGGCGTTTTCCTGTCGCTGACAAGACAAATAATCTTCTTCCTTCCGCTGCTTATCATACTACCGCTGTTTTTCCAGATAGACGGTCTGCTGTATACAGGTCCCGTAGCTGACTTCATCGCTGCAATAGTTTGTATTTCAATGCTTGCTCACGAATTTAAGAATATGAAAAAGCTCGAACAAGCAGCATTAAGCGAAAAAGCGGAATTATCAGAAAAAGCATAAAACACGCTCCACGCAGTTCAGTAATGCGTGGAGCGAAATTTTATTTTATAAACTGCCCCTCACAACGAGGGGCAGTCAGACTGTAGACAAAGTCTTTTTTCAATTTTTTAATTGTAAATTTATAACTTTTTTGCTTCCCCTCCCCAACCCCTCCCCGT
>CAZTRH010000030.1:0-22471 GCA_964616605.1 uncultured Ruminococcus sp.
TGCCATTCAGTATGGGATTGTATCCCCTACTGAATGGCAGGTCGTGCCGAACAAGGTTGCAAAAGCAGTGTCGAACTTGTTCGATACGCCCAGTGCCGAACTCGTTCGGTACGGCCGCATCAATTGACGGGGCAAGCCCCTTATTGAATTTGTCCGGAACGTGCGGAAAACTGTTGTGTACGGCTTTGAAATGGTGTGCGGCAGCGAGTTTTCCGCATTTTTCCTGAAAAAACAAACGAAAATCCGTTATTTGTGCTGAAAAATCACTTTTCCCCTTGAAAAACCGTCTGAAATGTGTTACAATCTAAAAGTAACTATTGCTGCTTGAATTTAAGAGTTCGGCAGACAAAAAATTCGGAGAGATTTTATTATGTATTCAATGGTTTTGGCAAGTGAAGCTGCGTCCTTTATGGAGCGGCTTACAGAGGTGAATGGCGCAATAAACACGTTCGTGTGGACAAATCTGGGACTTGTGCTTCTTATCGGTGCAGGAATTATCCTTACGGTTGCAACAAAGTTCTTTCAAGTGTCACACCTTAAAGAATGGTGGATGAACACCATCGGCGGTATGTTTTCCAAGAAAAGCAATGCACGCAAAAACAAAGAACACGGCTCTGTGTCGCAGTTTCAGGCACTTTGTACGGCTCTTGCCGCTACGATAGGCACGGGAAATATCGCAGGTGTAGCGTCCGCAATATGCGTGGGCGGTCCCGGAGCGGTTTTCTGGATGTGGCTGGCGGCGTTTTTCGGAATGATGACGAATTTCAGCGAAAACGTGCTGGGGATATATTACAGACGCAAGAACTCCGAGGGCGAATGGAGCGGCGGTGCTATGTATTATCTGCGTGACGGATTGGGAGGATACAAGCACTGCAAGTGGGCAGGACGGGTTCTGGCATTTCTGTTCTCGATTTTTGCTGTACTGGCAAGCTTCGGCATCGGAAATATGGGGCAGATAAACAAGATTGTTATCAACCTTGACAGTGCAATTTTAAAGAACGTCAATCTTGGCTATGCGTTCGGCGAGGTAAAGTGGACGTCGCTTATAATCGGCATTGTACTTATGATTATTGCAGGTCTTATAATTATCGGCGGACTCAAGAGAATTGCGGCTTTTGCTGAAAAGGTAGTGCCGTTTATGGCGATTGTATATGTGATTGGCTGCCTTGTAATCATTTTTGCGAATATCACAGATATCGGCTCGTACTTTGCGGCTATATTCAAGTTTGCGTTCGGCATCAAGGCAGTAGTGGGCGGAGCTGCTGGCGTTGCTATAAAGACTGTGATTACTCAGGGTTGCAAGCGCGGAGTGTTCTCGAATGAAGCAGGACTTGGTTCGTCCGTAATGGTACATAGCGCTTCAAATGTCCGTGAGCCTGTAAAGCAGGGTATGTGGGGCATTTTCGAGGTTTTCGCAGATACGATGGTTGTCTGCACAATGACGGCTCTGGTTGTGCTGTCGAGCGGTGTTATTGATCTTCAGACGGGAGCGGTTATAAATCCCGATACGGGTGCGGTTGCAAGCACTGTTGCGGAACTGGAAAACATCAGCGCAACGCTTGTAGCAAGAGCGTTTGAAAATGTAATGGGTCCTGCTGGAAGCATTTTCGTTTCAATTGCAATTCTGCTGTTTGCGTTTACAACAGTTATCGGCTGGTCGCATTACGGTTCAAAGTCATTTGAATATCTGTTCGGTGTGAAAGCGGCAAAGGGTTACAAGGTGTTTTTCGTGCTGATGATTATTTCGGGTGCGATTATGACTTCTTCGCTTGCGTGGGATATTTCCGATACGTTCAACGGACTTATGATGGTGCCGAACCTTATCGGCGTTATTTCGCTTTTGCCTGTTGTAGTAAAGATAACGAAGAATTATGTTGACAGGCGGATACGTCACCTTGACGTTGCACCGATGCTGTCGTTCAGCAAGAAGATAGAAGCTGCTCACGCAGAGGATATCAGAAACGGTTTTGAGGACGGCGAAGAATAAACTTTAATTAAACTTCGGGAAAATATTAGCTTGGGGGTAAAGGATATGTGCGGAATAGTAGGCTATATCGGTAAAAGAGAATGCTCTGACGTCCTTATGGACGGGCTTGAAAAACTGGAATACAGAGGGTACGACAGTGCAGGAATTGCCGTGTTTGAAAACGGCGGTATAAGGACGGTCAAAACCCGTGGAAAACTCCGTGCTATGTCTGAAAAACTTGCGGCTGAGGGGAAACCGCACGGTTTTTGCGGAATAGGTCATACACGCTGGGCAACACACGGCGAGCCGTCAGATATAAATTCTCACCCTCACTCCAACGGCAGGGTTACAATAGTACATAATGGCATTATAGAGAATTATGTCGAGCTTAAAGAGTTCCTTTCCGAAAAGGGATACAAGTTCATAAGTCAGACGGACAGCGAGGTTGTGGCATGCTTGCTGGATTATTACTATGCCGAGCGCAACCCTCTTAAAGCTATTATGGAAACTGTAAAGGAACTTCACGGAAGCTATGCATTCGGGATACTGTTCAAGGATTTCCCTGACAGAGTGTATGCCGTAAGAAACGGATCGCCGCTTATAGTGGGACTGGGCGAGGACGAATACTTCATCGGCAGCGATATTCCGGCTTTCTTGAAATATACCAAACAATATATCGTGCTTGACGATGACGAGATAGTTTGTATGGATAACGGCGGTGTAAAGCTGTTTGATATACACGGGATTGAAATTCACAAAGATGTTCAGACGGCAGAGTGGGATATAGAACAGGCACAGAAGTGCGGCTATGAACACTATATGCTGAAGGAAATCCACGAGCAGCCGTCGGTTGTTCAAAAGATGCTGGATAATCTCACAAAGAACGGAATGCCCGATTTTTCCGATGTCGGACTTACAGACGATATGCTGCGCAGCTTTTCGAGAGTGTTTGTTGTGGCTTGCGGAACTGCTATGCACGCAGGAATTGTGGCGAAGTATGCGATTGAAAGGCTTGCGCGTATTCCTGTGACTGTGGAAGTAGCAAGTGAATTTCGCTATATGAACCCAATTGTTGGCGAAAATGACCTTGTGATCGTGGTGTCACAGTCGGGTGAAACTGCCGATACTAAAGCAGGATTGGAACTTGCAAAGCAAAAGGGTGCAAAGACGCTTGCCGTTGTGAACGTGAAGTATTCGGTTATCGCGCGGGAAGCGGATATGTGCATTCACACAACGGCAGGTCCTGAGATTGCGGTAGCGTCAACCAAGGCATATTCCGTGCAGATTGCGGCACTGTATATGCTTGCTTTTCGTTTTGCGTATGCAAGAGGGGAAATAAGCGGGCAGGAGATGAAGCGGCTTTGCGAACAGCTTTCGCATACGCCAAAAGCTATTGAGGATATACTTCTTCGCAAGGACGAATGCCAGTTTATAGCGTCACTGCTTGTCCATGCGGATACTCTGTTCTTCATCGGCAGAGGTTTTGATTATGCGCTGTCGCTTGAAGCGTCATTGAAGCTGAAAGAAATTACATATATACATTCCGAAGCGTATGCGGCAGGCGAATTGAAGCATGGAACGATTTCGCTTATTGAAGATAATATTCCCGTAATCACTCTTGCGACGCAGAGTGATGTTCTCCCCAAGACCATTTCCAATATGGAGGAAGTGAAAGCAAGAGGAGCGAAGATAATTGCTTTGTGCAGGAAAGGGACGCAGTTTGCGGACGGAACAGTGGATATTACGCTGCCTATCGACGCTGATACGGACGATATGCTGGTGCCGCTGCCGTGCGTGTGCGCATTGCAGCTGATAGCGTACTATACAAGCGTTCTGCGTGGAATTGACCCCGACAAGCCACGAAATCTTGCAAAGTCGGTGACAACGGAATAATTAGAATCAGCCGCTCTTTGACAGAGCGGCTGATTTTGTTTAATACTAATAACCATTGAGATTCAAGGAATATTTCCCTTTGCTTAAACGCTTAGTAGTATAAGAAGCCAAACGGAAGTACGGTTTCCATACGTCTTTTAGCTATATCACTATTCTATATGATTATCCGTCAACCCATTCAATCTCATTCTCAATTTCCCAAAATGTTTTGCCGTTCCAAATTGGTGCGTTTTCAAAAGCATATAAACATTGCTCAATATCGGTTGCTTCATATGTCCATAAATATCCATTGTTTTCAGAAGGTTCAATTTGGAAAATTTCCATATGCCAACCTCCCGTATCATTACTGTACCCTTGAAACCAGTATTTATTTTTTTCAAAAACAAACACTGTATCCTGCCCTGAATATATACGATTTACAAAATCGTAACATTTCCTCCTAACATAATATCCCCGCTAAATATTTATTGTATTTTTCTTCCATTTCTTTTGTAAGCTTTTGTGCTGCAGAGCGATTGAAAGGTCCTGTTTTATTTTTGCTAAACTTTGTATCGTAGGTATGAAAGTGCAAGACATTTTCGTGATTATTGCCAGTTATTGACTTTTCAGGGTGATAGGCAATTTCAAGATACAGTATATGCGATTTGTCATATAATCTCAATTCTCTAAATGTTCCGTCAGGGTTAAATTTTAAATACGCTTCACTGTAATGTGAAGATTCGGGTAAACCATGTTTTCCTGTTCCGTTACTTCCTTTGAGGATTTTTACCCCTTCCCATTTACCGTCAGGCGCAAAATCAAACTCGCAATTTATTTCATAAGAATACGGCACGGGATTTCCGCTTGCAAAAGTTCCTCTTCCACCCATATCAGCGCACCACCTTTCTTGAAGAAAGATAATCCACGGCAATAATGTTACCATACATCTCATTAAACGGCTTACCAAAACAGATAATTGCTGATGGTGAGAGTTTTTCAAACATTGCGTTATAGCCACGCATAAAAGCAAGTTTATTTTTCTTGCAGCCTATCATTCCGACCGAAACAACAGCATTCTGTTCAATTCCGTCGAAGCAGAATCCATAGCTTCTTGCGTCACCCCAGCTTACAGTCGGAATTACTTTAAGACCCTTGCTCTGCCAGTATGCTCCAACCCAACGGCTATGTGCAACACTTTCCATCTTCCTCCACAAATTCATATCCGAATATGTAGAATAATCGGGTGTGAGCAGAAAAGCATATTGTGATAATTTCGCTAATGATTTGTCTGGGTTATTGTAAATCCCTTTAAAGCGGTAATCATCAACGAAAAAGTGAACGCCTCGTTTGATGTTTTCCTTGTTATCATTAGTACGAGTATCGGAATATGCTACAAGAGATATGTAACTTGTATCAAGCTCCTGTTTTCTTACAAGCGGAATCTGCCATTTACCGACAGTATCAAACTCATTCCGCATAAAAAGCGCATTTTTGCGCATTTCAAGACTAGTCATATAGACTTCTCCTCTCTGATATTAAAAAATTGGTTAAAATGCCACTAGACAAAGAAGAGAAGCCGTGATATAATTAAACTGCTTAAGGTTGTGGTTATATCACGACTTCGGAACGCATTGGATTGTTGTTGTCAGCAACTTTTCAATGCGTTTTTCTTTGTCAGATTAAATTGTGCATTGAAATCACCTTCTTTCTTCATAATATTGTTGAGTATA
This sequence comes from uncultured Ruminococcus sp., assembly GCA_964616605.1. Classification (GTDB taxonomy): domain Bacteria; phylum Bacillota; class Clostridia; order Oscillospirales; family Ruminococcaceae; genus CAG-115. The sequence goes on from CAZTRH010000030.1 coordinate 5,569, forward strand.
ACGTGCTTTTTTGGAAGTTTTATCATCATAACACATTATGCAGTCGGGAGTCAAGGTTAAAACGCTATATATTGATGATTTGTTGCATATTAACAAAATGCGATATTGTTTTTGTATATTATGTATAACTTAGGCAAGATGTCCCCAAGCCTGCGAACCGAACTTCGTAGTGCTGAACGAAGTTCGATACGCCTACTGAATGGCAGGTCGTGCCGAACTCTTTCGGTACGGCCACGTTAAATGACGGGGCAAGCCCCTTATTGAATCCCCTCACATATCCCACAAATCTGCATATACTAATGCAGAAAGGAGCGATATTATGTGCGGAATAGCAGGCGAAATTAGTTATAAAAATCCTATAAATTCTGAAACTCTGAGGAAAATGAGTGCGGTGCTTACTCCTCGCGGACCCGATGCAGAGGGGTTTTACGAAAGTCGGAATGTGTGTCTTGCACACAGGCGGCTTATCGTTATTGATCCCGATAACGGCAGACAGCCTATGACGTTTAGACAGTACACTCTGGTTTATAATGGCGAACTATACAACACTGAGGAACTGCGGCGTGATCTGCAACTAAAAGGTTATGAGTTTGTGGGGCATTCGGATACGGAAGTAGTGCTGAAATGCTTTGCAGAGTATGGTGAAAAATGTGTTGAAATGTTCAATGGCATATTTGCGTTTGCGGTGTGGGATACGGTAAATGAACGTCTGTTTCTTGCTCGTGACAGAATAGGGGTAAAACCGCTGTTTTATTCTGAAACAGACGGGGGAATAGTGTTTGCAAGCGAGATAAAAGCGCTGCTTGTTCACCCACAGGTAAAGCCTGTTATGACAAAAGAAGGGGCAATGCAGATAATGCTTTTAGGTCCTGCAAGAGAGGTTGGAAATGGTGTATTCCGTGATATAAATGATATTCCAGCGGCGAATTGCGCATGGTTCGACAGGCAGGGTCTGAAAATACGCAGATACTGGAAGCTTATCGCACAAAATCACAGCGAAGATTTTGAAACAACTGCTGCTCATGTACGGGAACTGATAACTGACGCAGTTAAGCGGCAGCTTGTAAGCGATGTTGGAATTTGCACATTTCTGTCGGGCGGTCTTGACAGCTCGGTGATTTCCGCTATTGCTGCTGATGAGTTCAGAAAGCGTGGCGAAAGGCTGCACACATTTTCGATTGACTATGTAAATAATCACAATAATTTCCATGCGTCAGAGTTTCAGCCCGATGAGGACGCTCCGTATGTTGATAAAATGGCGGAGTTTATCGGATCTGAGCATACGATAGTCACACTGGATACTCCACAGCTTGCAAAAGCACTTGATGACGCAGTTTTTGCAAGGGATTTGCCCGGAATGGCAGATGTTGACAGCTCGTTGTATCTGTTCTGCCGTGAGATAAAGAACCACTTTTCCGTTGCGATATCGGGAGAATGCGCCGATGAAATTTTTGGCGGCTATCCATGGTATCATAAGCCCGAAGTAATGAATTATAACGGTTTTCCGTGGACGGTGAGCGTCCCTGAACGAGCCGCACTGATGAGAAATCCGCTGTCGGCAGGCGAAGCGGAGGATTATGTGCGTGAATTATACGAACGCTGTCTTGCTGATGTGGATTATCTGGACGGTGAGGATAAAACACAGCGGCGTTCCCGGGAGATGTTCATTCTGAATTTGCAGTACTTTATGGCAACGCTGCTTGACCGAAAAGACAGAATGAGTATGGCTCACGGACTGGAAGTGCGAGTGCCGTTCTGCGATTATCGGCTTGTTGAATATGCATATAACATTCCGTTGAAATTCCGTGATTACAATAACCGAGAAAAGGGTCTGGTGCGGTACGCTATGACGGGGTTGCTTCCCGAGGACGTACTCTGGCGGAAAAAATCGCCCTATCCCAAAACGCACAATCCCGATTATATGCGGTTGTTGTCGGAGCGGCTCAGAACGCTTCTTTCAAGCGATAACTGTCGACTTACAGAGATTGTAAATGCAGACGCTTTGACGCAAATGCTTGATACAAACGGAAAATCCTTTACGAAAAACTGGTATGGACAGCTTATGACTGTACCGCAGATTTATGCATATTTCCTTCAGATTGACGAATGGCTGAAAAAATATAATGTAATTATTTCCGACTGAAAGTTTTGAGGAAAAGAGCAGTATATTTTCCTGCTTTGTTTATTTGTTAAAAAATGCGCTAAAACCATTTTCGGTTTCGGCGCATTTTTTAAAATTATGTTGACTAAATCAGTTTTTGAGCGACTGGAGCGGTGCAGGTATTCTGCCGCCGCGGGAAATGAACTTCGATGAAGAGAATTTGCTCACTGGCATGACAGGACCGCTTCCGAACAGTCCGCCGAACTCCAGGGTTTCGCCTTCATTCATACCGATTGCGGGAATTACGCGAACAGCGGTAGTCTTGGAGTTTACCATTCCTATTGCCGCTTCGTCTGCGATAATTGCGGAAATTGTATCGGCTGACGTGTCGCCGGGCACTACTATCATGTCAAGTCCAACGGAGCAGACAGCTGTCATTGCTTCCAGCTTTTCGAGCGACAGCGAACCTCTGTTCACAGCGTCTATCATGCCTGCGTCCTCGGATACGGGGATAAATGCGCCCGAAAGTCCGCCGACATTGCTTGACGCCATAACGCCGCCCTTCTTGACTGCATCGTTGAGCATAGCAAGTGCTGCTGTTGTGCCGTGTGCACCGCAGCTTTCAAGTCCTATTTCTTCGAGAATGTGCGCTACTGAGTCGCCGACAGCAGGCGTAGGCGCAAGAGAAAGGTCGACAATTCCGAACGGAACGCCAAGACGCTTTGAGGCTTCTGTTCCCACGAGCTGACCCATACGGGTAATCTTGAACGCTGTTTTCTTGATGATATCGGCAATTTCTCCGATGTTGGCTTCGGGGTGTTTTGCAAGTGCCGCGCGTACAACTCCCGGTCCCGATACGCCGACATTGATTTCACAGTCGTATTCGCCGACACCGTGGAATGCACCTGCCATAAAGGGGTTATCTTCGGGGGCATTGCAGAATACTACAATCTTTGCCGCACCGAAGCAGTGGTTGTCAGCGGTGAGTTCAGACGCTCTGCGGACGATTTTTCCCATCATTGCCACAGCGTCCATATTGATGCCAGCCTTTGTTGAGCCGATATTTACGGACGAGCAGACATTGGAGGTTTCTGCAAGTGCTTCGGGAATGCTCTCGATAAGCTCCTTGTCGCCTGCGGAAAAGCCTTTATGCACAAGTGCGGAATATCCGCCGATGTAGTTTACTCCCGTACCCTCCGCAACACGCTGAAGCGTTTTTGCGAACTTTACAGGACTCGCGCCCTGTGCCGATGAAGCGGCGGATACAATAGCAATCGGCGTTACGGAAATACGTTTGTTGATTATCGGAATGCCGTACTGCTTTTCAATATCCTCACCTGTCTTTACAAGATTTTCTGCCTTGCGCATCATCTTTTCGTAAATCTTGTCGCAGGTGCTGTTGATGTCGCTGCCGATACAATCAAGCAGTGATATTCCCATTGTTATGGTTCTGATGTCAAGATTTTCCTCTTGAATCATCTTTATTGTTTCCAGTATATCTCCTGTGTTAAGCATATGTCCCCCTGAATGTCAGATTTTGTGCATTGAATTGAAAATATCTTCGTGCATAACGTGAATTTGCAGTCCCATGTCCGAGCCTGTCTTTTTGAGCTTTTCAGCAAAATCAATGTAGTCAATGGAGAGGTTTGCAATATCAATAAGCATGGTCATTGCAAACAAATCCTGCATTATCGTCTGGGTTACGTCCATAACATTTGCTTTGTACTCTGCACAGATACCACTCACTTTGGCGAGTATTCCTACTGTGTCCTTACCGATTACAGCTACTACTGCTCTCATAATTCCTCCGTTCCTGCGGTCAAAATGTCTAAATTTTTTGCCCACAGCCATTATTTTTTTATTGCTTCTTATCTATTATACTAAAAAATTTGAAAAAAGTAAATCTATTCCTAGACAAAATTAAAAATTTGTGATAAAATAATAAAAAAGGACTTCGATTGCAAAAATTATTTGTCGAAGATTTCGGGAAAGCCCCCTTGTATTTCTGGGGAATACTGAATATAGTTCGATAGACGATATTTGTTAATTCCGAACGGAGGTTTTTTATGATGAACGAAACCAATAAAGCAAAGCTGCTGGAACTGCTTCGTCAGAACGGCAGACTCTCTGACGCTCAGCTTGCGGTTATGCTGGGTGAAACCGAAGAAAATGTGAAATCCCAGATTGCCGCCCTCGAACACGATGGAATTATCATGGGTTACTGTGCGATTATCAATGAGGAAAAGGCAGACGAGAACGGCGTTACCGCTATCATTGAAATTAAGGTAACTCCGATGAAGGATATGGGCTTTGACGACCTTGCGCACACGATTATGTCATACGACGAGGTTGACAGCGTGTTCCTGATGTCGGGTGCTTATGATTTATCCGTTACTATCACAGGCACAAGTCTTAGAAAAGTGGCGCTGTTTGTGTCTGAGCGGCTGGCGTGCCTTGACGGCGTGCTGTCTACCGCTACGCACTTTGTTCTCAGACGCTATAAGGAGAAAAAGCATATTTTCAATTACGAAATTTGCGATGACCGTGATATGGTTTCTCCGTAATGTGCTGACGAACTGCGATATATTCTTTAAAGGGAGAAATTTCCAATGGATTATGATAAAATTATCCCGAAACGGATTACGGATATTCAGCCTTCGGGAATAAGAAAATTTTTTGATATAGCTCAGCAGATTGAGGGTGTTATTTCCTTGTCGGTAGGCGAACCCGACTTTAAAACTCCGTGGGCGGCACGCAAGGAGGCTATAAACATTCTTGAAAAGGGAAGAACCGCCTATACCGCAAACCGCGGACTTATTGAACTTCGAAAGTCGGTTTGCGAGTACCTTAAGCGCTTTATTCACACGGAATATGACCCGCTTGAAGAGATTATTATTACCGTGGGCGGTTCAGAAGCTATCGACCTTGCTGTGCGTGCTTTGATAGACGATGGCGATGAGGTACTTGTACCCGAACCCAGCTTTGTTTGCTATTCGCCCATTGTGTCAATGATGCATGGAACGCCTGTTCCGATTGTTACGAAGATGGAGGATAAATTCCGTCTGACGGCAAAGGCGCTGAAAGAGAAGATTACCGACAAGACGAAAATGCTGTTTTTGCCGTATCCTAACAATCCAACTGGTGCCGTTATGCGCCGTGAGGATCTGGAGGCAATCGCAGAAGTACTGCGTGGAACGGATATCATTGTGGTATCGGACGAGATTTACGCTGAAATGACTTACAACGGCGAAAAGCATGTTTCTATTGCGGAAATAGATGGTATGAGAGAACGCACTATTATAGTAAGCGGCTTTTCCAAAGCGTATGCAATGACAGGCTGGCGGCTTGGATATGTGACGGGCCCTGCTCCTATTATAAAGCAGATGCTCAAACTCCACCAGTACTGCATTATGTCGAGTCCTACGGTAAGCCAGTATGCGGCTATTGCGGCAATTGAAAAATGCTCTGAGGACGTGGAGCGTATGGTTGCTGAATACGATATGCGCAGACGTCTGATAGTAAAGGGCTTTAACGATATGGGACTTACTTGCTTTGAGCCTGAGGGAGCGTTCTATGTTTTCCCGTGCATAAAGTCAACGGGGCTTTCTAGTGCGGAATTCTGTGAAAAGCTGGTAACCCAGAAGAAAGTGGCGGTTGTTCCGGGTTCTGCGTTCGGCGAGAGCGGCGAGGGATTTGTGCGTGTATCCTATGCGTATTCTGTCCCACATATCACAACTGCACTGGGAAGAATAAAGGAATTTCTTGACGAACTGAACAAGACTTGATGGGAGTTATGATTTGACTGAATTAAACGAGCTATCTCTTCTTGCAAACGCAAAGATAAATCTTTATCTTGATATCACAGGCAGACGTGCAGACGGTTATCACACGCTGGAAACGGTTATGCAGAGCGTTGACCTTGCGGATACGATAACGGTAAGAAAAGGAAAAAAGGGCGGCGGAATTTCCGTTGCTTGCTCCAATCCGCTTATTCCGACAGACGGCGGAAATATCTGTTATAAAGCGGCAGAGCGGTTTTATGAAGCTGTCGGTGAAGGATACCAAACAGCAATTCACATTGACAAGCGCATTCCGCATGGCGCAGGTCTGGGCGGCGGCAGTGCGGACGCTGCTGCGGTGCTTTTGGCGCTGAACAGGTTGTGCGGCAATGTGCTGTCGGAGGAAAAGCTGCTTGAAATCGGCACTTCGGTGGGTGCGGACGTTCCGTTCTGTATGACGGGCGGCACAAGGCTTTGCTGTGGGATAGGCGAGCAGATGAGCAGAATAGAGCCGTTCCCGAAACGGGTATTTCTTATTGTGATGCCCGATTTTTCCTGTGAAACAAAGGCGGCTTACCGAGCGTATGACGAGAACCCTGCTGCTGTGGGAAGCGGATTGGAAGATTTTCTGAAATCGGAAGATGACTTTCCAAAGAAAATGTACAACGTTTTCAGTATACTCTATAATGACGAGCGGATTGAGAGCATAAAACGGCGGCTTGTCGAATGCGGAGCTTTGGGCGCAGAGCTTTCGGGAAGCGGTGCGGCTGTATTCGGTGTATTTTCGGACGGACAGACAGCTGCGGCTTCGGCAAGGCAATTCCCGAAATACTTTACAGCGGTATCAACACCCACTCAGTCGGGCATAATATTTTTAAGCAAATAAACCTTAACAAAACGGAGGTTGATTATATGGTAACACTTCAAAATCCAATAGGGAAGATTACAATATCGCCCGAATATTTTACCGAACTTATCGGAAACACAGTTACAAGCTGTTTCGGAGTTGTTTCTATGAATGTTTCGGGAATACGAGAAACTATCTATGCGGCTTTTACGCCGAAAGATAAAAGAACAGGCGCTTACGGAGTGAGTGTGCGGTTTGTAAAGAACAAGCTGGTTATTGATTTGCATATCTCTTTGATGTATGGCGTAAACATGAATGCTGTGGTGCGTTCTATCATAAACAAGGTAGGCTATACCGTTGAGCAAAGCACAGGAATTGACGTTGAAAAGGTCAATGTGTTTGTTGATTCAATCCGTGCTTAAAATGCTTTGATGGCAAAGATTTTCTGATATTTTCAGAATTATGATTATAAAAATTGTGAGGAATTAAAAATGAACATAACAGGAAAACTCCTGCGTGACGCTATAATTTCGGGTGCTAACAACATCTCCAACAAGAAACAAGCTGTTGATGAACTGAACGTGTTCCCTGTGCCGGACGGCGATACGGGAACTAATATGAGTATGACGATCAGGAATGCCGCTGCAGAGCTTGCAAATCTTTCTGATGGCGTTCCTGTCGGCAATGTTGCAAAGCAGGCGGCTTCTGCAATGCTGCGTGGTGCAAGAGGCAATTCGGGCGTTATACTCTCTCTTATTTTCAGAGGACTTTCAAAGGGTCTTGCAGGGAAGGAAGAGGCCACTGCGGCTGATATGTCCGCCGCTTTCAAAATCGGTGTTGACGCCGCATACAAGTCTGTGATGAAGCCGACTGAGGGTACAATTCTGACAGTTGCTCGTGAAGCTTACGAAAATACCGCCAAGCTGAAGCTTGATACTATGTCAGCGGCTGATTTCGTGAAGGAATATATTAAAGAAGCCGAAATCTCTCTTAACAAGACTCCCGAACTGCTCCCTGTGCTGAAAAAGGCAGGCGTTGTGGACGCAGGCGGCAGAGGTCTTGTAGTAATACTTGAGGGTATGTACGAGGTACTGTCGGGCGGCAGGATCATATCTGCTGCCGATGAAGCGAAACCCTCTGCTCCTGCGGCTGTTGCAGCAGCGGAAGAGGAGATAAAGTTTGCATACTGCACCGAGTTTATCGTAAAGAAGCACGGCAGCAAGGACGCATCAGCTTTGCGCGCGTTCCTTGAAACAATCGGCGACTGCGTGGTTGTAGTGGACGATGACGATATTATCAAGGTTCATGTTCACTCCAACAATCCCGGAAAGGCGATTGAAGAAGCGTTGCTGTTCGGTGAGCTTACAAAGGTAAAGATTGAAAATATGCGTGAGCAGCACAACAATGTAATCAAGGCTGATAAGGCGGTTCAGGCAAACAGAAAAGCTCCTGTTGAGCCTATAAAGGATACAGGCTTTGTGGCTGTTGCGGCAGGCTCCGGAATTGAAGCACTCTTCAAGGATCTCGGTGTTGATACTACCGTGCGCGGCGGTCAGACAATGAACCCGTCGACAGAGGATATCCTTGAGGCTATCGAGCAGACTCCTGCGCATAATGTGTTTGTTCTTCCAAACAACAAGAATATCATTATGGCGGCTGAACAGGCTGTGAAGCTTGCGGACAGAAACGTCTGCGTGCTTCAGACGAGAACAATTCCGCAGGGAATTACTGCTATGATGAACTATAATCCCGAAGCTGACTTCAAGGAGAACGGTGCCGCTATGACGCAGTCGATTGACAATGTGGCAAGCGGTCAGATAACATTCGCAGTGCGTGACAGCGACTATGACGGTCACAAGATTAAGCAGGGCGATATCCTCGCTATGGATAACGGCAAGGTTGCGTTTACGGAAAAGAACCTTACAAAGGCACTCGTGAAGCTTACAAAGAGGCTGATTTCATCTTCATCAAGCTATATCACTGTGATTTACGGTTCGGACGTGCCTGATGATGACGCTAATGAAGCTTATGAGGCTTTGCGTTCAAAAATTTCCGATGATATTGATATTGTGTTGGTAAACGGCGGTCAGCCTGTGTATTACTACATAATTTCAGTGGAATAAGCAGTATGCACAAATTGTAAGCTGTATTCAGCATCAGGCGGTGACAGATGGAACTTGTACAATTGAACGGCATTGGTGAAAAGAGAGCCGCACTTTACAAAAAACTCGGCGTAAACACCGTTGAGCAGCTTACTGAACTTTATCCCCGTGATTATGTGGATTTCACGCAGACTACACCCGTTCGTGAGGTGCAGTCGGGAGAAAGCTATGTTATCCGTGCCACGGTTCAGAGCAAAACCTATCCGTCGGGTTATGCTTACGCAAAAAACATTCAGGTGTATAAGGCGCTTCTTACAGATGGTGTAGGAGAGATTACGGCGGTATTCTTTAATGCGAAATACACCTTCGATCAGCTCGTGAAGGGAACGGAGTATTTATTTTACGGAAAGATAAATTTTGATTACGGCAGACTGCAGATAATGTCGCCGCAGTTTATTTCTCCGAAAGACGGCGGACTTCTGCCGAAATACCGCCTGACCGCAGGACTATCTAACAACATAGTAAGTGCTAATGTAAAATCTGCGCTTGAAATGGTAAGGCGCACTGAAAATCTGCCGCAGTATATTATTAAAGACTACTCCCTTATGGGAGCGGACGAAGCAGTGCGGAAAATTCATTTCCCTGCAACAACGGAGGAGTTCCACAATGCGCGGCGGCGACTTGTTTTCGAGGAACTTCTGACGCTGCGGCTTGGTTTGGCGTCCATTAAAACCCGTGGCAGACGGCTGTCGGGTGCGGTTATGGCGGACGTGGATATGGACGTGTTTTATCGGTCGCTCCCATTTGAGCCGACTAATGCTCAGCTTCGGGCAGTGAACGATTGTATTGAGGATATGAAGCGGCTTTATCCGATGAACAGGCTTGTTCAGGGCGATGTGGGTTCGGGTAAGACGCTTGTGGCGGCGGCTTGTGCATACTTTGCGGCTAGAAACGGCTTTCAGACGCTTGTTATGGCGCCTACCGAGGTGCTTGCACAGCAGCACTGTGAAACGTTCCGCAGCTTTTTAGAGCCGCTTGGGATAAGAGTAGGCGTTCTTTCGGGAAGTATGACGGCTTCGGAAAAGAAAGCTGTCCGAAAGCAGGCGAAAGACCGTGAAATCAACGTGCTTGTGGGTACTCACGCACTGATTTACAAATCGCTTACTATCGGAAAACTCGGACTGGTGGTTGTGGACGAACAGCACCGCTTTGGTGTGGCGCAACGCTCCATGCTTGCAGAGCAAGGAACAAATCCGCATATTGTGGCGATGAGCGCAACGCCTATCCCACGGACACTGGCTCTCATAATGTACGGCGACCTAGACGTGTCTGTGGTAAATCAGATGCCAAAGGGCAGACTGCCTGTTATGACATATTCGGTAGACGGCTCTTTTCATCAGCGCGTGTATAATTTCATCAAGAAACACATTGCCGAGGGACGGCAGGCTTTTATTGTGTGTCCTCGTGTTGAAAGCGGTGAAGATGAGGGTTCTGATAAGAAAAGTGCGATTGAGTATTATAATTTCCTTACTTCGGGAGAGTTCCAAGGGATACCGACGGGACTGCTCTACGGAAAGATGAAGCCGGCGGAAAAGGACGCTGTGATGGAGGATTTCCGCTTGAATAAGCTGAAGCTGCTTATAAGCACAACGGTAATCGAAGTTGGCGTTGACGTGCCGAATGCAGTGGTAATGCTTATCGAGAACGCCGAGCAGTTCGGATTGTCGCAGCTGCATCAGCTCAGGGGTCGTGTCGGCAGAGGATCATACCAGAGTTATTGTATACTGATGACGGATAATAAGTCGGAATATACCGCAGAGCGTATGCGAGCGATGTGCGAAACTACGGACGGATACAAGATTGCTGATACAGACCTTCGACTGCGTGGTCCCGGAAACTTTTTCGGACGGGAACAGTCGGGCGCATTGCCGATGAAAGTAGCTGACCTTGCGGAGAACTCCGCAATTCTGCCGGAGATAGACGCTTTATCGGAGCAAATTCTGAAATCTGACCCGAAGCTTGAAAAACCCGAACACAGCGGCTTGAAACAGAATGTTGAGCGGCTGCTTGGAAATATCGGAAGTTATGGTTATAACTGATTTGTTATAGCAAATTGTATATAACCGCAAAAATATAACGGAACGGATTTAAATTACGCTTGAAATTGTTCGGTTATCCGGCGGATAAGTATTGCAACTTGATGAGGAAAAGGTGTTGAGTCTGCCGCTGCTGTTGGAAAAGCCTGAGATTTGCTGTGGAGTCTATAGGAAATTCAGCTGTTTGGAAAATATTATTGAAACAATTTGTATAATACTCGGAAAATATAACAAATAGTTTACAGGTTATGCAGACTAAACAAAAGAGTGCATGAGGATTTTCAGTTATCTGAATGGTGAGGGATAATGAGTATTGAATTAAAACAGGAACGTTGGCGATACCCAAGGTTTTTTACAGAGAATATTTCAGATGATACCGCTGTAATTGAGGGCGATGACGCAAAGCACGCTTCTACTGTTCTCAGAATGAGAACGGGAGATTATGCAGTTCTCTGCGATGGACATAAGATGGATTATTTAGCGCAGCTTACGGATAGCACTCCCGGGTGCTGTTCTTTCAAGATTTTGGAAAAAACTGAAAATCAAGCAGAGCCTGCTATTCACCTGCGGCTGTTTCAGGCTATGCCCAAAAGCGATAAAATGGAGTTTATTGTGCAGAAAGCCGTAGAGTGCGGAGCGGCGGAGATTATACCTTTCTTTTCCGAGCGCTGTGTTTCACGTCCGGACGCAAAGTCGATGGCAAAAAAACTTGTGCGTTATCAGAAAATCGCTCTTGAAGCCGCAAAGCAATGCGGACGTGGAATAGTACCCACTGTTGGAGAAGCGGTGGATTTTTCCGCATTGAAAAATCTTATTTCCGTGGATAATACGGGAATACTGTTCTATGAATGTGCGACAGTACCGCTGTGTGAAGCTTTTAAAACTTATAGTTTCAAAAAAAATATTGATATAGTAATCGGCAGCGAGGGCGGTTTTGAACCCCAAGAGGCTGAAAAACTGCAAAATATGGGATTTACGGCGGTTTCTCTTGGTAAAAGAATACTTCGTTGTGAAACTGCACCCATTGCTGCTATTTCTATTTTGATGAATATGACGGGAAATATGTGACGGTTTTGTGCAGAGTGCATAAATTTTAAAGCGGCTATTGCATTTTCTTTGAAAAAGGTATATAATACTATTAGTGGATTTTGAAAATGCATTTCTGTTTACAGGAGGATTATTATTATGAAGGCTTTTGGTATCTTTTTGGTAGGCGCATTGGCTGTTGCAGGCGGCATTGCTGCTGCAACTTATGTTACAAAGAAGAAGCTTGAGAAGGAAAACGAGGACGATTATTTCGACGAGTGGGATAAGGACGACGATATCGATGATGATTGGGACTATGATTTTGAAGAAGATATCGACGTAGAAGGCGAGCCTTCTCTTGCAAAGGCAGTGGCTGACTCTGTTCCCGAAGCTGCTAATACTGAAGTTGCTGAGGAGAAAGTCGTATCTGACAGTGTTCCTTTCGAAACATCAGACCTGTTTTCATCAAGCGTAACTGATGATGAGGCTTGATTTCGTTTTTATCTGAAAATATTATCCCCATCAGAAGATGGGGATTTTGTTTATCAAATAATCTTAAGGCAACACCGCAAAATTAACGGCAGACGCCTTTGCCGCAGGCTTGCTTATGAATTTACCGTCATATTTCACCAACGCAATCATACGACAATAATTGTGCGGTATTGCCTTAAACAAAATAGGGTTATGGAGCTTTGAAACAAAGGGGTCGCAAGGGGCGGAGCCTCGCTACATATGTATTTGATGTTATGAAGCAGGTATTTCTTCTGTGTGCAGACTGTTTTACAAAAAAATAACTGCTGTTGTGCAAATGTACTTGAAAAAAATTTTGAAATATGCTATAATATATAGAAAGCTGCATGGCAAAATTGCTGTGCTGTTTTGTCAGTTATCACTAATCTTTAGAAATGGGGTGTTTTTTTGAAGCATATCGTTACCATCAATAAGGCAAACCTGAAGGCTACTGCTGAAAAGGGCGGCTGCGGTAAGTGCCAGTCATCTTGCCAGTCTGCTTGCAAGACTTCCTGCACCGTAGCTAATCAGAAGTGCGCAGCTAAGGGCTGATAACTCAGAAGCAAGAAGCGGACGGCTTCTTGCTTCAACTATTGTTAGAACTTGTCCTCATAGCCGTTCAACTCTTGTCTTGCAGAAAATTTTGCACTTTTCTGCGTTAGTTTTTCTTGACGTACATACAGTATGCCTGCGAAAAACTGCCTTGAAAATCGCAAAATTTCTACTGCAATCCAAGCATTTCAGACTATGAGAACAAGTTCTAAGAATATCCACGCTTTGTGGTAATTTAAAACTGCACCGAACGGCGGCGAAAACACTCGGTTGTGCTGTGCCGCAAAAATAAAATGATAAAGGAAAATTGAAATGATTCATAAATTCGAACAACTGGGATATAAAATCGCTCTCGACAGCGACAGCAACGGCGTTCACCTGTTGGACGACTGCGCTTATGATATGCTGGATTATCTTTGTGCGCCGATGTCTGAAGAATGCCCTGCTGAACTTATCGGGAAGTTTCCTGCTTATACAGAAAGCAATATTCGTGAAACATATTCCGAACTGTATTCGCTTTATAAAGAGGGTTCGCTTTTTGCAAAGGACGAATACGAAAAGTACTCAAACACAATGGTTAAGAGTCCTGTGAAATCAATGTGCCTGAACGTTGCGCACGACTGCAACCTGCGCTGTGAATACTGCTTTGCGCAGACGGGCGATTTCGGTGGTGAGCGCTGCATTATGTCGCCCGAAACAGGCAGAAAAGCAATTGATTTCCTTATCGAAAAGTCGGGCAATCGTGAGTTTATTGAGCTTGATTTCTTCGGCGGTGAGCCGCTTATGGCGTGGGATACCGTAAAGGCGACCGTAGACTATGCTCGTTCTGTTGAGAAACAGCATGGAAAAACTTTTCGCTTCACAATTACCACAAACGGAGTGCTTCTCGATGATGAGAAGATTGATTACATAAACCGTGAGATGTCGAACGTTGTGCTTTCCCTTGACGGCAGACGTGAAGTTACCGACAGAATACGCAAGACCCTCAACGGCAAGAGCGTTTATGATGTGATTGTGCCGAAGTTCCAGAAACTGGTTAAGGCGCGTGAGCCGCTCGGCAAGGATTATTACGTTCGTGCGACTTACACGAAATATAATCTCGATTTCACCGAGGACGTTCTCCATATGAGAGAGCTGGGTTTTGAGCAGCTTTCTGCAGAGCCTGTTGTAACCGACCTCAAAGAACCGTACGCTATTACCGAATCTGATCTTCCCCGTATTTACAGCGAATACGACAAGCTGTGCGAGATTATGCAAAAGCGCAACAGGGGCGAGGGGGATTGGTTCAACTTCTTCCACTTTATGGTAGACCTTGACGAGGGACCCTGCGCTATCAAGCGTCTGCGTGGCTGTGGCTGCGGCAACGACTATGTAGCTGTTGACCCGAACGGAAATATTTATCCCTGCCATCAGTTTGTCGGCATAGACCGCTGGAAAATGGGCAACCTTTATGATGGCACATTTGATAACGAAATTAAAGATTATTTTGCAAAAACGCACCTGTATTCAAAGGAAGGCTGCAAGGACTGCTGGGCGAAGTTTTATTGTTCGGGCGGCTGCAACGCAAACAGCTTTATCTATGAGGGCGATTGCCGTACACCGCACAAGCTGTCGTGCGAACTGCAGAGAAAGCGTTTGGAATGTGCGCTGGCGCTTGCCGTAGACAAAGCGGTTAGAGAGCAGAATTTGCAGCAGGATTGATGCATACTGCCGTCACACTTACTTTTAATTTGTTGTTCAGCTTTATTTCACGAGCCGTACACAAATAAAGTTTATACTATAGTTACAAGTTAAGATAAACCTATTCAGGAGGCTATAATATGAACGGTTTTAATGAATTTGATAAAAACAATATCGAAATTGAGGTTATACAGCCCGTCGAAGCTGAAAAACAAAAAAAGCCGCGCAGAAATTTTGCAACGGCTAAAGTTACGGCTATGCTGCTTGCAGTGATGATCTTAGGCGGCGGTGCAGGATTTGGCAGCGCATATTATGCAGGGAAACACGTTCTGCCGCAGAGCGGATATTCACAGAATGAAAATTCGCAGAGTGGCAATAAGGGCGGCGATTCGTCTTTATCGCACGGCACTGCTGCTTCAACAACTCCCACGCTTAACGACATGCAGAAAGACGTTTCATCGCTTACGCATATCCAGACTGACGGGGTGGAGTATAACTCAGACGGAACATATAAATATACGCGAGACCTTGTAAGAGCGGTTCAGGACAGCATCGTTTACATTGAAGTTTTCCAGAATTACAGAGGCTCTGCGCAGCTTGCAGGCTCGGCAAGCGGAATTATCATTTCTGCTGACGGATACATCGTTACTAACAATCACGTTGTCGAGAGTGCAGACAGCTTTACGGTAAAGGTGAACAACACCTTGGACGGCACTTCCGAAACTTACGAAGCAGAGCTTATCGGAACGGACAGCGACACAGACCTTGCCGTTATAAAAATCGAGGAAACCAATCTTCCTGCTGCGCTGCTTGGCGACTCTGACAAGCTGGCGCTCGGCGATGATGTTGTTGCAATAGGAAATCCTCTGGGACTTGAAAATTCTGTTTCAAAGGGAATAGTATCGGGACTTAACCGTCAGATTTCCGACAGCTACCGCGGACTTTCTTCCATTCAGACGGACGCTCCTATAAACAGCGGTAATTCAGGTGGCGCACTCTTCAACGGCTACGGAGAGGTAGTGGGTGTTGTAAATGAGAAGTACGTTTACGATTACGCTGAAAATGTCGGATTTGCTATCACTATCAATGAAGCAAAGGACGTTATAGACGACCTTATCAGAAACGGCTATGTTTCGGGAAGACCTGTAATCGGCATTACCTATCTCGAAGTTACCGAAGCTATTGCGTCATATAACAGAATTACGGCAGGCTGGCAGGTAACAGAAATCAATGCTGATATGCCTGTTGCAACCAGCGGTCTGCTTGTGGGCGATACAATTGTTCAAATTGACGGTCTTAACGTCCTCACAGAGGATACTACGGAGATTTTTGCAACAAAGAAACCCGGCGAAACTGTTACTGCAACTGTTGTGCGCAAGGATTATAACGGCAGAAAGCGCAATGTTGATATTGAAATTGAGCTTTCAGAAGCTAAAGGCTGATTTTTTCTGTTAGTTTTCATAATTAACCCCTTAATATTGAAGCACCGTGCGGTTTTTTGACTGCACGGTGTTTCACTTTGGGAGAAAGAAACTTGTCCCGTCATTTAACGTGGGCAAGGGTTGGCTTTGGTATTGACAAAAGCGGCTTTTCAAAGCGCGACAATCTTTCTTCAAGAGTATCACATTTAATCAAAAAAGATAATCAAGGGTTCTTCATCAAATTATCCGTCAACCCATTTCATAAACCTTTCTACTTCGTAAAAGCTTTTGCCGTTCCAATATTTGTCTTCAAGCAAATGTTCAAGGCAATCTGACATATCTGTACTTTCATAACGATAAATTTCTTTTTCAAATTCATTTATATTGTTGCGAAATTTATCAACACTTGTATAATATAGTTCCTTTTTTTCGTCAAACCTTATTCCGTAAAAATAGTACAGATTGCCCTCGTATCGCACCATTTCATCTTGGATAGTAAGGTTATCGATAAATTCGGTTACTTTTCCGGCTTCCACCCAGTAACTCCTTTCAATTTATTCATCAACCCATTGCATTTGGCTCTCAACTTCCCAAAATGTTTTGCCATTCCATATCGGGGCATCTTCAAAAGATTCAATGCATTCTGCAGAAGATGACCTTGTAACCGAGAAAATAGTTTTGTCAGTTGAAAGATTGTAAATTTCAATCATAACATTTTCTCCCTATAACTTAGACAAGATGTCCCCAAGCCTGCGAACCGAACTTAGTAGTGCTGAACGAAGTTCAGTA
>CAZTRH010000031.1:0-21269 GCA_964616605.1 uncultured Ruminococcus sp.
ATAACAGGTACTATCGGTTTTATGCTTTTTATTATCATAATCAGCTTGATATCAGAAATCACATAACACACGATAATAAAAAGCAAACCCACTAATATTCCTGTGAATTTCTGTGCTGTAAACAGTATTACCAGATACAAAATATCAAGCAGCAGCTTTGCCCGCGGATCCATTCGATGAATTACCGAATTTCCCGGAAAAAACTGACCTATCGTTATATCCTTAATCATATTTTATCCTTTAATCAGAGTAAGCAGTCGCTCAGCCGCTCTGTCGGTTGTATAAATATCGTTTCCGATATCAATTCCCTTTTCAAGCAGTTTGTGTGAAAGCCTTGTAACCTGCGGCACGTCAAGTCCGATTTTTACAAGTTCGTCTGTACACTCAAAGACTTTATCTGTATCGTCATAGCAGAAAAGTTTTCCCTTATTCATTACAAGAACCTTGCTTGCATACTTGACAATATCTTCCATCGAATGTGATACAAGCAGAATTGTTTTACCGGAATTCTTATGATACTGACTTATAAGAGCAAGAATTTTATCCCTACCCTTGGGGTCAAGTCCCGCAGCAGGTTCATCAAGTATCAGAATATCGGGATTCATAGCAAGCACACCTGCAAGAGCAACTCTGCGCTGCTGACCTCCCGACAGTTCAAAAGGCGATTTATCAAGCAGATGTGTAATACCCATACTCTTTGCTGCGTCGGCAACGCGATTTTTTACTTCATCATCTGATAGTCCCATATTCTTCGGACCATAAGCGATATCTTTAGCAACTGTTTCTTCAAACAACTGATGTTCCGAATACTGGAACACAATTCCAACCTTAAACCTAACGTCACGAATATTTACATTCTTATCCCAGATATTACGGTTTTCGATATAAACAACGCCGGAAGTTGGCTTAATAAGACCATTAAGGTGCTGAATTAACGTTGATTTGCCGCTTCCTGTATGCCCGATAATTCCAACAAATTCGCCCTCGCTAACAGAAAGGTCAACTTTATCAACAGCAGTTTTCTCAAACGGAGTGCCAATACTATATTTGTAAGTGAGCTTTTCAAGCCTGATAGCCGCATTTCTTTCTTCTTCAGACTTATTTTCGCATTTTTCCCGCAAATTAAAATCAGCATTTTCTTTCGGATTAAATGCTAAAATTGCGTCTGCGCACTCGTCCTCAAAAATTATTTCTTTGGAAATCTTAACACCGTTTTTCCGAAGTATTCCGCACAGTTCAGTCACCTGCGGAACATCAAGCCCCACTGCACGCAGTTCGTCTGCACGAGCAAACACCTTGTGCGGTTCATCGTCCATCATCACCGAACCATCGTCCATTACAACTACCCTATCCGCCTGAGCCGCTTCATCCATATAGTGGGTGATAAGTATAACGGTGATTTTTTCCTCACGGTTAAGACGTTTTATTGTTCTCATAACCTCACGTCTGCCCTTGGGATCAAGCATCGCTGTCGGTTCGTCCATAACAATACAGCGAGGGTGCATGGCAATAATGCCTGCAATAGCAATACGCTGCTTCTGACCGCCTGACAGCTGATGCGGAGCGTGATTACGGAACTCATACATATCCACTTGCTTTAATGCACTGTCCACACGCTCTCGGATTTCAGTCGGAGGAACTCCGAGGTTTTCGGGAGCGAATGCAACGTCTTCTTCAACGATAGTCGCTACAAGCTGATTATCGGGATTTTGGAAAACCATTCCAACCGATTGTCGGATATCGTATATTTTATCTTCCTCAGAACTGTCAAAACCATTTACTATTACCTTACCGCTGGTTGGAGTAAGTATAGCGTTAAGATGTTTTGCAAGAGTTGATTTACCGCAGCCATTATGACCGAGTACAGCTAAAAACTGCCCCTCAGGAACAGTAAGATTTACATTCTTGAGAACAGTTGTTTTATCGATTACATTTCCGTTGTCATCTGTATTCACATAATCAAAGCACAGATTTTCGACCTTGATAATATCCAAAAAATACACCTCTGTAAAAACACATCAGAATTTGAGATAATGCACAAATGCCGATTTACACAAACATACATTATATATTATACAACATCTTGCGGTCATAAGTCAATAGTTTTTTGCAAAAAAATCGATGTAAATGCAAACAAGGGCGTTCCATGTCGAAACGCCCTTATCATAATCAACTGTTATTTATTAGTCTGTGGAAATCGAACAATAGCAGTACTCCCGCAAGGCAACGGGAAACCCGTCTGTTTTACTGGAAGCCCGATCTCCTCCGATACAATATCAATATCAAATCTCTTGCCGATAGTAGTATGAAGCAAATAACTCATAACCGACGCAGAAAGACCCGTTGTGTAACTATTAAGCAATACAAACAACGGCTCATCACTCAGAAGCTGCGTAATATCACACATCAGCGAGTAGATACTATCCTCCAGTTTCCACATCTCACCGTTTGTTCCTCTGCCATAGCTCGGCGGATCAAGTATAATGCCATCATACTTTACTCCACGTCGTATCTCACGCTTAATGAACTTATTTGCGTCATCGACAATCCAGCGTATCGGCTTTTCAGAAAGTCCCGAAAGAGCCGCATTTGAGCGTGCCCAGTCCACCATTCCCTTTACTGCGTCACAGTGACAAACAGAAGCGCCTGCCGCCGCGCAAGCAAGCGTTGCTCCTCCCGTATATGCAAACAAATTCAGCACATTGACCGGGCGCTTTGCTCCTTTTATGAGTTCTGAACAGTAATCCCAGTTTACAGCCTGCTCAGGGAAAAGACCGGTGTGCTTAAATCCAGTCGGCTTTACCTTAAAGCGGAGATTTCCATACGAAATCTGCCATTCTTCGGGAAGCTTCTTCTGATATTCCCAGTAACCTCCTCCGCTTGACGAACGGATATACCGTGCATTAGCCTTGCCCCATTCGGGAGCATTCCTGCTTTCATTCCATATTATCTGTGGGTCAGGACGGATAAGCGTTACATTTCCCCAGCGTTCAAGCCGCTCGCCATCAGAGCAGTCCAGCAATTCATAGTCAACCCATTTATCTGATAATCTCATAACTTTCCTCTTTAATAACAATTCTCACACGCAATAATGTAGTATCTGTCATACATCATGCTGTTAATCACATATCGTCTATGGTCTGCTGTGCATTATCCTCATGTGCAATGCCCAGATGCTTGTACGCAAGCGAAGTAGCAATTCTGCCTCTTGCTGTTTTTGCCACAAATCCAAGCTGCATAAGGTACGGCTCACACACATCTTCAAGTGTTACCGCTTCTTCATTAAGTGCCGACGCAAGCGTTGACAATCCCACCGGGCCTCCGTTATACCCCTTGATTACCATTTCAAGGAAACGCCTGTCCAGTCCGTCAAGACCCAGCTCATCAATTTCCAGTTTACGCAGTGCCTTATCCGATATCTCTTTGGTTATTCTTCCATCACCAAGCACTTCTGCAAAGTCACGCACGCGTTTAAGCAGTCGGTTTGCAATACGAGGTGTTCCACGAGAACGTTTTGCTATCTCCATTGCCCCGTCTTTCATACACGGTATGCCCAGTATAACCGCCGACCGCTGAACTATATCGCAAAGCTGTTCGGGAGAGTATAGTTCCAACCGCTGAACAACGCCAAATCTGTCACGAAGCGGAGCGGAAAGCTGACCCGAACGTGTAGTCGCCCCTATCAACGTGAATTTGGGCAAATCGATACGAATAGAACGTGCAGCAGGACCATTTCCCATAACAATATCCAGAGCATAGTCCTCCATAGCAGGATAAAGAACTTCTTCCACTTGTCTTGACAGGCGGTGAATTTCGTCTATAAACAGCACATCATTCGGCTGAAGATTTGTAAGCAGTGCCGCAAGATCTCCTGCTTTTTCGATAGCAGGTCCTGACGTCACACGGATATTAACGCCCATCTCGTTTGCGATAATACAAGAAAGAGTTGTCTTTCCAAGTCCAGGAGGTCCGTACAACAGAACATGATCCAAGCACTCTCCACGCTTTTTTGCAGCTTCAATATAAACGGACATATTTTCCTTTACTTTATCCTGACCTATGTACTCGCAAAGCTGTTTTGGACGCAGAGAAAGCTCGATTTCGCTATCCGTTATACTGACTGATGGCTCAACAATGCGTTCTTCCGCATTGAAATCAAAGTCGTCATTCGACATCTGAAGCATAATTTCCCCCAAACTTACTCTTCTGTTTTACATTCATCACTTGAGGCATTCTGGTCTTCGGGTTTTACAATTCGTCTGTAATACAAAGCTGGCAAATCATCTCCCGAATAATCAGTGCAATGGAAAGAGAGCATTGCATTTATGCGCTTGTTCAACGCATCCGGTTCATTTATTCCGCATAGAACAGCTTTTTTACACTCTTCTTCAGCTTTTCCCTTATCACCCAGCATTGCGTAATAATCTGCCAGTGCAGCATGGCACAACGGGTGCTGTTCATTGACCTTCTGCAGCTTCTGCAGAACGTCAGATGCCTTCTCCATATCATTACGGATAAGATAAATTTTTGATAAACTGAAATATGCATATCCATTATTGGCGTCGTATCTCAAAGCCTGTTCAAAATGATACTCAGCTTTTTCAAGTGCTCCGATATTAAAATAAGCATGTCCTAGCCTTGACTGTAATTCGGCATTTTCGGGAGCAAGCTCAACCGACTTACGGTAACACCACATCAATTTAGCATTATTGTCTGTGGACTCATACAAATGGATGAGCCATTCCACACAAAACAACTGATTTTGTCTTATCTCAGACTTGGCAAGTGATTCCTGAAGATAATCTTCCGCCTTAAGAACTTTACCATTTAATAATGCGTAAATTCCTTTGTATACAAGCCTTGCGTTTTCATCGTGCCGCATGATGCGTATACCTTCTTTTCCCAATGCCGCAAGCGCCGTTTTTCTGAGTTTAAAATGCGGAACAATAAAGTATACTATAACTGAATTGATAAGCAAAGCTAAACAAGCAACAAAAATCAAACTGAGAAAATAAATCATAAGCATTTTATCAGGATAAACTAAAACACAAAAAAGTGTCCCCACCATACACAAAACCAAAATGGCAATTCCTGTTGAAGCCTTACCCGTTTTTTGATTTTTATTCAATCGCTCACCCTCTTAACCAAGTTTTTTTAGTGCATATTTAATCAATTCCTCCACGGAAGCCGCAACGTCTGCCCCCGCAAGAGCCGCCGCACACTGCTGTGGTGCAAACCCAAGCACTCCAAGCGCCGCCATAGCTTCACTTATATTATCAGAGCGCATCTGTACAGGGGACGCCAGCTCTGCAGATGTAAAATGCTGTTCCTTAGCAATTTTATCTTTAAGTTCAAGCACAATTCTCTGTGCGATCTTTGCTCCAATTCCGGGAGATTTCGTTAAAGTCTTACTATCGCCCGAAGCTATGCATAATGCAAGTTTCTGCGGAGTAAGGTCGGACAAGATAGATAAAGCTGCTTTAGGTCCAACACCCGAAACAGAAATCAATTGCTTGAAACACGCAAGTTCAGCTTTATCGGCAAATCCAAATAAATCAAGTGCATTCTCTGTAACGTGAAGATAGGTGAACAGCATAGCTTCTTCACAGTTACGGATTTTTGAAAGTGTATTCATAGTAGTACGGCAGGCATAACCAACCCCACCGCACTCAACAACTGCAAGTCCCTGTTCCCAATGAACCAGTTTTCCCTTAACGCTGTAAATCATAATTCACGTTCTCCTGTTATTTCATAATCTGGGATAATCGGGAAGTTCCTGTATGTCCGTGGCAAATAGCAATCGCAAGAGCGTCAGCGGTATCGTCAGGCTTTGGAACTTCTTTCAGATGAAGAATATTCCTCGTCATTTCCTGCATCTGCGGTTTCTTCGCTCTGCCATATCCCGTAACCGCTACCTTAACCTGAAGCGGCGTGTATTCATAAATCGGAATTTTTCGCTGCGCTGCTGCAAGAACAGTAACTCCTCTTGCCTGCGCAACATCAATTCCTGTGGTTATATTTGTATTGAAATACAATTTTTCAATGCTCATGCAATCGGGTTTAAACTTATCCAGAATACAGCACATATCGTTGTAGATTTCTGACAAACGATCGGAAAATTCAGTGTCGGGAGATGTGGTAATAGCCCCGAAACTCAACACCTTAAAATTCATTCCATCATATTCCAGTAACCCATAGCCTACAATCGCATATCCGGGGTCTATTCCAAGAATACGCATAATCAGGTATAACTTTCATTATCCGTCACATAGTGGCGAACTCTCAGCGGAATTTCAAGTTTTTCAGCCAGTTTTCTGCAAGCGTCAATCTTCTCTACGCTTATTACATCAACAAGGGTAAATGCCACCTTACCGCATATCTCTTTCATAGCAACCGCAAAATCAAGCATAACATCAAACGAGCGTTCTCCCCAGTGTGGACGAGTTACTTCGTTATAGCTTTCGGCATCGGGAGCATTCAGACTTATAGAAACGCTGTCAATCAATCCCACAAACTGCTTTAAATCAAATTCTGGGTGAATAAGTTTTACCAAGCCATTAGTATTAACTCTGATTTTCATATCTGAATGCTTTTTGATATACTCAGCCGTCTTAACAAGCATATCAGCTCTTACGCAAGGCTCGCCATAGCCGCAGAAAACAGCCTCTGTAATTCCCTGTTTGTCAAACTTTTCAAAAGCCTCTGTAATTTCCTCAAATGATGGTTCATGTTCAAGCCACAGACTATCATTGTCTTCAATAGAATCGCCGTTCTTGCGAATACAAAAAACGCAGTCACACGGACAGCCATTTGTTATATTGATATACATTTTTCCGTCAAATTTGTAAAATATTGTCATAATGACACCTCACACATTCACTATTAAACAACCTTTTTAATTATAACACTTTTCATTTCATTTGTCAATAAGTCAGAAAAAAGGGAGCGTACTCTTCTCTACGCTAATGGCATTTTCATATCATAAAATCAAAACCGCTCCAAAGTGATTGGAGCGGTTTTGAAAATGTACAATTAACTTGTTTGTTCTGTATTCAGTGATTCATCAACATACGGCATTGTAAGTGCTGCATATCCCGTTCGTGGAATGGTATTGATAACTCCGAGGAACAAATCCTGTATTACCTTGTTGAAATCAATACTGAGTTCAAGAATTTTGCTTTCATCAGCATAACCGCCAGCCATTGATGCGTGTCCACCACCGCTGCCGACATCTTTCAAAGCTTCAAAAACAATTTTTCCTGCGTCAAACTCCTCAAACTCGCTTCTCACTGAGAATTTAAAACCATTGCCGCGCTTTGTGTACACAATTACAAAATTCACAGCTTCGACATCAAGTATAAAATCCGACACCATAGCAATAAACGCATCGGCACAGGTAAAATTCAGAAATACAAACGCAATTCCGTTGAATATCTCGACATTTCGAATGCTGTCAGCAAAAGCGTCAAGCTCGTCATATCTTATCTCGCCGGATTGGAAATGCTGAATTTTCTTCAAATCACACTTTGGAAAGAGGTAAGCGTAGATATCAACGTCAAGCTGAGTAACTCCTCTTGTGAAATCCCTTGTATCACATTTCAGTCCATAAAGCAGCGCAGTTGCGACATTCTCGGGAATTTCCATTCCTATCTGCCTGTAATAGTCAGCTATAATCGTCGCACAGCTGCCAACCATACGGATATCCTTATACTTGTAATCATCAACATTGCTGAACACAGGGTGATGATCAATACACGCAACCTCGTTTCCTTCAAGGTCAAGAATATTGCCGTTACCCTTCTGCGAATCAACAGTTATGATGTAATCATCAGAGGTCATATCGACAAGTTCTTCATCGGATACCATTTCTATACCAAACTCTGTAAGCATAGCGTTTGTATTAAAACGGTCTATATTTCCGTGATGGCAAATAATGGTCTTTATCTTAAATTCTTCAAGAAGCACCTGAAGGCCATAAGCACTAGCAACTGCATCTTGGTCGGGGAAATTATGGGTTTGAATAAAAACACGTTTTCCCTTGAGCAATTCAATCAAATCAGCCAGATTTCGAGACATAGACGCAATTTCTCCTTTGGAAACAAATACTACATTATTATTTTAACACATTTTACATCATTATTCAAGAGAAAAAACAAATATTTTTTTATTTTCAGGTGAATAATAGCTAAAAAGAAAGGAGTATTTGCAATGTTTAAGTTATTCAAAAAAATAATAGTGCTATTCCTTGCAGCACATTCAATTATAAACCACACCGCATTTGCTGAAATCAGCAATGAAAAAATTGCCTGGGGACTCGGCTCATCAACGGATGAATTCAACCGCCCCACCGATGCAGTAGCTGCCCAAGACAAGTACGATGATTTACACGGTTTGTTTGTCGGCAGCGCAAACCACAAAAACATCTGGCTTACGTTTGACGAAGGATATGAAAATGGCTGTACAGCTGATATACTTGACACATTAAAGAAAAAACAAGTACACGCCGTGTTCTTTGTAACGTATGACTACGCCGAACGAAATCCGAACCTTATCAGACGAATGATAGACGAAGGACACACGATAGGCAACCACACTTACTCCCACCCCTCTCTTGCGGAATGTTCACAGGAGAAAATAAGGAACGAGCTTTCTGAACTTCATAATTATATAAAACAGCAGTTCAATTATGATATGTATGTGATGCGTCCGCCGATGGGAGAGTTTTCCGAGCAAGTACTGCAATGCGCTAAAGAAATGGGATATACAACAGTACTATGGAGTTTTGCTTATCAGGACTGGAAAACAAATGATCAGCCGAACCCCGATACAGCGTTCACAAAAATAACGTCCAGAACACATAACGGCGCAGTCTACCTGCTTCATGCAGTTTCACAGACTAACGCCGATATTCTTGGAAATGTAATAGATTACTGGAAAAGCAACGGATATGTTATTACTCCGATGTAACGCTGTCTGACTGCTCAGCAAGTCGGGAAAACACTCCGGCGGTTCTCAAAGTAGGACGCTCAAGAAACTGTGAGCTTACAAAGCAAACATTTGCCCCATTGTCTGTCATAGCTTTCAGAACGCTGTTTGTCCGTATCGTGTTCAGACTCAGATTATCGTCGACTATGATGTATTTCGGATAAATTCCACTACAGCTTTCAGCAGAAACATAACCTTCGAGTTCGCACAGATTTTCACCTGCAAGGGAAAGAACAGCGTTTTCAAAAGTGTCAGCACCCGCAAGAGTCAGCTTCTCTGTCACATAAACAAACGTTTCAAGAGAAACTTTCTCTGCGGCTGTTTCAAGATTTTTTACAGCGTCTGAAGATACTTTATCGGTTCTTCTCTGCTCTTTTTCTCCTATTGTTTCTCTGCCGTAAAATGCGCCTGCAATTTCACTGTACATTGCAGCGTAGCCATCAACGCTGGTCGGAACAGTTAAATTCAGCACAGCAATCTTCGCTTGGGAAAGCTGATAACTTTCTCGCTCTGACAACGGCGATAAAGTGAAAATTGCATCGGGCGCAAGCTGCAGAATAGCGTTAATATCAGGATTTTCAGCACTGCCGACTCTCTTAGCGGTTAAATTATCGGGATAATCGCAATAATCGCTTATTCCGACTATTTTCTCTGAAAATCCAAGTTCTGAAAGTATTTCCGTTACAGCAGGCGACAGGCTTACTACACGCTGTACTGATTTTGTAAGGTTAATACCGCACACTTCATACGGAAAAGGTGTTACTTCCTCTGTATATGGCACATCAGAACCTATAATTTCATACGGTGCAGAACTACTCTCTTCTTTTTCACAGCCGCTCAGCAGTGAACACAGAAGAACACAAGTCCCCAAAAACAACGATATTCTTTTCATGATCAATACTCCAGATTAAGCGCAATCCTACCCACAAGCCAATCCACAAACTGACGTGCAATTCTGGGCGAGCGACCTCCCCTGCGCAATGCAAATTTTTCAGCAGACGCAAACAAATCCTCTTCGGGAATGTCTATGCCTGCGTCCTCAGCAAGGGATTCTACAATTTCGAGGAATACCTTTTTATCGGGGCGTGTAAACGTAATAAACAAGCCAAATCTATCAGACAACGACATACTTTCATCAATGGCGTCTGCACCCGATATTTCACGGTCTGCGGCAGTTTCCTTGATAATCTTACGTCGGTTTGTGGTAGCATAGATGAGGATATTTTCGGGTTTTCTTGAAAGTGAGCCTTCAAGAACCGCTTTTAAAATGCCAAACCTGTCATCGTCCTCTGTAAACGAAAGATCATCTATCGTGAGAATAAAATGCAGCGGAATGTCTTTCAGCACACGAAAAAGCTGCGGAATAAGTGCAATGCTGCTTTTGGGGATTTCAACCATACGCAGATTATCAAATTCATTAAGGATTGCCTTCACGGTTGCCGACTTACCCGTTCCTCTGTCGCCATAAAGCAAAACATTCTGAGCAGGCTTTCCGTTAAGAAAACACATGGTATTTTCAACAACCTGATTACGCTGAACTTCGTATTTCTTTAACTCGCAAAGCCTTGTTTTGTCGGTTTCCTCAATCGGGTGAAGTTCTCCATCAAACGAAAAAGCTTTGTATTTAGCAAATATTCCGCACCCATGCGTGCGCACATAATCAAGAAAGTACTCAGCGTTATAATCAAATGTTCCCTGTTCATAGTCAGGAACATCACCAAAGCAATTATTCCCTCCGTCAGCAAGCGTTTTAATATCCGCAGGAGAGGTGTATACAAGTTCTCTGATAAGAGATATGTCGTACTGAATTGCCTTAATGCGGTTTGAAGATGGATTTTTTGCGCATTCAGCCACCAATGGACTGTCAGAATACACCAGCGCATCATGCAGATATTCCGAGAGAGTAACCCCCTGTGTAAACAATCTGCTTACAATCTCCGAATAAGCCTCCGATAACTCACCAATTTTCATAAAACTTAAAATAATAGGATCATTCTTTATATTGAAAGCACAGAATGTTCCAAGTTTTTTCAAATTCATTTTACATTCTCCTCGTATATTTTGTCAATAAGCCTTTCAAGACTTTCAAGCGTTGTCATTTGTGAGAACTCGTTGCGTAATTTTGCCGCACCCTTAAGCCCTTTAACATACCATGCTGCCTGTCGTCTTGCTTCTTTCATTCCCGTTTCTTCGCCCTTATCGCTTACCAACAGTGTTATATGTCGGCGCATGATGTCCACTTTCTCATCAAGGTCGGGTTCGGGACGAGGATTTCGTCCTTCAAAGAAATCTTTTATCTGTGCAAACAGCCATGGGCGTCCATAACTTCCCCTGCCAATCATAACAAGGTCGCAGTCGGTATATTCGTACATTCTCACGCAGTCCTCAACCGACTGCACATCGCCGTTTCCAATAACAGGAATGCTAACCGCTTTCTTTACAGCACGAATTATATCCCAATCAGCTTTGCCCGTGTAGAGCTGTGTTCTGGTTCTTCCGTGAACAGTAATCGCTGCCGCGCCGTTTGCTTCGGCAGTTTTTGCAATCTCAACAGCATTTCGGGAATTTTCGTCCCAACCGCTTCTTATTTTTACTGTAACAGGGATTTCAGTTGCCGAAACTGCCGCACGGACAACTTCTCCAAACAATTCGGGAGTTTTCATCAATGCACTGCCGGCACCACCGCTCACTATCTTCGGCATAGGACAACCCGAATTGATGTCGATTATTTCGGGATTGTATTTCTCTGCAATCTTCACAGCCTTCGCCATAAACTCAGGTTCTGCACCAAACAACTGCACTGCCATAGGTCTTTCAAATTCCGAAATACCGAGCAATGCGGCTGTTTTTTTATCGGAATAGCACAATCCTTTACATGAAGCCATTTCTCCGACAACATACGCCGCTCCGAATTGCTTTGCCATTGTTCTGTATGCAAAATCCGCAACGCTTGCCATAGGGGCAAGTGCCGCAGTTTTTTCAATTTTTACAATACCAATATTTAAATATTGCAAGGTAATTACTCCTCCGCAAGTTCTTCAATAATAGAACGGATTTCTTCAACGCCCTCACCTGTTTCAGCCGAAAACTGAATTACGGTTATATCCTCAAAAAAAGGAAGTTCATTTTTCAGGCTATCAAGTCGTTCCTTTCGTTGATTATTAGTGAGCTTATCCGCTTTTGTGAGAACAACCACAAACGGAAATTCTCCCTCAATCAGATAATTTATCATCATAAGGTCGTCTTTTGTCGGAGGGTGACGGAAATCCACAAGCTGAAATACAAGAGCCAGTTCTCTGTCAGCCGCAAGATAACCGCCTATAAGAGCATTCCACCGTTCCTTATCACTCTTGGCAACTTTCGCATAGCCGTACCCTGGAAGATCAACGCAGTAAATATTTTCAAGTTCATAGAAATTTATGGTTGCAGTTTTTCCGGGAACCGCCGACACTCTCGCAAGACTCTTTCTGTTGAAAATCTTATTTATAAGAGAAGATTTTCCAACATTAGAGCGTCCCGAAAAAGCAATCTCGGTGCGTTCGGGCGGTGGAATCTGGTCGTATTTACCATACGAAGCAAAAAACTTTGCGTTGTTATAATTCAAATTACACACTCCTTAATTCATCTGTCACAATCAAAATCACATTTTCTGATTCAGCATTAAAAGACGGAGCAGCTGCTCCGTCTTAGTCGTTTGTCACGCATTAAGGACAGGCTTTTTTTCATGATTTTTATTTGAAATAACACTGTCGTTAAGCTGTGCATTATCCTTTGCGACAGAACGGCAATTCGGAACAACCAAAGCCGTTTCAAGAACTGTCGAGATATCCTCAGCTATGACAAAATCAAGGTTTGCACGAACCTTTTCATCAATCTCTTCAAGGTCAGGTTCATTGTCCTTTGGAATACATACCGTTTTAATTCCTGCACGATATGCAGCCATAGTTTTTTCCTTAAGTCCACCAATCGGCAACACCTTTCCAAGCAATGTGATTTCGCCTGTCATCGCAACATCACGACGCACAGGTATTCCCGATAAAGCCGACACAAGCGCCGTTGTAAGCGTAACGCCTGCTGAAGGTCCGTCCTTTGGCACCGCCCCTTCGGGAGCGTGGATATGAATATCCTTATTCTTATAAAATTCGGGGTCTATGCAATATTTCTTAGCAATAGACCGTGTGAGCGAAACGGCAATTTTAGCCGACTCTTTCATAACATCGCCAAGATTTCCCGTAAACTCAGTCTTTCCCGTACCGTCAAGTACAAGAACCTCAAGCGGCAGCATCGTTCCACCCACCGAAGTCCACGCAAGACCGTTTACATATCCCACTTCGTCACGAGCAGCAAGCTTTTCCGGTTTATATTTATGAATGCCCAGAAAATCAGTGATATTTTTTTCGGTAACATTCACTTTCTTTTCCCCGCAAACAAGCATTTTAGCAGATTTACGACAGATTTCACCTATCCTGCGCTCCAGTTTACGAACGCCTGCTTCACGAGTGTAAAAATCAATTATAGAATAGATAGCCTTGTCGTTGATTTTTAGCGCTGAAGCACTTTCACCATTCTTTTTCAGCTGCTTCGGCACAAGGTGCTTCTTTGCAATGTTGAACTTCTCCTCACGGGTATAGCTTGAAAGCTCAATCACTTCCATTCTGTCAAGTAATGGTGCAGGAATAGTATCAAGGCTGTTTGCCGTGGTAATGAAAAGCACTTCGCTTAAGTCAACAGGAATTTCAATATAATGATCTACAAACGCATTATTCTGTTCGCTGTCCAATATTTCAAGCATAGCAGAGGACGGGTCGCCCTTGTAATCGCTTCCCATCTTATCTATCTCGTCAAGGAGAATCACGGGATTTATGCTTTTCGCTTGACGAAGTGCTTCTATAAAGCGACCTGCCATTGCACCGACATACGTTTTTCTGTGTCCGCGGATTTCAGCTTCATCACGAACGCCGCCAAGTGAAATTCTGGCATACTTCCGTCCAAGAGCTTTAGCAATAGACTTTCCTATTGAAGTTTTGCCGACTCCGGGAGGACCATACAGACAAATAATCTGTCCCTTTACATCGGGTGCCAACGCTCTAACGGAAAGGATTTCAAGAATACGCTCTTTTACTTTATCCAGTCCGTAATGGTCACGGTCAAGCTGTTTTTTTGCCGCTTCTATATTCAGTTTATCTTTTGTTCTTACATTAAATGGAATACTGAGAACAGTATCCAGATAAGTTCTGATAACAGCAGCTTCTTGCGATGAACCAGACAGTCTGCCCAGTTTTTCCGCTTCTTCAATCAGCTTTTCTTCAGACTCGGTTGCAAGACAAAGGCTTTCGATTTTTTCTATGTACCTTTCCGTTTCCTCCAAAGGACTTTCTTCATCGCCAAGCTCCCTTGCAATAGCTTTCATTTGTTCACGGAGATAAAATTCACGCTGATTTCTATTCGCTTGTTCACGAACCTGCTCCTGAATGCTGATTTCCGTTTCCATTATCTCAACTTCAGAGTCAAGCATTCCAACAAGCATCTTGACGCGCTGAAGAAGTCCGTTCGCTTCAAGCAAGCGCTGCTTGTCTTCAAGCTTTAAAACGACATTAAAAACGACCTTGTCAAACAGCCGTGTGCAGTTTTCTTCTCCCATTATACCTTCGTAAAGGTCTGTTGACATCTTCGGAGAAATCTTAGCATACTGCTCAAAAGACGCTTTCAGCGCACGTTTTAAAGCTGCTTCGGTCGTTTCGGAAAGCGGTTTTGAACGTGTCGGGTATTCCTTCACTTCATATTGGAGATATTTCGGAGAAGGAACAACAGAAATAGCTTTTGCGCGGTAAAGTCCCTCAACAAGTACTCTTGTTGAGCCATCGGGTGTAGTAAGCAGCTGCTTTATCTGACCTACAACTCCCACATCATAAATCTCATTTCCCGAGGGATTGGTTTCAGTCGGATCTTTCTGTGCAACAAGGAAAATCAGTCCATCTCCGTCGGCAGCAGTTTTCAATGCATTTACAGAACGCTCTCTGCCTACGTCAAAATGCAAAATCATTGTTGGAAATATTACAAGCCCCCTGAGCGATATAGCAGGAATAACTTTATTATTAGCCATTAAATTTTCCCCTTTCTGTAATAAGGCAATAGAATCCATATTCATCTATTTTACTTTCAAGCATTATTATACATCATAACAGCGTATTTTGCAATATCAAATGTGTTCCATTTATCAATGAAAAATAAGCATACAAACCAAATAAATAACAGGCAAATGCAGCATATAAATCCAGATTGTGTATCGACCTATATTTGCAAGCCATTTTATATGCTGATTATAGAAGAATTTCGGAAGGAATCCGTTCTTTGCCCAACCGCCAAAATAACTTCCACAGAAAAACAGGAAAATCCACGGAATAAGCGGAAAGTAATCATAAGACACAAACGACGAATTATAAAAACCAAGTGGTGAAAGCGCATTATACCTGAATGCAGCGTCAGGAATATTCCATTCGAAAAGATTTTTAATTCCAAAAAATCCACCCTCAAATCCTGTCATATTCCCGTAAAAATAATATTCTCTGTGAACATTTAAAGTCAGAACAAAAAGCAGAACGGCAACAATTATCCCGACTGTACAAGGGACTTTCTCAATAAGTTCACCGATAAGCCCGTAAATCATCATTGAAATACCCATAAAATGTAAAATGCCAAACGAAATCGAGCTTCCAAAAAAAGGAACAACAAACGTAATAAGCATTCCAAGGAAGAAGCACTGTATTCCGCGCTTCATATTGTTATGTGAATATCTGCACATAACTCCCGAAATAAATATGAAAGTTCCTGCAAAAACATCACGGATTATATCAAACCAACTTTCAAAGAAAACAGGTACATCAACTCCAAAAGAATATTTCAGCTGGTACATAGCATGATACACAACCATACATAGTATAGCAAAACCTCTTATCTCGTCCAGAAGAACAACACGCTGTCCATTTCCCGAAGATTTACTTGCTGCCGCCATATCACACCTCACAGAGTCTTTAATATAAAAGAATTATAAAACATCATAAACTATACATAATATTGTAGCATATTTTATTTAAAAAAACAAGTAAATTTTTTTTAAAAAAAGCTTGACAAACGTATTTTTTTGTGATATAATAAATTTGCTGTTCTAAAGACAGCAGGTTGACGTAAGTCTTTAATGCGTTATGCGCCTGCCGAGGAATGGATAGAGCTTGAAATTCTATCTACCTTTCTGTCTTATACAGAAAGGGTTTGTTTTTTTAACAGCTAATACTGTTAAAGGAGGAAATAAAAATGCCCAGTGAGTCTGTACTTGCACAAAAGCAGCAATTCGTTTCGGAGCTTACAGAAAAGCTCAAGAAGGCTGCAGGCGGTGTGATCGTAGATTACAAGGGAATTACCGTTGAGGAAGATACCGCTCTCAGAAAAGAGCTTCGCGAGAACAACGTTGATTACTTTGTAGTAAAGAACACTCTGCTCAGACGTGCTGCCGAAGCAGCAGGAATCGAAGGTCTTGAGCCTGCTCTTTCCGGCACAACAGCTATCGCACTCTCTGACGAGGATATCGTTGTAGCTCCTAAGATTTTGAATAAGAAGTCTGAGGATTCCAAGGGTGCATTCGCCATAAAGCTTGGCTTTGTGGACGGCAAGGTTATCACTAAGGAAGAAGTTGAGGTTTATGCAAAGCTTCCTTCCAAGGAAACATTGCTCTCTCAGCTCGTATTTATGCTTCAGAGTCCGATGCAGCGTCTTGCTATCGCTATCAGCGAAATCGAGAAGAAGCAGTCCGAGCAGTCTGCGTAATTTCGCAGAAGTGGCTTAAAAGCCAGAAAACAGGTTTATCCTGTAAAACAAGAATTTTAAACATAAATGTATGGAGGTAAATTGAAATGGCTTCTGAAAAGATTACAAAATTTGTTGATGAAGTAAAAGAGCTCTCTGTTATTGAGCTTAACGAGCTGGTAAAGGCTCTTGAAGAGGAATTTGGCGTATCCGCTGCTGCTGTTGCTGCCGCTCCCGCTGCAGGTGCAGGCGCAGGTGCCGCTGCTGCTGAAGAGAAGACCGAGTTCGACGTAGTTCTCGCTTCTTTCGGTGATGCTAAGATGGCTGTTATCAAGGCAGTTAAGGACGCTTGCGGTCTTGGCCTTAAGGAAGCTAAGGAGCTTGTTGAGGCTGCTCCTAAGGCTATCAAGGAAGGCTGCCCCAAGGCTGAAGCTGAAGAGCTTAAGAAGAAGCTCGAAGAAGCTGGCGCTAAGATTGAGCTTAAGTAATTCGTTTCTGAATTGCACAATCAACCCCACAGTGTATGCTGTGGGGTTTTTTGTCTTTATAGTTCAGTAACAAGTGGTTTATCCTGATTGATTTGTTTTTTTGTCATTATGCCCTGTATGTTTAATCGGAGAAAAAAGTTCTTTCAATCCGAATGCTAGCAAAAACAACGCAAACATCATTTTTAAACCTGAGCTATCAATAAGCCTTATTCCCAGTGTACCGACTATCGCTCCGAACGCACCACCAAATACCAATTTTTTTACAATCTGCTTATTTACAAGTCCATTCTTTATGTGAATGAACAGGGATAAGAGTGCAATTGGCAAAAAGAACAACAGGTTTATCCCCTGCGCAATTTTTTGTTCTATATTCATAAACATCGTAAGCCATACAACAAGAATAAAACCACCGCCAAGCCCCATCGACGCCAGAATACCTGTCATAAATCCTACAATAACACTTACAACATTCATTTAATCAGCATCCTCAATGCAGCGGCAGTAACCACTCCGCCAAAAATTCTTTTCAACCACTGTGCTTTAATATTCTTAAGGAAATAAGATCCTGTAATCGCACCCACTATCCCCCACGGAATGTATTCAAGCGCTCCGTTGATATCAAGCGCACCCGATACTCCGTAAGATACTGCTGTGACAAGACTTATAACGAAAATCAACGCAACCGATGTTGCGTGAGCCTCATTTGGTTCACATTCTTTCTCCAAAATCGGAACTGCTATTACCCCTCCGCCCGACCCAAAAAATCCATTAAGTAATCCAATTATCGTTCCTTTTAAAAAACTTCCTGCTTTTTCCATATTCTACCTGACTTTCGTACTGAATATTTATATATAGTCTGTTCATTTTTAACCCGATTATTAGTATTGATAAAATTAACAAAAATAAATGTTTATTTAGGTCAAAACGCTGAAAAATCATTATAATTTATGAAAATAAACCGAAAATGAAGCATTATATCGTTGACAATATAGCCGTTATGTGTTAAAATATAATATAGTTGTAAAAAATTTAACGAAGGAGAACATAAAATGCGTTTGAATGGTTCTGATATTATTATAGAGTGCCTTCTTGAACAAGGCGTTGATACAGTATTCGGATATCCCGGAGGTTCTGTACTGAACATATACGATAGTATTTATAAATACAGCGATAAAATAAGACACATAATAACATCTCACGAACAAGGTGCGTGTCACGCTGCTGACGGATATGCAAGAGCAACCGGCAGAACCGGTGTTGTTATTGCAACTTCCGGTCCCGGCGCTACCAATCTGACAACGGGTCTTGCAACTGCGTATATGGATTCTGTGCCACTTGTGGCTATCACAGGAAATGTTTCGTGCAACCTGTTGGGTCTCGACAGCTTTCAGGAAGTTGATATCACGGGTGTTACTATGCCTATCACAAAGCATAATTTTATTGTAAAGGACGTTACCGAGCTTGCCAAAACATTAAGACTTGCTTTTGAAATCGCAAGCAGCGGAAGAAAAGGTCCTGTACTTGTTGATATTCCAAAGGATATAACAGCTGCGGTAACAGAATACAACGCCGAAAAACCAAAAGCTATCAGCATCGTACCAATAAATGAAGATGAAATCAACAAAGCTGTTGAACTGATTGAGAAGTCCGAAAGACCTTATATTTATGTAGGCGGTGGTGTAATTTCTTCTGACGCAGTTGAAGAACTCAGCACTCTGGCAGAACTCTGTGACGCTCCTGTTTCCTGCTCATTGATGGGACAGGGTGCATTCGACCAGACAAATCGCCGTTATATAGGTATGCTCGGTATGCATGGCACGGTGAAAGCTGTTGGCGCACTTAATTCCTGCGATTTGCTGATTGGAATAGGCACACGTTTTTCAGACAGAGTTATCGGCGACCCGTCTGTTTTTGGCAGCAATGCCAAAATTATCCACATTGATATCGACCCTGCCGAATTCAACAAAAATGTTGAAGCATATGCAACGGTTAAAGGCGATGTAAAAACTATACTCAAATCGCTGGTCGGAAAAATTTCACAGAAGAAAAACAAGTGGACAGACGAAATAATCGCAAAGGATTTCGGAGAACCTGTTCAGACAGGAACAGAACAATTCCCTGTTACTCCGCAGGCTGTTATCTCGACACTTGACAAGCTTACAAACGGCAATGCTGTAATTACAACAGAGGTCGGACAAAACCAGATGTGGGCAGCGCAATATTATCGTTTCCGAAATACAAGAAGCTTCATTTCGTCAGGTGGACTTGGCACTATGGGATTTGGTCTTGGAGCGTCCATCGGTGCTAAAGTCGGCTGCCCGGATAAAACAGTTGTGAACGTTGCAGGCGACGGCAGTTTTGCTATGAATCTCAACGAGCTTATAACTGCGTCAGCGCATAACATTCCGATTATCGAACTGGTAATCAACAACAATGTTCTTGGAATGGTTCGTCAGTGGCAAAGACTGTTCTATAACAAGCATTTCTCACAGACAACGCTCGACTGCCGACATATTGATTATGTGAAGCTTGGTGAGAGCTTCGGAATACAGACATTCGTCATTGAAAAGAACGAGGAGATTGAATCCGTTCTGAAAAAGGCGATCGATATCTCAAAGAACGCACCTGTAATGATAGAAGTCAGAATTGACCGCGATATAAACGTGCTTCCTATGATTCCAGCCGGAAAGCCGATTATTGACCCGATTACAGAAATAGATCTGAGCTGATGGAGGAACATAAAATGCAAGAACACGTTTTGTCGGTTAAAGTAGCAAATAACAACGGAGTTCTTCTCCGTGTGTCGGGACTTTTCAGCAGGCGCTGCTTTAACATTAAGAGTTTAAATGCTGCTGAAACAGAAGAACCTAATGTATCCAGACTTACTATTGTCGTAGCAGGTGATTTAAAGACGCTTAATCAGATTAAAAATCAGCTTTTAAAACTGTACGATGTTTATGACGTGCAGATACTTGAAGGCGCAGTGTGCCGTGAGCATATCCTTATCCGTGCAGGACACGACGCAGAAGACAGACACAAGATAATTGAAATCGCTAATCTTTATCGTGCAAAGCCTGTTGACGTCGGAGCAGATTCCATTATGTTGGAACTTACCGGCGAGCCTGCAAAAATAGACAGTTTTCTTGATTTGGTGAAGCCTTTTGGCATAATCAAGATGGTGCGTTCGGGAATAACTGCTCTTGAACGTGATTAAGCGATATAAACAATTTTAAGAGGTTAAGCAAATGAACATACTTCATCTGAAATATGCGGTTGAGGTTGCAGAAACACAATCTATAAGCAAGGCTGCTGCAAATCTGTATATGGGACAGCCAAATCTTTCCCGTGCAATAAAAGAACTTGAGGAATCCTTGGGGATAACAATTTTCAAGCGAACTTCAAAGGGAATTACAACAACTCCCGACGGAGATGAATTTCTCAGACGTGCAAGGCGCATAATTGCACAGGTTGACGAGGTTGAAGAAATTTACAGAAACGGCAAACAGCGTAAGCAGCTTTTTTCGATCTGCGTTCCAAGGGCAAGTTATTTTTCGCAGGCTATGGCTTCTTTTTCAGAACACATTTCCCTGAGCGAGCCGGCTGAAATATTCTACAAAGAAACAAACTCCATGCGCACAATCAACAATGTAATGCGGGGAGATTTTAACCTTGGAATTGTGCGTTATCAATCTGCTTTTGAAAAATATTTTACTGATATGTTCAGCGAAAAAAAACTTGTTTATGAAACGGTATCTGAATTTTCATATGTGCTGCTTGTAAAAAAAGGCAGTCCGCTTGCGGAAAGAGAAAGAATAACGGGAAACGACCTGAAAAATTATATCGAAATAACTCACGGTGACCCGTATGTCCCTTCCCTGCCGCTTATTGACGTAAAAAAAGCCGAGCTTTCTCCCGAAGTTGATAAACGCATTTATGTTTTTGAAAGAGCAACGCAGTACACACTGTTGGAGAATGTTCCGAATACATTTATGTGGG
>CAZTRH010000032.1:0-20984 GCA_964616605.1 uncultured Ruminococcus sp.
TGGACGGAGTTTATCCTGAAAACGAAAATATATCTGATGGTTCGTATCCGCTGGTAAGCGAATTTTATGCGGTGTATGACAAAAACAATCCCAATCCTGCCGTAAAGGAAATGATTGATTTTATTCTTTCCGAACAGGGTCAGAGCATCGTTGAGAGAACAGGTTTTTCACGAATATAGGCAACACCGCACAATTACTGTCGTAGGATTGCGTTAGTGAAGTTATAGTCAGA
Source organism: uncultured Ruminococcus sp. (assembly GCA_964616605.1). GTDB lineage: Bacteria > Bacillota > Clostridia > Oscillospirales > Ruminococcaceae > CAG-115. Next base: position 233 of record CAZTRH010000032.1, read on the forward strand.
TGATACAAAAAGCGGAGTTAATACTGTATGTATTAACTCCGCTTTTTGTGAAATATGACGGTAAATTCACAAGCAAGCCTGCGGCAACAAGGACGTTACCGCAGTTGCAACTAAGTTTGCCGCGCGATGCGGCAAACCAAAGCAACAGGCGGCAAAGGCGTCAGCCGCTAATTGTGCGGTGTTGCCATAAGCGAAATTCTTTTCTTCATGACTTCGGGATTGTACGCATAGTTTTCAGCGGTCTGGGCAGTGATGATGCCACTGCGGTACATATTCATAATGCAGTTATCCATAGTCTGCATATTGGGTGCGGATTGAAGAACTGCGTCTATCTGGTGCGTTTTTTCCTCTCGTATAAGCGTGCGTATTGCGCTGTTCATTGTCATTATTTCAAACGCAGGCACAAGCCGCCCGTCAACACTTGGCAGCAGCACCTGTGATACAACTGCGCTCAGCACCATGGAAAGCTGTATGCGAATCTGACGCTGTTGATTTACGGGGAACACGTCTATTATTCTGTCGATAGTATTTGCCGCTCCCAGTGTGTGAAGCGTTGATAATACAAGCTGTCCAGTTTCGGCGGCGGTCATAGCAACGCTTATTGTTTCGTAATCTCGCATTTCTCCGAGGAGTATTACATCAGGCGATTGTCTGAGTGCCGCACGCAGAGCGTCCAGGTAACTTTCAGTGTCGATGTTGATTTCACGCTGACTGACAAGGCATTTGTTGTGCTTGTGCAGAAATTCAATCGGGTCCTCTATCGTTATAATATGTCCGTTGCGTTCGGAGTTGATTTTGTCTATAATGCAGGAGAGCGTAGTGGATTTACCATTGCTTGCAGCGCCTGTCACAAGTACTATTCCGCTTTTGCATTCGCTGAGCGCCATAACCTGTTCGGGAATACCAATTTCAGAAGCCTTCGGGAGTTCAAAGGGAACGTATCTCAGCACTGCGGCATATGTACCTCTTTGCTTGTAAATATTGGCACGAAAACGTCCCATGCCCTTCACGGAAACCGAAAAGTCCAGTTCATGCTGTGGCAGATGGTTTTCGTTATACTCCATTTGTGCAAGTCTGAATATTCCGCAGATATATTCAAGTGTTTCTGCGCCTGTGAGCGGAACGTCGGATAATCTTGCCAGCTTTCCGCTTATCTTGCAGCTGAGCGGTGCGCCCGAAATTATAAAGATATCCGAAGCATTGCATTCGGCTGATTTTTTTAATAATTCAAGTAATTCCATATTCTTTTTCCTTTCATATGGGGATATTGCTGCCGTCCCATACATTAAGTCCGCTGTTTTCGCCCGAAGCGTTTGTTATAACGTTTTCGGAGAGTATATCATATCTTTTTTCAGCGTTTTGCGGTGAAGCGTAAAACATCACGTCATACCGCAGCGTCTGCCGTTCGTTTATGGCGGCTGTTATTGTCACACGCACATTCTCGCCGTATGTTAAACATTCCGCATTCGGAACTTCAGTGGCATTCTGCGTAAAATCGTCTGCGAAAAAATCCGAATACTGCACATCGTTTGCGCATTTGTCAAGTTCTGCCAGTATTTTGGTTGCGGCTTGTTCTGCGGCGTAATAGCAGGCGGTATATTCTCCCGAACGCTTGCTTATAGCTTCGCTGAAAACCGCAGCACGCAAACTCATAACAGCAAGCACCGCAAGGCAGGTCATTGTGAATATCACCATTACAGAAGCATAACCAATCCAACTGCTGTTGGATTTTATCTGACGTATGTTGTTATCCGATGGACGTTGTTTATTCAATCTGCCCACCTCCTGTCGGAATATACGAGCCGCAGGAGAAGGAATATATTTCCTTTCCCGAACTGTCAAAAACAAGCGTAAGAGTGCGCAGCTTTCCACACTCGCTTTCGGTTGTTTCCTCGCTGAATTTAAGTGTTACAGCACCGCTTTCCGACAAGTTGCATTCGGCGTCCATCAGCAGTGTGCCGTCACTCAGATAATCGGTATAATTCTTGCCGAAAACCATAGCTAATGCAGTTTCTTTAGTGTTATCACGATATATTTCCGCTATTGATTGGGAACAGAGCGACGCTTTATCGTATATAATGCTGAGTCTTGCCTTACTGTCAGCACAGGCAAACGTTTTCAGCACGATTGCGCCCGAAATCCCGAAAAACAGCAGCAAAACAATTATTTCAATGAATAACAGGTTAATTCCCTGTACAGTGTTGTTCTTGTTTTTCAGTATAATCACCCTTTCCTTATCAGTACGGAATAGTTTTTATCGTCAACCTGTGCTGTTATGTGATAGAAGCCGTTTTCATAAGCGATATTGAGCTTGTCGAGAGAGAACAGCGGTTCGCCGCCTGCGGTTTGGGGCGGAGTATCAGAGGTATCTGTGTGTTCGTACAGTTCACCGCCTTCAAAGTATATAACGCTCATTATCTCGCCGCTGTAAACGGCAATAGCGTTTTCGCTCAACAGCTTTGTATCATCTGCGGATTTAATTTTATTTCCGACATATTTCACTGCGGCGCTTCCGCCGAATAATCCGTCATAATTCTTGTCCAGTCTTGAATATGTACCGATTGCGGCGGCTGTAATCAGCAGCATACTCACTGCAAACAGCACGCACAGCAGAATGCTCCCCAAAGAATTGGCGGCGTTTGCGGCATTCTTTAATTTGTAGCTTTTCATTTTATCCGACCCTTTCGATTACCGTCAGATTTGGACGAATGTTGTCCGCAACATATTCATAGTGTACGATATATTTTCCTGCGTCATAATCTACGCCGTAGTTTTCAAGGAGATAATCTGTGTTTTCGGGATACGCTCCTTCAATTGCGTAACACAAAGTAATTCCTTTTTCGATGTTCTTTCTTACCTGTTCCTGTTCTTTTCTATGTGATGTGGCAGCGAGATTGCCGACAGCTGCGGTAAGCCACGCTATTGCCGCTGCAAGCAGTATCACAGGAATAATATAAGGCAGAATTTGTTTAAAAGACGTTTTTTTCATATCGTTACCTCGTCTTTGTTATCAGCTAGTTCAGCCGATTACCGATATTATGTTCATAAGCGGCAGCATTATTGTAAGCAGAACCGCTCCCACAGAGGCTGTAAGTATTATTACAAGCACAGGCTCTATAACGGAAATCAGACCGCTTACAGAGCGTTCTGCGGCTGTGCTGCACTGTTCTGCCAGTTTGTTCCACGCTCTTTCAAACGAACCTGACGTATATGCGATTTTCAGAGATTGTGAATATACGGCAGGGAAGATCTTTGCGTGTGCTATGGCTTCTGCGAAGCCTGTGCCTTCCAGAACTTCCTTGTGACACTGTGTAAGGTCGTGTTTCATTTTTCGGCTTATCGCAAGATTGCACGCTTCTTCAATCGCTTCGTCCGAGGATATGCCTGTGCTTACCATCAGCGCAAGTGCAGATGCGACAGCGGACGTTTCCGTTTTCCGTGAGATGCCTCGTGTAATCGGAAATTCTGCCGCAAATGCAGCGATTTTTTCCGCTGTGGACGGTATCGCCGACATTACAGCCGCAGCGGCGAGGATTAAAGTTAACGTCCCTGTAACGCAAAGAATAACTGTGCCAATTGTATATGCAAGGCGCATTGTATCTTCTGCGAGAGTATCGGCAGCACCGCCGAGCGTTGAAAAAATATCCCCGAACATCGGCACTACAACCGCCAGCATTACAGCCATTACCACCGACATCATAAACGTCAGCACCAGCGGACGAAGTACTGCACCCTGCGTGGTTCTTGTAAGCTGTTCCTGTTCTTCATAATAGCTGCACAATCCGTTAAGAACGTTGTCAAGTCTGCCTGTCGTTTCTCCGATATGCGTCATTTTTACGGCGTAATAGGGGAACACTCCGCAGTCTGTCATAGACTGCGCAAGCGTGCAGCCGCTGTTTATGCTGTCGGATAAGCTGCTGCAAATTCCGCTTAATCTGTTATCGTCAATGTCATGGCTTAATATATCAAGACCGTCCCCCAACTGCAGACCCGAACTTAGCATAATTGCAAGCTGTTCGCAGAAGAAAGCCGTTTCATCTGCGGTTAATTTCTTTGTTTTCATATATTCAATCCTTTTCAGTAGTAATAAATTGCGGAATAATTTCCACTGTTTGAAATATATTCCGCAATTGCGGACTTGTTTTCCGCTCCTGCATAGAACGTAGCGTCAACGGTGTTATAACCCTTTATTGACAGCAGAAGCTGCGGAGCGATCCAACCTGTTTCGGTGGTATATACCTCGTTCCATGCGTGATAGATGTCGGGCGAGGCATAGCCGATGACAAGCCTTGTCGGGATATCCTGAGAACGCAGCATTGCCGCCATAAGCGAGGCATAATCAAAGCAAATTCCCTTTTTGGCGGAAAGCACGCTGTCGGGATTGGGAACATATCCGCTCTTTACGCTTGAAGCAAGCGCATAATCGTAAGTAATATTTTCGGTTATCCACCCGAAAACAGCGGCAATTTTTTCAATATCGCCGTTCTTGCCTGCACACAACCGCGAGGTTTTTTCAACGCATTCCGAAGAAAGTGAAAAATTTATATATCTGTTTGGATATAGGAAAATTCCGACTTCATCGGATATTACAGCCGAAAATTCTGCGTTTATTGCACGGGTGTATTTCGTGCCTTCAATTTGTTCGTAGAGAATGACCGTGTATGTGCCGCTGCCGCAGGAGAGCGGAAAATAGCATTCCTTGCCGTCCGGGGTAAGGTCGTGGTCGTAGGTTTTGTCGCCGCATTTTAAACGCAGTTTCGCTTTTGATTTAGAGCCTGTATAGGCGGCTGAAATGTAGCCTTGTGCAGCGTTTGACCAGTCTACCCAGCCACGTTCGGTTATGGAAGCATTCGTTTTCGGAGAACTTACCGTTCTGACTGTCGGTTCGGTTATATCGGGTTTTGGCTGAAGCGGTATAGTTGACGATGAAAACTCTGAACTGCTCTTGTCGTAAGAACTGCTGTCGGGCGGATTGCTGTCCTGCTCAAAAGGTGTTGAAACAGACGATGAAGCGGCAGAACCTGAATAAGTTTGAGAACTTGAGAAACCCGAAGAACTCGAAGAGTCCGACTGCGATGGAATGGTGCTGTCCGTCTGTGGAGGCTCTGAGTAATCGGAACTGTGCGTGTATTCCAAAGTACTTTGGCTTGAAAAACCGCTGTTTTCAGAGGGCGAACTCCAATCTTGCGAGCTTGCGGTTATCGCAGAGGAAAAGTCATGTGAATTATCGCTGTCGGGCGGTTTGCTTTCGGTATCGCAGCTCGAAACAGCAAGTATGGAAAGCAACGCAAGTAATATTGCCGTTACTCTTTTAAAAAACGTTGTTTCGGGCATTTTTCTTCTCCTTTCGCTGTTATTCTCTTTGCAGCCGCAGATTTCTCAGCATCAGATAGTTGTCGTCTACAATGCTGTAAATTCTGCGCTGCGAACCCTGAAGAATTTCTGAAATATATTCGCCTGCTTTCCGATAAAATTCATCTTCGTAATGTACGATTGCCGCACCGCCCTGAGGAAATGCGTCCGACGCATAAAAATGCTTTGAGATGTCAATGACGTAACACCCTGTAACAGTGGCAAAGCACTCCTCGCAAAGTGAAATAAACCTGCGTTTTATATCGAACATTTCATCTGACTCCAGCGGACTTATTCTGTTATCAAGCGTGATATACGAGCCTTTTGGTTCTGCTTTTATAAGAATGATTTTTTCCCCATACCGCTCTGAAATCCTCTCGGCAAAGCATCTTATAGCTTCGGCGCAGAACTTCATTCCGATTTTTTCAAAGATATAGCATTCGCTCGGTACAGGGGAAAGGTTTTTGTAAAAACCGGTACGGCGCAGAAAATCATCTGCTGCAAAAAGCGTGCCGTTGTAATCTGCCATACGGCTTATGACATCGTAAAAATCCAGAACTATCCATTCCGACTCGCTTTCTTCAATAAGCTCCAAGCCGTTGTGCATAAGCGCATTGCAGAAGTTCTTTCTGCGCCAGCTGCTTCCGCAGAACAATTCGTCGTTTTCGGGAACATCAAAATCTGCGTCAGGCTCAAATGCGAGTATAGGCGGCTGTTTGCAGATATAGTTTCCGATAAAGCCGTAACTGTGGTTTACAGATTCTCGGGAAATGCTGCTGCCCCATATGTCTACGCTGTTTTGCCTGATTATGCTTGCGTAGCGTTTGAGTTGAGTTTTTCCTCTGAGCAGGAAAACAAGTTCGGCATTGTTTTCGTTTACGCTGAGTCCCGTTTCTTCGGATAGCAGGCGCATCATAACACGCAGTATCCCGAATTTTTCACGGAATACCGACTGAAAGAAATCATAATTGTGGCACAGTCGACCTTTAAGCAGTTCGTCAATTACCTGTGCGGTGTGAATAAGTTCTTGCGCACCGCTGTCGCCGCTGAAAAAGTCAGCGACTGCGCAAAGTTCGGATTTTCCCGCTTCTTTCAGACGTATAATCCTGCTGCTGTGGCGAGCGGCAAACTCTGCCGAAGTATATGCCACGAGCTTATCGGCGGCGTTGTCCATATCAAGCAGTCGGCTCTGATACGAGCGTGCTGTCATACTGCTGTAATATTTCATAGCTCTTGAAAACCACAGCTTAGCGGAGGGTGCGGAAATATAGCTTCTGCCAATTCCCGATATTATCTGCGCCGCAGCATTGTATGCATCGGTATAATATTCGCTTTCAAACGAAGTGAGTTCCTTTCCCGTGCTGAAATAGTATTTGGAAAGGTCGATTATACAGGGAGATGCAATGCTTATGAAATAGTCCTCCATCTTCCTTATCAGCGTGTTTATTTTTTCCTGTGACGGCACTGTCCGCAGTTCGGTTTCAACCGCACGGCAAGAAGGAATTGTGCATCTGAACAGCATCATCTTCTTCCCGGGAAATGCTGCGGCAAGCTGCTGCGCATAACGCTTTATCATAGGCTTCCAGATTGTTTCACCGAATGGAGGACGTATTCTTACAAGTTCGGACTTGTGTTTGCTGAAAAACTCGGAGTTTCGCAGCTGCGGTGTATTCGTAAGGAACGACGGTTCTGCGCCAATAGCGTCCCTTGTCTTGAAGCAGGAATAAGCCGCAGGAATATAAAAATCAACAGCGATAAAATCGGGCTGCGTTTTTCGTATGTAATCGGATAAATTCTTTCTGATATCAAGGGCAAGTTTTGGATTTTCGTTTTCATCACACTCAAATTCTGGCGCGGAACACAGAGATACGGGTGAGAGCATCATCGCTGTTTTATCAGCGATGACATTCCCCTGCGAAAAGATTTTAGACAGAACCGCTGAGCCGCTCAGCAGCACACGGGGTCTGTATCCCCAGTATGCTGCCTGCCGTCCGAGATTGTTTTTTACACGTTCCAGTGACAGCCGTCCCTGCTGTGTAAACGGATGAAGATTTTCGGAACAAATTCCCGAAAGAGTGCCGTCCGCCTGAAACAGCGGTATAAATGAAATATGCGGTATGATTCCTCTTTCGTTGCGTGTGAGTTCAAGCCTCATCAAAGCGCCATCTTTGTTTTCATCGAGAATGGTCATACCCGACAGAAAGTTTCCGAGCGAAAACGCACACGGTACAATCTTTCTGTTTGCAGATTTGATGTATGAGAACCTCTGGACAGTGTGGGTGCCTGAGCCTATGATAAGGTCTGCGCCCGAGTCGGCTGCGCATTGTGCCTGTTCAATCTGCGAGCGCTTTACGGAAATTGAATTTGAGGCATTGAAATATACGCACACTATCACAAATTCCGCACCGCTTGTTCTGGCGTTTTTTATAGTTTCGCAAAGGGCTTCTTTATCGGTGGTCAGTGCGTTGTAGGATACTATCGCCGCGTTAAATCCTCTGATATTCATTATGGCGGCATTGTCGCTTATGTATGTCATACCGCAGCGGCTGATTTCATTTTCCGTTATGCAGCGATTTTCACAGTCTGCGATACCTGCCGTTATCAGCGCTGAGAAACCTGCCGCCGCAGCTGCTGAAATCATAGCAGAGGGAGCGTTGGTGTTGGCAGTACCGTCGCGGAAAAATGGCTGTTCAGACTCATAAGCTGCCGAGTCGTCTGCGCCTGACGAATAAAATCCCACCGCATAATCTGCGGCTTTAAGCGTTTCGGCGATTGACGAAAATCCGTAGTGAAAATCATAATACGGCTTTGCGGTGCGCTGCTGTGCTGCTGTACACATTATATCGCCGCCGAACAGCATAATCGCCTTGTTGCTGCCAAATCCGAAAGTGCGATCTACAATAACGTTTGTTCTGACGCTTTGTCCGTCTGAAGCCGATGTTGTGATAACGGTGCTGCCTTTTGAGTATGCAGTGACAGTGCCTTCCTGTGATACAGACGCAATCAGCGGATTGTCGGACCTGAATGTCACAGAAACTTCGGGATCGGGACTTTCCCACGAAATTATATCGCTGCTGCCTGTTTTAAGGCAAATGGTCTGTTGTGCGCAAAGCTGTGACGGAGCGGGGGTGAACGGAATTTTTTCCGTGTATTCGCCCACTGTTTCCTTGCCGTCTGCAACGTGAAAAGCGCAGACTCTGACAAGGTATCCGCAGCCGTTTTCAAGTCCCGAAACCAATCTTTTTGTCTGTCGGGAATATTTTATTTTGATACATTGTCCGGCATTGTCGCTGCGGTAGAAGCGAAGTATATATCCTTTAGCGCCTTTGACTGCGCTCCACGAACACAACACTGATTTGTTGCCGGAATGTGCCTCAAATTTTTCAGGGGCATTTAATTTTTGTGCCATAGAAAACTGACCTTTCATATGACAGTCGTTTATCTGTCGGAAAGCCGACAGTTCAGCGGCTGGCGTCTGTTTTATCTAAGATTTCTTCAAGGCGTGCATAGTTTCTGTAAAGAGAATAGTATGCACTGCTGAAATGCTGGATATCGTCAATGCGTATGCGATATCCGTCATGTCTTACAAAAAACGCTCCCAACGCTTGGGACGGCTGCTTGAAATACATTACATATTCGGGATAGCAATAGCCGTTGAGCATATATTCCGCACGGTGAAAAATCGTTTGTGCAAAGCGCTTTTCATCGAACTGTTCAAGATAGCTGCACGGAATATTATTATCCTTTATCCGAAAATACAACTGTGCCGTAACACACAGCAATTCAAGATATGTATGATAAGTAGTAGCGCAGCGGTAAATCTTCTCAAGATTATCCTGTGCGTTTCTTAAGCCAAAACTCAGGTACTTGTCATCTGTGCAGTACTTGCAGAGTTCATTCATAGCGTAGGCTGTCCAGTGGTCAGCAAATCGGACGTAGTTTTTTTCGATAAATCCGTCAGCGGCTTTTCTGGCAGTATTCAGCCAACGTTCATCTTTTGTAAGACCATACAGCCGACATAATGCAAATAACGTTTCGCCGTCATAATAAACTGTTCTGAATTTCTCCTTGGGCGAGAGCGACGGGTAATCCAGAACGTGATAAAACGTGCCGTCACCGTCATCATAAAGCTCCATTATTCCGTTGCCGTAATCCCTGCAATAGTCGTAAAATTTATTGCTTCCCGTTACGTTCATATATTCGGTAAGCGTTATTATTGCAACAGCGTTTGCGCCGATCTTCACTTCACCGTTATATTTGTCGGCTAGGAAAAGGATATTGTCATCGCCATCGCGTTTTCGGTATTTGTAAAAAGAGTTCTTTAGCATATAGCCTATTGCGCTTTCTATCTGACGCAGCATAAAGCTGTCTTTGAACAGCCTGTATGCACACAGCATATTCCATATAGACGCAGTGTGGCGCATTATATTATATCCGGATATTTCGCTGTGGTAAACTGGGTAATATCCGTAATCGAATTTTCCGTCCTGTCCTACCTGCATTGAGAGATACCCGGAGGAAGTATTTATGACGTCGAGAGCAATTTTGTCGGTGAATTTCGGGATTACACGTCTGCCGCAGTCTGCTCCGCTGCCGTAAAGACTGTATACTTCGCCGTTTTCATCGCAGAATGCGCATTTGCAGTCAAACAGCACAAGCGTTTCGGGCATAGCCGACAGCGTTTTAGCTCCAATGGCTGCAAGGAACTTGTTGATTACAACAAGTTCGAGCGTTTTCTTTTTGTATGAAATCACTCTGCTGCCGTTCAGTTCCGCTTCAATAAACGCAGATGACATATCATCATGAAAAGATATTCCATGTCGGAAAAATTCGTGATATCCGCCTGCTATCTGCGATATCACTTCGGCTGTCGGCACTGTACGGCTTTCGGACAGGATATCAGCCTTGATCCATACAGGCTCAAAGCTATGACGTTTTATGTAATCTGTGGCTTTTTCGCAGGCACTTCCCCAAGCAGCTTCCGGAGTATCGGCTGCCGCACGGAGAACCCTTGCGCGGGAACGTGTGTCGCACACGGAAATAAATGCCGCATACCGACCGCATACTTTCGGAGAAGTTTCGGTTTGATATTGTTCAAAGCTGCGGTGTGCGAGTATTGTGCTGCACAGTGCGGAAAGTTTTTCGGAAAAATCGGATAATGTCGTGTTCAAATTCGCTCCTCCTTCTTGCGTGGTTACCATATGTTTTATTATAACACATTTTTTTAATTTTGCATAGTATTCTTTAAAAAATACTGACAACTTTGACAGCTTTTTGATAAAGATATAGTTTTCACCTTGCTTGACAAAGCTGTTTATTTGTGCTAAAATAGGCTCATAGTGATTACGAATGAAATATTGCAATAATCAGGAGTGATAAGGTATGAACGACAGTCTTACGGGGCTGCTTGCAAAAGCAAAAAGCGACTTGCAGCTGAAACAGCGTATTTACGAAACACGAAACGATCCGAACCCTGTTAATGCTCTGTGTGTGCTGGCTACGGCAGAGGGTTTTCCGATTACAGCAGCTGAACTCATAAACGACAGCGAACAGTCCTGTGCTGCTATGCTCCGTTCGGTAAACGGAGGCGGAGTGGAAGCGCCCGATGGTTGGGACGATTTGTACGAGATGTTCTTTGCGGCTCTGGACTTTATCTGAAAATGGCTTGATAACGCTTGTTCCATCTGTGTCGAGCGGCGATAGCATTGATTGGAAAAATCCCACTTCCGCAGACATAATGAAACGAGTGCTTGCAAAGGCAAAATCAGGCTCTATTATCCTGTTTCACAACGATCTTGACAACACAACCGCCGCACTTCCCGAAATCTTAAAGCAGCTGAAGTCTGACGGATATCAGATGGTTGGCATGAAAGATCTGATTTATCCCGACAATTACACAATAGATTCCGAAGGCAGACAGCACCCCATAAGCGAGAGTCTGCTTGGCTTTGACGAAAAGGAAGTCGAAGAGGTTCTGGCGCAGTATTCCGATAAATTATCAGCGGCAGGTATAACAGATGAACAGATTGCGGCGGCTGTTGCCGCTATTAAAAGCGGTGAAATTTCCGCTTTGCCGCAGGAACTTCAGCCGATAGCAGCGCAGGTCATGGCGAAAATCAGTGAAGCTGCCGAAAACTCTGAACCCGACGAAACAAGTTCTTCGGACGAAACACAGCGCTTGAAGTGAGTAAGTCAACGCTTGTTATGACGGCATACAAGGGGGATTTTTAAAATGGCGGAAGAGAAAATCAAGGATTTCAATGCAATGCTGCATAACAGCAAGGATATGCCGAAAATCCAGGTGATAACCGACGCGGCAAGTATTGAAAAATACGGCGGCAGTAAGATGTTTTTTGCACCGCCTGCTGATTACGACCGTGTTATGAAGCGAGTGCCTTACGGTATGGTGACTACTGTCGGAGAAATCAGAAAGTACTTCGCCGAAAAAGCGGGAGCAGATTTTACCGACCCTATGACGGCAGGAATTTTCGTTTGCATAGCGGCGATGGCAAGTTCACAGCGCAGCACTGACGAAACTCCGTATTGGCGCACTCTTAAAGCGAACGGAGAACTGAACGAGAAATATCCCGATGGCGTGCTTGCTCAAAAGGAAAAACTTGAAAGCGAGGGGCATACCGTTGTAACAAGAGGGCGCAAAACAATCCGCTATTTCGTCAAGGATTATGAAAAAGTGCTTTATATTCCCGGATAATAAAACAGCAGGAGCAAATTTACGAATGCTCCTGCTGTTTTTATTATTCTGCACGTTCTTCGAGAATAGTCATCATCTCTCCGACATTCTTCATAGAGCTGACTTCTTTCATTGTAAAACGCATTTTAAACGCCTTTTCAACTGCTGCAATCAGTGTGATATGCTCAAGGCTGTCCCAATCGTCAATATCGTCCGCAGTTGTAGCGTCCGAAAGCTCGATGCTCTCATCGTCAAATACATCACGGAATATCTCGGTGAGTTTTGCTTTAACGTATTCTCTGCTCATTGTAATTCTCCTTTCAGTTAATCGCAATTACGCTGCATTTAGGCTTGTAATCAGCCGTATCAAGCCGCCATACTGTGTTCCCGTTCTCGTCCTCGGAAATTTTCTCAAATTCGAAGCTACCGTACAAATCTTTTACCATTGCGTTTTTCTTTGTGGGGTAGTAGCAGCCGAAAATTTCGGTTATGCCTGCCTTTTTGCATTCGCTCACGAGAGTATCGAGCATTGCGTACTCCATATCACGCTTCAGCACACGACAGCTCATAAGCCACAATTCAATGTAAAGCGAGGACTGCTCTTTTCTGCCGATTACCACCGACACAATGCCGTTGTCGCCGAATTTGTCGCTTAACTGTCCGCTAAGTCGGATATAGTCGGAAGATTTCGCACACTGTTCCATTTCCGTCTGAGTATAACGCTTTGTGGTAAGGTTGAACTGGTTGCTCTTATTAGTAAGCTGCGTGATACGAGGAATATTCACCTCGGCAAAATCTGCTATAACAGCTTTCATTTCAAGGCTTTTCAGATAATCCTCATAGTTTGCAAAGCTGCTTTCAAGGCTTGCACGCTGTGCATTGGCGCGGTACATCTCTCCTCTTGCGGCGTCGTCCTCGGAGAGGGTAGTAACCTCGAAAAATCCCAGCTTATCCATTATGCGGATACTCTGTTCGGGAGTATCAAAATCGGGTACGAACACTTCGGGCAGCATTGAACGCACTATGTCACGCTCCACGGGGTTGTCGTCCACAAAAACAAAACTTTCTGGGAGAAGCGCAAGCTGCTGTGCGGTATCTGCAAGGTTCTGCGGCTTAGGCTCCCAGTTTGCTTTGATTAACGCAAAATCCTCTGCTGTAAGTGTGCCGCTTGGGTGCGACAATCCCGACAATGCGTTCTCCTCATCGTTTTTCGAACAGACAGTAAGCAGCACACCGATTTTTTTGTGCGCCTTGAAATAGCTTTGCACAGAGGAGAACAGCTGTCCCTCGGAAGTTTCGCTGCCGATTTCAAGCCCTGCCTGTCCGTCGTCGCCCACTACTCCGCCCCACAGGGTGTTGTCGAGGTCGAGAGCGACAAGTTTTTTGTTCTTGCCCATAAGCGAGCAGATTATCCTTGAAACGTTATACGCATAGTCGGGGATAGCCTCCAGTGCCATTGCGTATTTGTACAAATGCCACACACGCTCATCGCACCATTTGTCCAGTCCGAACGAAGCCGAAACGTAGTTGATATCGTTGATGTAAAAATTCTTGTGATTGCGTGCGTAATCGTAGAACTTCACGTTCAGCCGTGTGAGGAAGTCGATAGCGCCGTAATCGCAGCCGACTTCTCTGTTTCCCATAAGTCGGGTAGACGGGAGTTCAAAGTTGTTCTGGATTATCGCACAGCCGAATTTCTCCGAAATGCTGCTCCACATCTGCTCAAAACGGGAATATTCTGCTTGAAGCTTCTGCTCAACGCTGTCATAGCTTTCGAGGACTTCGGGAAGCCGCTCTATATTGCGGAATGTGGTGTGGATAAGCACAAGCTCTGGCTTAAACTCGATAAGCTCTGACGGGGTGAAAACAGCGTCGTTCCAATACTGCGCATACTCGCTTTCGTAAAATGTCGGAGCAATGCCGCGTTCACGCAGAAATATTTCAAGTACCTTTACGATATCAAACGTAGTAGAGCCGCCCAGTACCGCTATTCTCAGCGGCACGGCATTGGCGGAGTTTTCACGCAGCTGCCGCAGCAGCTTGTTCTTTTTCTTGAGTATTTCGTTGCCGTCAAACGGTGGATATAGTTCTCGCAGCATAGTTTACCTCACATAATATTCGGGAGATTGTTCTGATTGCCCCCTGTTGCACTGAATGAGTTCATTGTAAAGAGCAGGTCGGTAATGCCGTTTTCCTTTGCAAAATCGGTTAAACTGCCTTTGAAGTAGCGCATATCGGTAACCCATATCTCCTCGAACGAGCCTACAAGATTAGGTACAAGAGCATTGCCGTAGCTGTCTTTTACGATAAGCAGCTTTCTGCCGTTGTTGGCGTCCGTTTCGATATGGCGCACGATATCGTCCGTGCCGAACACCAGATACCAGCTTACTGTCGCCCAGCCGTTTATGTTGGTGAGCAGCGGTACGTTAGTGCCTGCCGAGAGGTTATTCACAGGGTAGTTTGTAACGGTGGTAGTCGCAGATGGAATATAGTATACAAACTCTTCGGGATTATCCTTTATCTTCTGATTTTCCTTGCTGTATCCGTAAAGAGTGCCGATGTAGCCCTCAAGCGTTACTTTTTCGTAAGTGGACAAGTCCGCAAACGGCACGCCTGCCGCTTTTGCGAACTCCTCTGCCGCATAGTATGCGCCAAGCTGCTGCCAGTGGTGGTCGGTGGAAGAGAAGATATGCTCGTCTTTGTGCTGTTCAAGCTTCTCGCATACGTCAACGTTTGTAACTCCGTTAAGGCACGAACCTATATGAGCGATAATTGCCTTTTCATCGGATACGTTAAGCGATTTCTTATACTTGTCAGGCATATAGTAAGTTCCTGCCGTAGGAGCGACAAGAGTATATACATTCACGCTGTCGCCGAGTCTTTCTTTGTACGAATTGAGGTAGCTTGCATAACGCTCTGCACCCGCATTTGTGCCATAAAAGCACACAAGACCTCTGCCGTTGCCCATTACAAGCACGGTGTCGGACATTTCGCCCTCGTTGGGGTCGGCGTTGGGGTCAACAACAGTGCTTGACGAAGAAGAAACCTCTTCGGTGCTGCTTGAACTGCCGACGGGAGCCTGCGGCTCGCTGTCAACGGACGATGAAGGCTCTGATGAGCTTTCGGACGAACTCGACTGCGAAATCAGCTCGCCATTTACAGACTCCGAACCTGTATCGACAACGATATTGCAGCCGCTTAAAAGTGAAGCTGTAAGAGTTAATGCTAATGCTCGTTTAAAGTTGTTTTTCATAATGTTGCTCCTTATGCAATTCCCGAAACGGGAAAATTAAACAATCGTTACACCGTCGTCAAATTCCACGCCAAGATTGCTGCGGAACTTTGAAATGAACGATTTCCATGTGCTTCGCATCGGCACAGCGTCATTGAAGTAAGCGGAAAAGCCTTCGGTGAACTCGCCGTTGAAATAGCTTTCCACCGAGAACGGCGGACACTTTGCAAGGTCGCGGTTTTCTTCGTTTGACACTGTGGGTCGGGGGGCAGTGTTGATGAAGATCGTAATTCCAAGCATTACCGCTCCGATAGCCGCTATATTGACGATATAAAGCGCCTTTTTCTTTTTGTTGGGAGATTTTTTATTCATAGTACTCACCTCATAATCAGAACCGCCAGTAAAGGAATGCATTTGTAGTGGCGTCCACAAGCAGTATGCTGGAAAGCAGCAGCAGTCCTACGCACATGACAGTTCCCGAAACGGAAAGAGCCGCGCTTGCGCCCTCGCTCTTTTGCGAAAGCTTCTTAAAGCCGTCAATAAGCGGAAATGTGCAGATTATAGCAACTATAATCAGGAACAGGTTATTGCACAGCGAAATCAGTTCCACATAGCCGCCCCAGCCGTTGGGATTGAACGGTGTGAGGTTGCGTAAGAACGTACCCAATGTGGACAGGTCCTCAAAACAGAAAATGCCGAACCCCACGATAATGACGATCTTGCTGTAAATGTGTCGTATCACTATCGGGATTTTCTTCATTCGTTTCTTGCCGATAAGCGCTTCTATAAGAATAAACGCACCGTAATACAGTCCCCAGATAATGTAATTCCAGTTTGCGCCGTGCCAAATTCCCGTGCAAAGCCACACAAGGAACAGGCTTAAATACTTATTACGCTTGCCAAAGAACGACAGCGGCAGCAGGTAATCACGGAAGAACGAGCCTAAAGAGATATGCCATCTCTGCCAGAACTCGGTGATATCCTTACACAAGTACGGGTGATTGAAGTTTTCGTTGAAGTGGAAGCCGAAAAAGCGTCCCAGTCCAATTGCGATGTCGGAGTAACCCGAAAAATCAAAGTAGATGTACAGCGAATACAGAATAATGCCGTACCACGAACCAGCCACAGTAAGCGAAGAAACATTACCAAACGGGTTTGCACCGCTTGACGAGCCGAACATAGTTTCCACCACACGATAAAGCTGATCGGCAAGGATTACCTTTTTTGCAAGTCCCACAACAAAGCGCGACAGTCCTGCGCTTATGTCTTGAAGATTAAAGGTGCGGTTGTCGATTTCGGCTGCGATGGTTTCATAACGTACGATAGGACCTGCGATAAGCTGAGGGAACAGGAAGATATATAGCAGGAACTTGAAGAAGTTTTTCTGAACCTCCACCTTTTCCCAATAACAGTCGATGATGTAAGAAAGGACTTGAAAAGTGTAAAAGCTAATTCCCAGAAGCTGAGCGATTTCGGGAACAGGGATATCTGCACCAAACCACGAATTGACATTGCGCACAATAAAACCCGTATACTTGAACACGCACAGCATACCGATGTTAAGTACCAGTCCTGCTGCGATGCACAGCTTTTTAGCGGATTGCTTTTTGAAATACCCGATGCCTCTTGCTATAAAGTAGTTTGCTGCGGCGGAGATAAGCAGCAGCACAATGCGTTTCGGCTCTCCCCAAGCATAAAACGCAAGCGAAAGGATTATCAGTACGGCATTTTTCCCCTTAATAGTGGGAACGACGCTGTATGCAATAAGGCACACCGGTAAAAATAAATACAAGAAAATCAGACTTGAAAAAATCATAAGTATCCCCTTAAAACACAAATGCCCCCCGAAAGGAGGGCAGAATATTCACAGCACAATAACAGAGCGGCATTGCGCTCTTTATTGAACAATTTTAAAATTCAACCCAATTATATCTGCGTTCCAAGCTTGCAGCGCTCAGCCGCAGATTACTCTATCCATACATTCAATTATACTACAACTGCGACTGTTTGTCAATAACTTTTTTCTCGGACAGCGCAAAGACTTGTTTAAAAAAATGGCTGTAATTGTGAAAATAATATAAAGCCTGCAGCCGTTATCGGATAAGGTTCAGCAAAGGTTTTTTGGGACAGTGTTCGCTAAAAAAAATTCCCCTCATTCCGTTTTCGGAAAGAGGGGTATGCGGAGAAAGTGCGCAGCCGCCTTAATTACCGCATTCAATGCTTATCTCGTTGAATTTTCCGAGAATATCGTCAATAACGATTTTTTGTTTTTCTTCTCCGTCTATATCCATTACAGATTCTCCGGCGTGCATCATAATGAGTCTGCTGCCATATTCAACGGCAAATCGCAGGTTATGTGTTACCATAAGAGTTGTAAGCTGTTTTTCCTCGACAACTTTTTGAGTAATCTCCATAAGTGTTTCGGAAGATTTTGGGTCAAGTGCTGCGGTATGCTCGTCAAGGATTAACAGATCAATGTCCGTCATTGTGGCGATAATAAGCGCCAGTGCCTGCCTTTGTCCTCCGGAAAGCGAGCCTGCACGCACTCCCATTCTGTTTTCAAGTCCCATTCCGCACGTTTCGAGCAGCTGTTTATAATAATCGGTACGTTTTGCACTAACCGCCGTGCTTAATCCAAAGCGTTTGTTTTTGTTATCGGCAAGCGCCATATTTTCGAGTATCGTAAGACTGCTGCAAGTACCTGCCTTTGGGTCCTGAAGCACCCTTCCAATCCGCTTTGCACGGCGATATTCGGGGAAGAATGTGACATCAGTGTCGCCAAAGTATATTTTTCCGCTGTCAGGGCGCATTGTGCCGCAGGTCATATTCAGCAGCGTAGTTTTGCCGCTGCCGTTAGACCCTACAATCGCAACAAATTCTTTGTCGTTTACCGTGAGCGAGAAATTATTGAACAGGCGGTTTTCATCAATAGTCCCAACATTAAATGACTTGTTAATATTATTTAATCTGAGCATTTTCTGCCTCCTCACCGTGCTTATGAACCAAAGAATTTATTAACCTGCGCACTCCCGAACCTCCAAGTACGAGTGCTGCAAGGAAAATCAGTGCCTTCAGCAGATTGTTGTATTCTGTCGGAAGTCCCAGTTCCAGTACTATCTGATAGCTTGCTTTGTAGATAAGGCTTCCAAGGATAACCATTGTTGTTCCTTTCATAAAGCCTGCTCGTTTGAATATGCTAAGACCTATGATAACAGATGCCAGACCAAGTACAACCATTCCTACGCCCATCTGCTGGTCGGCGCTGCCTTTATTCTGCGCTATTACCGAGCCTGCAAGAGCCGCAAAGCCGTTGCCGAGCATAAGTCCGAAAATCTTGACTGTACCTGGGTCTTTTCCAAGCATTATTGTATAGCGGTCGTTGTCGCCTGTTGCACGGAGAATAAGTCCGCTTTTGGTTTTCAGATAAATGTCAACAATTACTTTGCATACTATTACCAGTACAAGAGAAATTATCGCCGTTCTGAGATAAAAGCCGCCTATGCTTTGTGGGATAAGTGCTGCAAGGGAAGAATTGAAGATAGTTTCCTTATTGAAAAACGATGCAATAGCCATTCCGTTTGTTCCTGTCTTTATGATGACAAGATTTACGGACAGCATAGCGGTATACATTATAATTCCGCAAAGCAGCGGTATTATGCCGAGTTTTACATTCATAATGCCTGTAATCATGCCTGCAATCATACCTGCCGCAAAGGAGATGAGCAGACATAACCACGGATTTACTCCGTGAAGTATCAGCACACCTGTAAGCACTGCGCCAAGCGGAAATGTGCCGTCAACAGACAGGTCGGGAAAATCCAGTATGCTGTAGGTTATATACATTCCCATGGCGAGCAGAGCGTACATAAGACCCTCCTCGAAAATTCCTATTGCGATATTGATTATTACGTTCATGTCTGCTCCTTGAAATAATATTTATGCTTCGGTATTGGTAACGACACGCTGTGCATTTGCAAGAGCGTCGGGAAGTGCGATACCAAACTGTTCAAGAACCTGTGTGTTTACAACGGGAGTACCGTCGGAAATTCTTCCTACCGCCATTTCAGAAGGCTTTTTGCCGTCAAGAACCTCTATAGCCATTTCAGCGGTCTTTTCTCCAAGTGCTGTGTAATCTATTGAAACAGATGCGATACAGCCGTTCTTGACCTGCTCTATTTCAGAGCCGTAGACAGGAATGCCCGCTGCATTTGCTTTTTCGAGTACAACAGTAAGGTTATTTACAACGTTGTTGTCGGTGAAATTGTTTATGCAGTCTGCTTTTGCTGCGAGAGATGCCGCTGCCTGCGGAATATCAGCGGCATTTGAAACGCCCTGACCTACAACTTCAATGCCGAGTCTGCCGCAGATTTCCGTGAGAGAAGCAAGATGTGAAACAGAGTTTGCTTCAGTGGTTGTGTAAAGAACGCCGATAGATTTTACATCGGGCTGAAGCGTCATTATAAGTTCAACTTGCTTATCAAGCTCAAGAATGTCGCTTGTTCCTGTGCAGTTTTCTGTGCCTGCGTCAAAACTTGTCGTAAGACCTGCCGCAACAGGGTCTGACACTGCGCAGAAAATAACGTTTGTGTCGCTGTTTTGTGCAGCGGAGTACGCCGAAAGTGCCGCAGGCGTAGCGATAGCGAAAATCATATCATAATCCTTTGCAACCATACTCTTTGCGATTGAGTCGCATGTTGCAGAATCAAATCCTCCGTCCTGTACGTCAATCACAAGTTTTTCGCTGTAATTGCTCTCGTCCAGTCCTGTCAATACACCCTCACGGCAGTTGTCAAGCGATGGGTGCGAACCATATTGCAAAATTCCGATTCTGATTGAGTCTTTCGGAACACCGTCAGAGTTTTTGTCGCTTCCTGCCGAGCAGCCGGTCATTAACATTGCCCCTGCAAGCACTGCACTGAGAAATACTTTTGCCTTTTTCATAATTTTTTACCTCCGTAAATTTCGTTTTCGGGGCATAAAAAAATCCTGCCCCCACTGTCTGTTGAACATGGGACAAGATAAACATTTTATCCTGCGATACCACCCAAATTCGTCCGATAAACGAACGCACTCACTGCGTACCAACATACGCTCTCGCTGTAACGTGCGAACACGTCGCCCCTACTGCGCCGAAACCAGCTTTTCGGTTTGCCCTCGCAAGTCCATTCGACTTTGTCCGTGTACCGCACTCACACCAACGGCGGCTCTCTGAAACACTTAAGCAAAGCTTACTACTCTTGCTCAACGGTTTTATTTCAGGTAATTACCTGTACAACGAAACATTACAATTCCAATGTACAGATGAAGTATATCACACTTTTTTTATTTTGTCAAGAGTTTTTTGAAAAAAACTAAGGCAAGAAAAAAATCCCCTCTTTCCGTTTTCGGAAAAAGGGGAGATTTCAGAGTGTAGACAAACCTTATTTTTGTGTTGATTTAGCAAAAAAGGGGGGTGGGCTAACCGCCAAACTTCGTTT
>CAZTRH010000033.1:0-5123 GCA_964616605.1 uncultured Ruminococcus sp.
CTTAAATATAATATAATAACGAATAAAATTCAGATTTCTAAGTTCAAACTAACCTCGTCTTTGTTACTTTCTGCGACAGTAACGCAAAGATACTTTTGACATACGCCTTAGCTTCTATTAAAAAACAAGAAAACCCCGAAAACCTCACCATTTCAAGGTTTTCGGGATTCTGTTGTTTTATTCCCACTCGATAGTAGCCGGCGGTTTACTGGTAATATCATAAACAATTCTGTTGATATTCTTAACCTCGTTTACGATACGCACTGAAACCTTTTCGAGTACGTCATACGGAATGCGTGAGAAGTCCGCTGTCATAAAGTCACTGGTTGACGCAGCTCTGAGTGCAAGCGTATAATCATATGTTCTGCCATCACCCATTACTCCCACCGATCGCATATTCGTCAGCACTGCAAAATACTGGTTTATATCACGATCCAGTCCTGCGTTTGCTATCTCTTCACGGAATATTGCGTCTGCGTCCTGCAAGGTCGCAACCTTTTGTGGTGTGATGTCGCCGATAATCCGTATCGCAAGTCCCGGTCCGGGGAACGGCTGACGGTATACCAGTTTCTCGTCAAGTCCAAGCGTCAGTCCCAGCTTTCGCACTTCGTCCTTGAACAGCAGTCGCAGCGGCTCTATAATCTCCTTGAAATCAACATAGTCGGGCAGTCCGCCGACATTATGGTGCGATTTGATTACTGCTGCGTCGCCAAGTCCCGACTCGATCACATCGGGATAAATTGTTCCCTGAACAAGATAGTCGACTTTTCCGATTTTCTTTGCTTCTTCCTCGAATACCCGAATAAATTCCTCGCCGATTATCTTGCGCTTGGATTCGGGTTCTGTCACTCCTGCAAGCTTTGAGAGGAAACGTTCGCCTGCGTTTACACGCACGAAGTTTACGCCGCTGTCCTTGAACGCCGCTTCAACCTCGTCGCCCTCGTTTTTCCGCATAAGTCCGTGGTCAACGAAAATGCAGGTGAGCTGGTTTCCTATGGCGTTTGCAAGCAGCTTGCACGCAACAGAACTGTCCACTCCTCCCGACAGCGCAAGCAGTGCTTTGCCATCGCCCACTTTTTCACGGATATCACGGATTGCGGTTTCGGCATAATTTTCCATCGTCCAGTCGCCCTTGCATTGGCAGACGTTTTTCAGAAAATTGCCTATCATATCAAATCCACGTTCCGTGTGATTAACTTCGGGGTGGAACTGAACTCCGTATAATCTGCGTTCAGCATTTTCAAATGCTGCATACGGGCATTTTGCGGTTTTGCCGCTGCCTCTGAAGCCGTTCGGAAGCCGCTTTATATAATCGTTATGGCTCATCCATACTACGGTGCGGTTTTCGATATCCTTAAACAGTGCGCTGTCTGCGTCAACATCTGTTTCAGTTCTGCCAAATTCTGAAAGTGAGTTATCGGTTGCCGTGCCGATTTCACCGCCCAGTGCATACGCCATAAACTGCGCACCATAGCATATTCCCAGAACAGGCACGCCAAGCTCAAATATCTCTTTTCCCATTCTTGGCGAATTGTCAAGATATACCGAGTTCGGACCACCTGTAAAGATTATGCCTTTTGGGTTTTGGGCGCGGATTTCATCTATTGACGTCTTATATGATATTACTTCGCAATAGATGTTGTGTTCACGCACACGGCGGGCAATAAGCTGATTATACTGTCCGCCAAAGTCGATTACCAGAACTAATTCATTTTTCATATTCTGCCTCTTTTGTTCCTAAAAAAGATTACACCACAAACGGTGAGTTTTATCTTAAAGCATCGAATGCTTTAAAATCGCATTAAACCCGCATATCAAGCATTGACAGCATTATTCCCGCCGCACCGAAACGTCTGAAAAAATCGTTGAGATTTTCTTTGGTTTCGGGTGTTTCCGCAATTCTGTCAGCGTATGACAGCATCTGATACAGCATAAAGAACATTGCTCTTACCGCTATATCCTCGCCTGCTTGAAAATAGGGTTCAAAATTGCCTGCCGCAACTTTTAGCTCCGTTATTTTCGGAATAAGAACCTTTGGTATTCTAGATTTATCCTTAGTCACCTGCATGAACTGTTCGGCGGCTTCAAGGAGTCTGTCGTTGAGTTCCGTTTCAATCTGCTCCATTGTGAGTTTCCCCTCTTCGCAGAGTTCACGCAGATTTCTGCTTGCTTTTATGTAAATGTCGCCCCAGACAGGCTCTTTGGTGAGCGTTTCATACTTCTTTTTTTCGTCATGCGTTTCAGAATTAAGCGCTTGTGCAAGCAGTTGTTGTCCGTTTAATACGGATTGCGCTGCATTCGATGCATCTGAATTGTTCACAGCTGCATTTTCAGGCGACTGCGATAATTCGGACGATAAATAATCGTTTTCCTCAAAAAAAGTCTGGGAAAATTCCGTTGGTGCATTGATCTCGTTCAGTGATTGAGCAAGATACTGCATAGTTTCTTCGGGTGACATATTTTGTATGCGGATACGCTCTGAAGTTTCGGACTCAAAGTCCTCGTACATCGGGATATCCTCTATGGTATTCTCGTTTGTCGGGAGTTGTTCCGTTAGTTCTGTTATAACAGGTGCTTCTCCTCCCGATATTATATCATCGGAAATTGCTTCGGCTGTGATTTCCAAATCCGATACAGTTTCCGGCAATACGTCCCCAATCATTTGTTTCCCCCCTGCATAAAAAGGTTAGTGGTGCGAAATAAGTTCCTGTTTTACATTCCACAGAGTCTGTGACAAATCGACATAGTACTTGTGTGGATTTTCAAAACGAAGGACAGAGTCCCACAACTTTCCAAGCTGCTCCTTGCTGTATTGTCTTATCTCATCTATCTTGGGAAGCTGATACACACGCTTTCCGTTCAGGAACACAGGCACCTGCAGTTCCTTTGCGGTAAAGTCGGTAAGCGTTTTGCGTTTCCATGTAAAGTCGGGATCAAATATTTCAAGCGGCTTTGAACTGTCGATTATCTCATCGTGAACGCACAAAAGATCTGCCATTGCCTTGCCTGTTTTGTTGTCGAACAAGCGGTATAGTTTCTTGAAATGCGGATTGGTTATCTTTTCGACATTCTCGCTTACCTTGATTTTCGGTGTGATTACTCCGTCGCGTTCTACGGCACACAGCTTGTACACACCGCCGAAAACGGGCTCGCTTGAGGCTGTGATAAGCCGTTCTCCCACTCCGAAAAGGTCGATTTTCGCACCTTGTCTGAGTAAGTCTGTGATGATATGCTCGTCAAGGGAGTTTGAAGCAACGATCTTACAGTCGGGATAACCTGCCTCGTCCAGCATTTTTCTTGCTTCAACCGAAAGATATGCAATATCTCCCGAATCCAGACGTATGCCCCGTGGTCTTGCACCGAGCGGTTTCAGCACATTGTCAAACGCCTTTATCGCATTCGGCACTCCCGACTTCAGCACATTGTAAGTGTCTACAAGCAGCGTTGTGTTTTCGGGGTACGAGCGGCAGTATTCTTCGAATGCTTCAAGTTCGGTGTCGAACATCTGAATCCACGAATGCGCCATTGTACCCGTTGCAGGCACGTTGTAAAGTTTATCGGAGATAACGCACGCTGTTCCGTCACAGCCGCCGATGTAAGCGGCTCTTGCACCCAGTATTGCACCTGACGCACCCTGCGCACGTCTTGAACCAAATTCAGAAATTGCCCGACCGTTTGCGGCACGGACAATTCTCGAAGCCTTTGTCGCAATAAGCGATTGGTGATTTACCAGAAGCAGCAGCATAGTTTCAATAAGCTGTGCCTGTATAGCAGGCGCACGGACTGTAATGACAGGCTCGTGCGGAAATACGGGCGTACCCTCAGGTACTGCGAAAATATCGCCTTCAAACTTGAAGTTTTCAAGATACGAAAGAAATTCTTCGCTGAAGAGCTTCTTAGAACGCAAAAATTCGATATCGTCATTTTCAAACTTCAGATTTTCGATATAATCGCACACCTGTTCCAGACCTGCGCAGATAGCGTAACCGCCGTTATCGGGAACTCGTCTGAAAAACAGGTCGAAATAAGCCGTGCAGTCCGCTTTCCCACTGTTAAGGTAGCCGTTGCCCATAGTAAGCTCATAGAAGTCGCACAGCATAGTGTAATTCTGTTCGTTAAGCATAGTTTTCTCCTCCTCAGACAACGTTTATCTGCACGGATTTCATCACTTTAAGAGCGGCTTCGTGAGCGGATTTGTCGAATGAAGCGCAAGCCTTGCTGTCCACGGTGATTTCAGCTTCAGGCAGAGCGGTTTTAGCGATAATGGCATTGGATACCACGCAGATATCCGTTACCAGGCCGCACAGCTCCACCGCCTCGTAATCATATTCACGCAGAACAGCTGCAAGGTCGAGTGAACCGAATGTCGGCTTCTTTACGATGATGTCGCCTTTGCATACAGCGTCAGCGACTTTTCCGTAAAGCTTATGGCCTTCTGTGTTTTCAATACAGTGAGTGACGGGGAGCTTTTTGCCCTCGGCGGTTTCAAGGTAATTTTCGTGATGAGTGTCAAAAGTGAAAATCACCTGTTCGCCGTTTCTGTGATAATTGTTAATTTTTTCGACTATCAGTGGTTCAAGCATCTCTGCTCCCTCAAATCCGAGAGTGCCGCTCACAAAATCCACTTGATAGTCCACAACGATTAAAGCTTTCATTTCTTTTTCCTCTTAAAATTCATACCCCAGTTCTCGATAGTACGGGTGGGCGCACGCTCTACGACAAGCGAGTTAGGCGGCACGTCCTTTGTGATAGTAGAGCCTGCGGCGGTAGAAGCGTTTTCACCGACTTTAACGGGTGCTATAAGGTCAGTGTTGCAGCCGATGAATGCGTGATTGCCAATTTCGGTGCGGCCCGAGCGTCGGGTGCGGTGCATGTTCACACCGTCATAGTTTGCGGTAACACAGCTCGCACCCGACGCTCGGGCACAGCCGAAGTTTACCCCTCTGCCGACGTCGCTGTCGCCAACGTAAGTGAGATGCGCAACTGCGGTGTTCTCGCCGACAGTGGAGTTCTTGATTTTAGCAAAATCATCTGAAATGGTTGTCTGCCTGTTCGTAAGACTTCGTGGTCATTTCTTTTTCCTCTTAAAATTCATACCCCAGTTCTCGATAGTACGGGTGGGC
>CAZTRH010000033.1:5223-20877 GCA_964616605.1 uncultured Ruminococcus sp.
CACAGCCGAAGTTTACCCCTCTGCCGACGTCGCTGTCGCCAACGTAAGTGAGATGTGCAACTGCGGTGTTCTCGCCGATAGTGGAGTTCTTGATTTCCACAAAATCGCCGATTTTCACACCCTTTTTAATCACGGAGTTCGGGCGAAGCTGAGCGAACGGTCCTATTGAAACGTTATCCTCAACTGTGGAAGAAGTCGCCTTTACATTGTCCAGCGTTACATTGTCGCCGATAATGCAGTTTTCCAATTTTGTATTTGCACCGATTTCGCAGTTTTTACCGATGGTGGTGTTGCCGAGGATAATCGTATTCGGGAGAATGAGTGTATCTTCTCCTATTTTAACGTTTTTGCCGATGATTATTCCGTCAAGTGAGATAAAGCATACGCCGCAGTCAAGCTGTTTTTTGATTATCTCAAGACGCGCGATATTGTTAAGCTCCATAAGGTCGCCCTTGGTATTTGCGCCGTATACGACAGTTGGATTTTCGGAAGTATAAGCCGCAGCATTACCGATAAGCTCAATGCAGTCGGTGAGGTAAAATTCTCCCGAAGCATTGTTGTTGCGAAGTTTTGGCAGAGCGGAAAGCAAATCGGCAGAGCGGAACCAGTATGCGCCGCTGTTTATTTCGCATATTTCCGCTTCTTCGGGGGAACAATCCTTTTGCTCGCGGATAGCGACAAATTTTCCGTCGTCGTCACGGATAATTCTGCCATAGCCGTGAGGGTCGTCTGTTGTTGCCGTTATTACAGTAACTCCTGCATTTGCTTTCTCGTGGAGTGCCAGAGCGTTTTTCAACGTATCGCAGTCCATGAAGGGAGCGTCACCGCACAGCACGCATACACAGTCCACTGATTTTATAAGTTCCGCAGCACGGGAAACAGCGTCGCCCGTACCTTTCTGCTCGTCTTGGAAAAAAGTGGGGGTGTCGGGGTAGGAGTCCGTAAGATACTTTTCGGTAAGCTCACGCTTGAAGCCTGTAACAACGCCGATTTTGTCGAAGCAAAAATCTTTTGCACAGTCCATCACCCAGCCTAACATAGGCGTTTTCAAAACCTCGCACAGCACTTTGGGTTTTTCGGATTTCATACGTTTGCCCTGTCCGCCTGCAAGAATAATACAGCCAGTAGTCATTATGTTTACCTCGATTCTGTTATGAGAATTATTTTGTTCTATCTTCTCCGCAAATGGTTTATAAAAATAAGCTGCACCCCGACAAGCATTTGTGTTAAAAAGGGGATTGGCTTTTCAACGCTTACAACAATCAGAATTTGCGATATTGTGAGAGTATCCTCACGTCAGCCGCTGCTTTTGCGGCTGCTTCGTGCAAAAGAAGTTGAACTGTTCTGCGTTTGCGGCAGTGTGAAATTTTATATGAAAGCTGATGAAACGCTGCCAGTTTTCAGCGGAAAGTGCAGCGTTCGTCCGAAAACCATCGGATTTCGCAAACAGGCTTTTTTAGCTTTCTGCGAAACCCACGCACTTGTCGGGGCTGCTGCATTTTCGCTAGTAATTTTTCGGGCAAGCCGCCTTTTTAACGGCGAATACTCCGAACAGATACTCAAAGCGATTTCCGAAACATCGCAGAGCGTTTACGAATGGCTTTTGAAACTCAATATTGACATTTCCAAAGTTCTGGTAACAGCAGCAGTGTTCATTGCTGCGTCATGGTGCTTTGCTTATATCAGAAATCTACTGAAATTCATGCGGTTTTCATCTGAAATAATGAGCGGTTTTGCTGTGATAAAACACGGTACGCTCACATTATATGAGCATCGCATAACGCTTAATTCTATTGCGGTAAGAGAAGATAATCCCTTAACGCTTATTACGGGCAGTTCTCCGATGAAAATGCGTGGAGTGATAATATGTCTTTCGCAGAAGCAAAACAATAATCATCAGCGTTTTCGCCCGTCATCGTTTTGGAACTATTGTAAAATTCCTGCTGTTTTAATTCTGGCGCACGGATTTTTGCTTTATTGCACCCCCGCAGAACACACTGCCTTGCCACAGCTGCTGTTTGTAGGGGTATGCCTGTTGCTGTATGACCTCTGTGTAAGTATATTGTATATGCGGCATTCGGGAATTACCATCTATGACAGTCGGGTTTGTGTGTCAGCGCAGCGAATGCAGAGGTTTTATTCGGCAGTTATCCCGAAAGATGAGATAACGCAGACTGCGATATCGCACTTCTTAAAAAGCAAGCGCTGCAACATTACTGTCCTCACTGCCCAAAGACAGCGTTTTAAAGTGCGTCAGATTGATTTGAAAAATCAGAACGGGCGCTGCCGCTGAACTACCGTGACATTTTCAATTCCGAATGCCCACAGTGCGTCAATGACGTTGTGGTCGATAATTTCGCCGGGCATTACAATCGGAATACCCGGAGGACACGGCGCAACAAGCTTGGCGCACACTTCACCGCTTGCCGAATTTATCGGAATTGTCTTACAGGGTGCATACATTGCTTCCCACATCGGCATATCGGCAGTGGCTTTAACCACGGGGTATTCAAATGCAGGGAGGGGAGTATTAGTCGGAACGAACTTCATAGCAAGTTCGGCACGTTCGCAGTCCTCCAGCGTAGTCACAGCCGAGAACAGCAATACAGCCTTGTTCTTGTCGGCAAGCTCGCATTCTATTCCGCCGTTCTGACGTAGGAAATCCGCGTACTCAATGCCCGTCATGCCATATTCGCGGGCGTTTACGGTTACACGCAGCGGATCGCTTTTCAGAAGTGGCACACCTGCTTCTGTAAGTCTTTCCTTAAGCTCAGCCACCATAAGGCAGGCATTTGTAACAAGCTGAATGTTGTTTGTCAGCATACCGTTAAAGCGGTCCAGACTTTCCATTACAAGATAAGACGGACTGGACGAGCCGAAAAGCGACATCATTTCCTTTGCGCGGGACGGATTTGTGCCTTGTGAGAAATGAAGATATGCACCGCCCGTAAGCACAGGCAGCGTCTTATGGGCAGAATCGGCGCATATAAGCGGAAATCCCAGTTCCAACGGGTGAACGTATTCAACGCCGAATATATTCTTGTCAACAAATCGCAGGTATGAGCCGTGGGCATTATCGACAAGCGTCGGGATACCGGGGTTTACGAATTTCCATGTGCCTCCGTAATAGTCAACGTTCGTTACGAACAAAGCGTCTGCGTCACGGATAGCTTCTGCGTCATATGTAACATTTGCGGACAGGAATTCGTCGGGATACAGCCACTTCACGTTCATTTGCAGAAGCGATGCTGCCGTAGCAAGAGAGCGGTGAGAGCAGCGTGAAGCCGCAATTGTCTTTATACCCTGAGATTTCAGAACGGCAAGTCCCGTCTGAATTGCAAGCGTAGAGCCTGCGCAGGAATAGTAAGTCTTTTTTGCGCCGAACAGCTGGGCGGCTATTGTTTCTGATTCTCCGATAATTCCACCGCTCAGATCCGACTCGAACAAGCTGTCGGAACCGTCTATTTCCGTTATGTCGTGTGGGAACTCGCCATTGTGTCCGGGAGTATGCAGTCTTAATCTGTTTTCGGCTGTAAACTTTTCCAAAAAATCGCAAATCGGTGTGTTCATAACTGATCCACTGCTCCGTTCGTTTATTTTTTATTCTGCAGTTACGGAACTGCTGTCGCTCTGGGATTGGTCTGCATTATCAGAAGATGCGCTGTCGGAAGCGTCAGAACTGTCTTGCTCTGCACCGTCAAGTCTTAAAGCTTCACGATCGATTTCATAGTTGTAATCAAGCTTCCACTCGCTGAGAAGCTCCTGAAATTTTTCGTTGCGCAGCATACCATACGCCGTTTCAACATAAGTGTCGATCGTTTCCTGTGAAGCCTCGGCGTCCGCTGAGTAAATCATAATGTGTACGCCGTAGTCTGTAACGCATATGGTTCTGTCGCCGATGTTTTCGGGAACGAACGCTGCCTGCTGAAATTCTTCCATATACGCTTCGCCGTTGGGAACTACGAGATATCCGTCGGGATAAGCGGAAGAACCTGCCGAATCTGCGCTGTATTCAAGAATGATATCGTTGAACGTGGTTTTGCCTTCGTTCATTTCGTCCAGCTTTTGCTGTACTTCGGCGATTTTTTCTTCAAGCTCAGCCGCACTCTGTTCGCGCAGTGCGTTGGCGTTTTCATCGTCATCGGCATTGCGGTAAATCGCAATCTGGGTCTGAAGCGACTCGTCAAAGCCTAAGAGAACGTGCTTTATAAGCCTTGAGCCATCGGGTACCCACAGCTCATACATACCGCTTGTTTCGTATGAGTAGGGATCCTCTTCATACATAGCCTCAAGTTTTGCGATATGCTCGGCAGCAGTTTCCTCGGCTTGCTGCATTGTGATTTCCTTTGTGGTTTCGTCCAGTACCTTTGCGGAAATGATGTATTCCTTCGACCACTGAAGAATGTCGTCACGGGTCATACCACACTCGTCAAGAAACTCGTCAAACTTTTTCTCACCACGTTCACGCTTGATTTCATCGGTAATTGCGTCCTCCTCAAGATCGGAGAAATCTGCTGTGGAAATGAAATATTCAATCTGCTGCTCAATCTGGGTGTTGTAGGAGTTCAGAGCTTCTTGCTCTTCGGCTTCGGTAAGCGTGTCAATTCCAAGCTCTTTAGCTTTGTAAAGAATTATCTGATTGGAGATGAGGTTGTTTATTATCAGCTCGCGCTGCTGGGTGCAGGCGTCTGCATAATATTCGTTCGCGTCATCGTCAATGCCATATAATTTAAGTATGTAGTCATACTGCTTGCTGAAGTCGCCGTATGTTATCTTCATGCTTTTGTCAGTGCTGCCTGATGTGGGAGCAGCTACAACTGCGGAGTCCTTGATTTTGGGGTTGGTTCCGATTTCGACTGAACAGCCTGCTGACGCTGCACATATCACAAGCGCAGAAACTGCGGCGGTAATGGAACGAAAAAATTTGCTTGTTTTCATTTTTTGCTATTGTTTCCTTTCGTTTGTCTGTTTGCTATAATTTTCTTCAAAATTACGTATAGTAATTAAAAATCCTGCTTTTTTCACCATGAAAAACGCTCTTTCTTATTATACCATAAATCTAAAAAAAAATAAATACAAATTATCAAAAAAGTGATGTTTTTTTTCGTGAAATATGTTATAATAGGGTTGGGATATTATTTATGGTTGATTTTTCTACAAAATGTGATACTGTTTGTATTATATTCGACAAAATAAACGGAGGGTTATAATATTATGGCTTTCAAATGGTTAAAAAATCTGTCGGCATTTATGGCTGCGGTTTGTCTGGCAGGTTGTCTTGCAGGTTGTGACACAGACGGTGACAGTTCTTCTGATTCGTCCGATGTTTCGAGCGGCGTTGAAGAAGAACAGAAACCCGTTCACAAAGTAGGGTACATATTCCACGATTCTGTGGACGAACCGAATTTCTCGGCAGAGATGAATTATCAGCGCATTCTGGCTGCCAACAGAAGCGGAGCTGATACCTGCTACATAGATAATGTGAGTATAACGGATTTTGAAGCGGCAGTAAAGAAGCTTGCTGACGCAGGCTGCACTGATATTGTTGCGGGAAGTGCTGTATATATGAATGTGCTGGATTCTATTTCCAACAGATATATGAATTTGAACTTTATTGCTTATGGCTTCTCAAACGCAAGCGTAAATGTCAGCGCATACACCGAGCTTCCGTATCAGGGTTCGTACGCAGCAGGAATTGCGGCGGCATATAATTCAGCGTCAAGGAAAATCGGCTTTGTTGCCGACAGCGACTTGCTGTATACTATTCCGACTATCAATGCGGCTGCTCTTGGAACGCAGATGGTTTTCAGCACGGCGAAGCTGTATGTGGCGAACGCCAGCCGTGACAATGAAATTGAAAAAGCTGTTGACGCATTGGTTGAGCGCGGCTGTGATGTCGTAATCTGCTACACGTCCTCTGCTCATGCGGAAAGCTATTGTCAGCAGAAAGGCGTTAAATTTATCGGAAGTCACGATTTTACCGGAACTGAAGCCGATTATTCGAATATGCTGATGTATTTTTATACAAGACGTGACAGTTATTTCCTTGCGCAGTTCAAACAGATGCAGCTTGATACATGGCAGACCGATCTGTTTACAGGCAATATGGGAAATGGAATAATTTGTATTTCCGAAGCCCTTTCGGCAAATAAGGACGGTGAGTGCCAGAGAGTGCTTGACGCTCTTTCACCGACGATTTCAAAAGGCGCAGAAATTTTCAGCGGTCAGCTTATTGACAACAGCGGTGTTGTGCGTTATCTTCATACAGATGTTATGACAGATTTTCAGATAATGTCGATGGATTGGTATGTTCAGGGCGTTGCGTCGGCAGGCAATTTCCGTGAAGCGAGATACACAGTTCCCGAAAACAAGCTTGAAATCAAAGTGTGATTTTTTTCGTTAAAACGACAGCCCGTGGAAAACCACGGGCTGTTTCTTTAAAAACGCTGTACGGCTATATGTGCAAGATTTTGATAATCCGACAATTGCAGTTCTTCCGCTCTTGCGGTGGGTTTTATTCCTGCGTCTGCAAGCAGCTGCGCTATTTCCGTTTTTTCTGCTTTGAGTTCGGAGGATAGTGGATTTGCAAGCTGTTTTCTTCGCTGAGAAAAGCCTGCTCTTATAAGTCTGAACATCATTCGCTCCTCGTTTTCGGGGAGTTTTCTTTTTGGGTCGATATCCAGACGGATAACCGCACTGTCTACGTTGGGCGACGGCATAAAGCTGCCTCGCCCGACTTTGAACAGCACTTTAGGATCGCTGAAATACCGCACCGCATACGAAATTGCGCCGCATTCGCGGGTAGCGGGAGCAGCGCAAATTCTGTCGGCAGCTTCTTTCTGAACCATTACGGTAAGCGACTTTACAGGCAGTCTGCTCTCAAGCACCATCATTATGATAGGAGAGGTAATGTAATAAGGGAGGTTGGCGCAGATTACGGTATCCTTCCCCTCAAATTTTTCTTCGATAAGTTTTGCAAGATCTGTTTTCATAACATCTGCGAAAACAACCTCGGTATTGGGGCAGTCGGCGAGTGTTTCTTCAAGGATAGGTCTTAAATTTTCGTCAATCTCGACCGCAACGACTTTGTCGCAGCGTGCGGCGAGTTCTCGGGTCAGTACGCCTACACCTGTGCCGATTTCGAGGGCGCACACGCCTTCGGCGCAGCCGCCCATCTCTGCTATTCTCGGGCATACGGACGGATTTATCAGAAAATTCTGTCCAAGCGATTTGTTGAATGAAAAACCTGCGGCTGCGAACAGCCGCTTTATTTCTCCTATGTCGGTAAGCTGCAAAATGTTATCTCCTTTGCTGCAAGTTATGGCTGCGAAAACCTTGCAATCAGTATCCGCTGCTTTCGCCAAGGCTCTCATCGTCTGTAACCCAGTCGCTGACGGAAAACGTGCGGAACTCGTTCGCAGAAGTGCGTACAACCGCTTTTTCAATTCCTGCGTTTATGATAAGGCGCTTGCACATGGAACAAGGCTCAACATCGCCGTACAATGCGCCGGTTTTGGCGTCAAGGCACGCAAGATACAGCACACCGCCCAGCATTTCCGAACGTGGCGCAGATATTATGCAGTTTGCTTCGGCGTGTACCGAACGGCAAAGTTCATACCGCTGTCCTTTTGGAACGTTAAGAGTTTCACGGCGGCATACGCCGAGGTCAGAGCAGTTTGTTCTGCCGCGCGGCGCACCGTTATAGCCTGTTGAGATTATAGCGTCATTTTTTACAATGATAGCACCGAAATTGCGGCGCAGGCACGTTCCGCGTTCAGCGACAGTCTGAGCGATATCAAGATAATAGTTGTTTTTATCAACTCTGCTCATCGGTTGTATCCTTTCTCAGCGCGTTGTTCTTTTGCGTGGGTGGCGGCGTTCTGCTCTGTTTCTGGGAACTGCGTCTGTTACGAGTTTTATTTTTCCGTGGAAGAAGTCAAGAAATTCCTTTGCAATGGCAGCCTGCTTCGGAATTGAGTTTGTTCTGACGGAATAGTCAAGCACTTTCAAAAACTCTTCCTCGGCTTCGTGGCGTCTGTCCAGATTTGCGAGAAGTTCGCCGAGTACGCAGGTGTATTCCATAGCTGCTTTTTCGTTATTGTTTTCATGTTCGGCAGAAATTGCCTTTTTGAGAGAATCAACGGCTTTGTCGTATTCTTCCATATTGATAAACTGTATAGCCATTTCAAAGTTAGCGTTCATAGTAACAACTCCTTATAGTCAAAAAAATTTTATATATTGGGTTTTCCCCATTTACTTATATTCTATCATAAAACTGTTCTTTTGTCAAATATTTTATATTAAATGCGCAATAGCATTCAAATAATAAAAAAATCGCCGTGCGATTATGACAGAATTTTCCTGTATTAAGTGATATTATAAATCTATGTACAAGCCTATCCCGACAGACTGTTAAGATGAAAGGAAGTAAAAAATGATTGATGAAAAAATAGTGACACCATGCACTGTACCCGACAAGCGAAGCGCAATTCAGCCTTTGGATATATTCTGGACGGCAGGCGGATTTTTGCTTGAATTTCAAAGTCCGGTATTTTCGCCTGCACCGTCCGGCGCAGCGCTTGCGGCGGCGTTAAGCGGAAGAAGGGGAATATGTACGGTAATAGGCGCGGTTATTGGAGCGGTTTTTCACGGTTTCCCGACAGCGTTCACGGGAATTATTGCAGCGGCGCTTGTTTTTGCTGTACGTCTTGTTCCGGAGTTTCACAGCCTGCGCGCAAGGACGTTGTTAAGATGTGCAAGTTCATTTTTGGCGATTTTTCTCTCAAGGCTTACCGATGTCGCAGGGACAACACAGCTTCTGAAAGTAATACTCAGCGCTTTAACAGCAGGGTTGTTCACGCTGTGCGTGTATCTGTTGTCGGAAAATATTCGCTGCAAGGGGTTTGATATAACCGATACGAACGACTGTGCTCTTGCAAGCATTGTAACGGCACTTGCATTTGCTTCATTGGGACAGATTGACTTTGCGGCGATGAATATTGGAGCGGTTTTACTTGGCGCAGCGTCGCTGCTGTTGTCAGTCTCGGGGAATACGGCAGCGTTTGCGGCTGTGTGCGTATCGGGGATACTTGGATTGAGCGCTGCTTCTTCTGATATTGCAGCAGAGGGCGCAGTTCTGTCGTTTTCTGCCGCTGCAAGCGTGTTTCTGGCTCGCCGTCACAGAGCGGTAAGGGCAGTGGGGTATGTTTTCATTTCTGTAACGGCGGCACTCGTTACAGGTGTTGACGAGGGATCGTGGAAATTGCTTGTACAGGCGGCAATATCAGCGGCTGCATTTGCTGTGATACCTGTCGGAAAATTATGGTCGCCGAATAAAGACTGCACAGGTTCTTCTGCAACACTTATGCTGTGTGAACGCTTGAATTTTGCAGCAGACGCAATTTCTTCCATTGAAGCGGGACTGCAGGCGGCAGCGGAAACGCTGGATAAAAAATACAAATCGGGTATTGAGAATATAGCGGAACGGGCTGCGGACAGATGCTGCCGATCTTGTCCTAATTCAATGATCTGTTGGGGAAAGAATTATGATTTGTTTTACGGAGAGTTTTCCGGACTGGTCGAGGCGATGCGTTCGGGCAGCGCAGAAGTGGCGTTATCGGCAGAGTGTTCTGATATTTGTGTTGATCCCGATGGTGTAAAGCGTGCTGTGCAAGCGGAATACGCAAGATTTGTTTCGGTAAAGCAAAGCGAACGGCGCATTCGTGAGCTAAGGAGGATATATACCGATCAGCTTGAAGGCGTTCGTGACATACTGCGTGATATGGGCAGCGCAAAAAGCGTTCTGAAAAACGAAGGCAGATATCAGGCAGCAGAACGCCGTGCGGAAAAGGTTCTGATAAATTCGGGAATGGAATCGGCACAGGTGTTCGTAAAGTCAGATAATCACGGCAAGATCCTTCTGGAAGCTTATGCAGCGTCTGAACCGAAAGTTACCTGCGATTATCTGGGTGTACTGCTTTCACGGTGCTTGGGCAGAGAACTTTCCGAGCCGCAGATTTCGGGCGGCGGACGTTATAAGCTGACTGCGGCGGAACGCACGAACTATTCGGTCAAAGTGGGTGCCTTTCAGATACCAAGAGGGCAAAACCAAGTCTGCGGCGATTGCTATGAATATTTCATAAGCAACGAGGGGGAACTGTATGTTATTCTCTCTGACGGAATGGGAAGCGGTTCAAGAGCAAGGGTTGATTCGGCGATGGCTTGTTCAGTGCTTTCAAAGCTGCTGAAATGCGGAATATCGATGAAAACTGCGCTCGAAATCGTGAATACAGTGCTGATGGTGAAAAGCTCGGACGAAAGTTTTGCAACGCTTGACATCTGCAAAATCGACCTTAACAGCGGTGAAGGTGCAGTTTATAAGGCAGGAGCGGCTACAACGTACATACGCCTGAAAGATAAGCTTGTCAGAGCTTCTTTATCTTCTGCGCCTGTGGGAACGGGTGGGAAACTGTCTGTGCCTGCTCAGAAATTCACAATAGCAGGAGGTGACGTTGTTGTTATGCTGACAGATGGCGTTGCTGTGGACGAAGAATGGCTTTCCAGAGAACTGTCCGGAAGAATAGAACCGAACGAGTTATCCGAGCATATCGCAAGAGCCGCCAGAATGGATAAATCGAAGGACGATGATATCAGCGTTATAACGCTTGCGCTGGAGTGAAATCCGTTGGATTAAAGCGATTTTTTGACCTATGGTATGTTGTTTGGGGAAACGGTTGAATTAAGGCGGTACCATGCAGTGGTTGTCGTTCTTGCAGTCAGAATGTGTAAACGTTTTCAATTTTTTGATTTTTGTTTGTGAAGAATTACCAAAAAACGTCTGAAAAAATATCGTATTTAATGAAATATTAACAAGGCACTTGCAAAAATTTTATAGCTATGCTATAATAAAGTAACTAGATAAAGCAGAATGGACTTACTGTGCGCAGCATTTTTCAAACAGGCTGCGTTGAGGCTTGCCCGATTGCTGCAACTGTTCGGTAAAATACTTCACAAAAGGAGGCTGCAATACAATGGCAATTGAAATTCCCGAAAAATATAGTGTGCCGCTGTATCTGTTCCATCAGGGTGAGAACTCATATGCATACGAGTTCTTCGGCTCTCATAAGGATACTCAGAATGGAAAATCAGGCGCAGTGTTCAGATGCTGGGCGCCGCACGCAAAGTCTGTGTGCGTGGTTGGCGACTTTAATCATTGGGATAGAACACGCAATTATATGAACAAAATCAGCGACGCAGGTATATGGGAGCTGTTTGTTCCGGGTATTCAGCAATATGATAATTATAAGTACAGCGTTGAAACGTCCGATGGACTTATAAAACTCAAAGCCGACCCGTATGGTTATCATATGGAACTGCGCCCGAATACCGCAACAAAGTTTTACGATATCGAGGGATATAACTGGCAGGACGCAAAGTATATGGATAAACTGTCCAAGGCTAATGTTTATGAAAGTCCTATCAATATCTATGAACTGAATGTTGGTTCGTGGAAAAAAGAAAAGAACGCTTATTTGAGCTATAAGGAACTTGCAGA
The DNA here is from genome assembly GCA_964616605.1 of uncultured Ruminococcus sp. Lineage (GTDB taxonomy): Bacteria > Bacillota > Clostridia > Oscillospirales > Ruminococcaceae > CAG-115. The sequence continues at coordinate 16,778 of CAZTRH010000033.1, forward strand.
TCAGCTTATCCCGTATATCAAGGAAATGGGTTATACTCACGTTGAGCTTATGCCTATCGGAGAATATCCGTTTGATGGCTCGTGGGGTTATCAGCAGATCGGATATTTTGCGCCTACTTCCCGTTTTGGCACTCCGCACGACTTTATGGAATTTATTGACAGATGTCACCGCGCGGATATAGGAATTATCCTTGACTGGGTGCCTGCGCACTTCCCGAAAGACGCGGCAGGACTGTATGAGTGGGACGGAGAGGATTGCTATGAGGATAACGACCCACTGAGAAGAGAGCATAAGAGCTGGGGTACTCACGTCTTTAACTGGGGACTTGCCGAGGTGCAGTCGTTCCTTATTTCCAATGCTAATTACTGGATTGAGAAGTATCATATTGACGGTCTGCGAGTGGACGCAGTGGCTTCTATGCTGTATCTTGATTATGACCGAAAGAATGGTGAATGGCGCCCGAATGAAAAAGGCGGCAAGGAAAATCTTCAGGCGATTGCATTCCTGCAGAAGCTGAATGCTGCCGTTTTCAAAAATCACCCGAATATTCTCATGGTTGCAGAGGAATCAACGGCTTGGCCGATGGTGACAAAGCCTGCCGATATCGGCGGACTTGGTTTCAACTTCAAGTGGAATATGGGTTGGATGAACGATATGCTCCGCTATATGAGTATGGATCCGCTCGGACGTCCGTATAATCATAATCTTGTGACATTCTCGTTCTACTATGCCTTCTCTGAGAATTTCGTGCTTCCGATAAGCCACGATGAAGTTGTTTACGGAAAATGCTCGATGCTTGATAAGATGGGCGGTCCTCGTGAATATCGCTTTAACTCGATGAGAACATTCTTAGGTTATATGATGGCTCACCCCGGCAAAAAGCTTATGTTCATGGGTCAAGAGTTCGCTCAGTATAAGGAGTGGAATTTTCAGGAACAGCTTGACTGGGAAGTACTTGAGTTTGAACCGCACCGCAAATACTATGATTTCGTTAAAGTGATAAATAAATTTTATAAAGAAACTCCTGCTTTGTGGGAGTGTGATACAAGCTGGGAAGGCTTCCACTGGATATCGGCAGAGGATAACCAGAATTCTGTTATCGCTTTCCGCAGAATAGGCAGAAGCAGCGATGAAAAGAACAAGGAAGAACTTGTTGTTGTGTGCAACTTCCAGCCTGTGCGCCACGAGATTTATGATATTGGCGTGCCGTATTATGCGGATTATGTCGAAGTGCTGAACTCCGATGATGTGAGATTTGGCGGAAGCGGCATTACCAATGGCACAATAACTGCAAAAACCGAGCCTATGCACGATGAGCAGTACAGAATAACTCTTGATATTCCGCCTATGTCTGTTATGTATTTCAGACCGAAAAATATCCGCGACCCGAAGTCGGATATTGAAGCAAAGACTGATGAAGAAAACAAATCTTCTGAGGCTTCAGCAGCTCTCGAAGAAACCGCTGAAGCTGCCGAACCGATTGGGTCAGTTGGGTCTGTGGAAACTGTCGGACGGGCTGAAGTTTCAAAGGCAGCCGCTGCGGCTGATGATAAAAAAGATAAATAATTTAAGGAGGATATATTTTTATGAATCACATTAAGAAAGAATGTGTTGCCATGCTGCTTGCAGGCGGTCAGGGAAGCCGTTTGTATGCACTTACACAGGATATGGCAAAGCCTGCCGTGCCTTACGGCGGAAAATACAGAATTATTGATTTCCCGTTGTCAAACTGCGTAAACTCAGGTATCGACACAGTGGGTGTGCTTACTCAGTATCAGCCGCTGGTGCTTAACGAGTATATCGGAAACGGTCAGCCGTGGGGACTTGACAGAGCGCACGGCGGTGTTCATGTTCTGCCGCCTTACGAAACCGCAGCAGGAAAGGCATGGTATTCGGGTACGGCTAATGCAATTTATCAGAATATCGGCTTTATCGACCGCTATTCTCCCGAATATGTTGTTATTCTGTCTGGTGACCACATCTACAAGATGGACTATTCCAAGATGGTAGACTATCACAAGGAAAAGAAGGCAGACGCTACTATTGCGGTTCTGGAAGTTCCGTGGGAAGAAGCACCGAGATTTGGTATTATGACAGCTGACGCTGACGGTAAGATCACTGAGTTTGCCGAGAAGCCGAAAGAGCCGAAATCCAACCTTGCGTCAATGGGCATTTATGTTTTCACTTGGTCGAAGCTGCGCAAGTACCTTATCGACAACGAGAACGATGAAACAGCTACAAAGGATTTTGGTAAGAATATTATTCCTGCAATGCTTGATAATAAGGAAAAAATGGTTGCTTACCATTTTGACGGATACTGGAAGGACGTTGGAACTATTGATTCTCTGTGGGAAGCAAATATGGACGTGCTTGATCCGAAGGTCCCGCTTGATCTGCTGGACGACAGCTGGAAGATTTATTCACGCAACCCCGTAATGCCGCCTCATTATGCAGGTCCGCAGAGCAAAATCCAAAATTCGATGATAGCAGAGGGTTGTGAGATAAACGGCGCAATTGATTTCTCTGTTCTGTTTGCAGGTGTTACCGTTGAAGAGGGTGCAATCGTTCGTGACAGTATCATTATGCCAAATTCTGTTATCAAGAAAGGTGCAATTATAGAGTATGCGATTGTCGGAGAGAACTGTGTAATTGGCGAGGGTGCACATATCGGCGAGCGTCCCGAACTTGTTGAGGATAAGTCGCAGTGGGGCGTTGCGGTAATCGGACACAATGTTAATGTGTCGGAAAACTCAGTTGCTCCTCCCAAAGCAATGATTTCAAAGGATATATAAAATAGGAAAGGAGCTGGTTGAAATGGCAAGTATGGCTAATGTATTGGGTATAATTTTTGCGAATGTGCATGAAGAAACACTTCCTGAGCTTACAAAAACAAGAGCAATGGCAAGCGTTCCTTTCGGCAGCAAGTATCGTATGATAGATTTTCCGCTTTCGTGGATGGTAAATTCAGGAATGACTCAGGTTGGAGTTATCACAAAGAGTAATTACTACTCGATGATGGATCACCTTGGAATGGGTTCTGAATGGGATCTCGCAAGAAAGACGGGCGGATTACATATTCTCACTCCGTATGGCAGAGAGGGCAGAGGCATTTATCGCGGCAGATTGGAGGCTCTTGCGGGAGCGGCTGAGTTTATCCATGAGAGCAATGCGGAATATGTTGTAATGTCCGATGGAAACGTTATAGCAAATATTGATCTGAAGCCTATCGTTGATTTCCATGAGAAGAACGAAGCTGATATTACCTGCGTGTATGGTACGGCAAAGTACTCTGAAGATCGTGCGTCTATGCAGACGATTTTTGGCGTTGACGCAAACAATGTGATTTATGATGTTATGGCGAAGCCTGCGATAAGCGGTGAAATGAATGTTGCTCTGAACATCTATGTTATGAAGCGCAGGTTTGCTGAGGAGCTTATTCGTGAGAGCGAATGCAGAAGTCTTTACAGTTTTGAAACCGACATTCTTCAGCACAAACTGCACGACTATAAGATACTTGGATATAAGTATGACAAGTATTTTGAGATTATCGACTCGATGAAGACTTACTACAACGCTACAATGCAGCTTATGAACCGCAGTATTTCACGCGAAGTGTTCAATCTCAACACACCGATTTACACTCGTGTTCGTGATATTGCCCCTGCAAAGTACGGCATTGACTGCTCGGTAAAGTCCTCTGTTATTGCTGATGGCTGCATTATCGAGGGTACTGTTGAGAACTCTGTTTTGTTCAGAGGCGTTAAGATTGCAAAGGGTGCGGTAGTGCGCAACAGTATTGTTATGCAGGATACTGTTATTGAAGAGAATGCTTCCTTTGTAAATGCAGTTGCAGATAAGGACGTTATTGTTTCAAAGGGACGTTCTATTACAGGCTCTGTTGATTATCCTGTTTACATCAGCAGAGGCGCAAACGTCTGATTAACGTTTTATAAGTGTTTGGATTATCTTGAATAAACAAAATCCCGAAGCGAAAGCTTCGGGATTTCAGTTTGTAGACAAACCTAATTTTTGTGTTGATTTCTCAAAAAAAAGGGGGGGTCGGGGGCAACGTCCCCGGAGGGGTCGCAAGGGGCGAAGC
>CAZTRH010000034.1:0-20742 GCA_964616605.1 uncultured Ruminococcus sp.
ACAATCTGATAGTTTCGGTTCGCTGATTTGAAAACCACTGTGCTTCAAAGCCGGTGAATTTTAAGATACAGTAATCGGGGTCAGTCAGACCTTTTTTGTAAAAGCGTGTGAAGAACGGCTTCCAGAAGCGTTCCTTGGTTGCTGTATCTGTCAGCACTTCCATATTGCCCTTAATTTCAACTCCCGAAAACTGCTGACCTTTTTCATAGAAATAAACGCACGCCTTAGGATTTGCCCGATAATGAGCGACCTTTCTTGACGAAGTGTATGTAGCAAAATAGATGTCGTTTCCATCTATCAGCACAGGCTGAATTAAGGCTCTTGCCGCAGGATAGCCGTCCTCTCCGACAGATGCAATAATCGAAGTTTTCTGCCTGCGGATAAATTCGTATATATGTTCTTTGGTCATTTGTGAGTTCTCCTTATTATGGATATTTCTGTTTTGCACACCCGAAGCGAATGCCTGTTCAATCTGCTTTTTTGCGTCCTTGATATAGTAAGTTCTGCCGTCCCTGTCACGTTTATTGTCAAGGAAGAACATATAACAATTCTCGCAGCACTCTGAGCATTTTCTGCACCCGTGTCATGGATTCCACGACTTGTCGTTTCGATTCATAGCAGGCACCGTCCCCAATAAAGTTCATTTACATTAACTATTATAACTCATTTGCATTGGCTTGTCAATATGTATTTGGGCGTATTCTGAAAAAAATGGAACGTATCGAAAACTACCCCCCCGAAATTCGTGGAAAATATTGTTCAGGCGATAAGTCGTGATATCCTCTGCTACGCTATGAAAAACTTGCAGAATTATAGGATTTGCGGTCATGTGAATGCCACGAAGATACGAATGCGTCTGAAATCTGCGGTATGATGGGGAGAACTCTGCCGTTTGCAAAAGTCATGCCGTTGAAAGCTTATGGGTATGAGTGCAGAAGCGTATAAAGAAATACTCAAAACAGAACTTAATACCACGCAGTAGTAATGCCCACACTGGATTGATTTCCTTGGTGGGCATTGTTCAGTGCAGAAAAAAGAAAGTTACAATTTGTGGTTGACTTTTTATTTTCTGCGTGCTATAATAATCGCAGAGCAATTGTAAAAATATTGAAAGTAGTGGTGATGTTATATGGTTGGAATTTATTTCAGCGGAACAGGAAATACAAAATACTGTGTAGAAACATTTTTGAAAGAATATGACAGTACGGCATTAGCTTTTTCGATTGAAGAAGAAAATGTAGTGCAAAAAATAAACGAACAGCAAAATATCGTATTTGGTTACCCTGTACAATTCAGCAATATTCCAAAGATTGTAAAAGACTTTATTGTTTCAAACTCCGATATATGGAAAGACAAAAAGGTATTTGTTATTGCCACGATGGGTTTGTTCAGCGGAGATGGCTCAGGTATGCTTGCCCGTTTGTTAAGCAAACATGGTGCCATAGTGGTTGGCGGACTTCATTTAAAAATGCCTGATTGTATTGGTGATGAAAAAGCGTTAAAAAGGTCTTTGCAAGAAAATCAGGATTTAGTAAAAAAAGCTGTTTTAAAAATAAAATCAGCAGTATGTGATTTAAGAAACGATAATCCACAACAAGAAGGAATTGGATTGATTTATCATCTGGCAGGTCTGTTTGGGCAAAGATTATATTTCTATAATAAAACCGGATCCTATTCGGATAAATTGAAGATTGACGATAATAAATGCATAGGCTGTGGAAAATGCGTCAAATTGTGTCCTATGAACAATATTCATATAGATAAGCAGAAAGCTGTACCCGGAAATATGTGTACGATGTGCTACCGTTGTATCAGCAAGTGCCCCACACAGGCTATTACATTATTGGGAAAAAGAATTTTTGAGCAGTGTTACATTGAAAAGTATTTGTAAAAATTATCATATACCGAACTGATATCAACTACAAAATCAGCATATATCTTGAATTATAAACTAACTCGTCAGACATACATCCACATCGGATTGCACGGTTGAGAGCCATTATAGCTGCAACCGCACTATCCGAACTTGATTTCGTGCGGTCAAGGCTTCTGCGGATTTGTCGTTCTTGCCAAACTGCGAAGCCACAAGCGACATTTCAGAGCCTGGCACCTTGAAGGAATTGTTGATATCTGCGAGCGCTTTCTTAAATTCACGCTCGCCCTCAAGTCCTATTTTTAATCCGATTATGTCGGACATTATTTTTCCTCCTCGGAAAAGAGCATAAAAAAAGAGCCTTGCGGCTCGGTAGGAATATGAAAAAGGAGCAGCCGTTCACGGTAGCTCCTTTATTTTGTTAAATATTTTGTTAAAGTGTGCGATAAATGGGAATTTGGCAGGTTAATATTAAATCTGTTTTTTACACAATAGAAAAAATCCGCCGAATGTAATTACTGAGCCAAGCCCCATATTGGCCATTTGTATCGAATGTGCAATTTCATTATTTCCGCCGAAAAATGTAAAAAAATTTACAGCCAGCATTATTATTGCCGGATTTAGAAATGCCGCACACCTTGGCAAAACCGTCTTTTTTTTGAAAATGGCGATAAACATAACAACCATCATAGTCATATAAACAGGCATAAATACTATACATATAGGCGCAACAATAAATAATGCAAAGTTCATTATTTCATCTATATCATTTCCTCTGCACACATACATAAGTGCAATGCAGAGTATATGTACAACCGGACCTAAAAAACCGCAAGCCAAAGCTCCGATATGAATCATTTTGCTTGTTTTAGGATTTTGACCATCTTTACCTATGATATGTGATAATGCCTCAAATCCAAATGACTGAAGTGCTATCCCTATTCCACCGAAAAAAGCGCCACAAGCAAGCTGAAAAGTAGATACATTTCCGTAGCCGCCCAATTGAGCCATCAGTGTTTCGCCAGTTTCGGGCATTTTATACCACCCAATCGGCAGTTCACCACCTAACACAGTAACAATAGCAGCAATAAGACCAATCAAAAGTAATCTCTTATTTGATAATTCTTTTTCTATCATAGAAAAATCATCTCCATTCACACAAATTCCGATTTATCGGGCAGATTATCGCCCTTTATAAGCCCATTATACCACACATTCCCGCTTTTTTCAATCACTTTTTAAAAAGCAATAAGCATTCAATTTTCTCTCACAAAATCGTACGAAATCATTGACAAAATCGAACGATTGATGTATAATGTAATCAGAACATCACATACTATTGAAAGCAGGAGGTGCATTTTTATGTCAGTTACAGCAACCGAACTTAAAATGAATTTAGGCAAATACCTTATGCTTGCCGAAACAGAAGATGTGTTTATTACCAAAAACGGAAAGGTAGTCGCAAAGCTCACTAATCCGAATGCTGACAGGGTTGAAATAGCAAGGTCACTGTTTGGAGTAATTCCCGCTGATGTTACTGTTGAAGAAGCCCGTGATGAAAGGCTGGAAAACATATGACAGCCGTTATTGACACATGTGTTATAATTGACGCTCTTCAGAATCGTGAGCCTTTTTCATCAGACGCACAGCAATTGTTTCTTGCTGTTTCCAACCGACAGTTCTGCGGAGTATTGACCGCCAAGTCTATTACCGATATTTTCTATATTTTTCGCAGAAGTCAGCACAATGACGCTCTTACCAAAGAATGCATACATAAACTGTTTATGCTCTTTGATATTGCCGATACATTTGCGGTTGATTGTCAGATTGCACTCGGTGCGGAAACCAAGGATTTTGAAGATGCTGTAATGATTGAAACCGCAAGACGAATTGGTGCGGAGTGTATCATAACAAGAAACCTTAAAGATTACACCACAGCCAATATTCCTGTTTATTCGCCTGCTGACTTTATAAGCAGATTAACTGAAAATGAATAGCATTTCAGCCCCGTTGTTATAGCGAGGCTGTTGTTGTGTTAAAGTGTTCTATAAACCGGAAGTTATCGTTTACAAAACAAAATATTATTAACCTGTTCAGTTATATATATTTCATTTCCCACTACTTCAAGTTCATAACCCTCAACAATCTTTTTATCATGTTTCTTTAATAATTCATCAAATTCAAAGGCTGTATCTTTTTTCCTCGGAAACCGAATTGTACTATCAAAAGATTTTTTGAATTGCAACCCATATTTTCCGCATATCTGCAGCCATTCATCTTCCGTATAAAATTTAATGTGACCATCTTTTTTAAGCTGCATATATCCGTCCACAAATCTACTGGTATCATTGACATTAGGTGTTGGGTCTGAAATAAACAGAAAAGCTCCTTGCTTCATAACCCGGCTAACCTCAGAAATGCTTTTCTGTATATCAGGAAAATGATGTAACGCATATCTTGAAATAACCATGTCAAACTCACCATCAGCAAATGGAAATTCAATGCCATTATAGCTTATAAAACTAATATTTTGGATGTTTTTTTCCTTTGCCATAGAACGATTGACTTCTAAAGCCTTTTCGACAATATCTAATCCTATTATTGATATGTTTGGATATTTTTGAGCAATAGGAAAAGACAAATAACCACTTCCCGTACCTAAGTCTAAAATCTTCATATCAGTTTTGAATGGCAAAAAATCAAGAATATTATTCAAATGATGTTCATCTTGTGTCTGCTTATTATAAAATTCTCCCGAAGAAAAACTATGTTCAAATCCTTGCTTCGCAGCCATAATACTGTTTTCTATATCCATTATATTCAATCTCTCTTTCCGTTTACAACTTTCGATTAAACGTTCAGCAACAACTGTCAGTAATACTAAGTCATCATCTCCCGTATTTACAATGCTATGCTCAGAACCTTTCTTGCATATATGACAAGTTCCGGCAGATAAAAATTCTTCCTGAGTGTCACAAATAGCCTTTCCGTTACCGGATAATACATAATTTATATCTCCACTTGTTTCATGCTTGTGCAAACCTATAGAACCACCCGCATGAATAGCGCATGGAAAAATCTTTCTCTGTTCATCCATATACATTTTTGCAGTCACCATTTCGGCCTCGTTATTCATACTGGTATTGTGATTATTTATTTCTGGTTAAATCTATGAACATTGCTATTTCTCCAAATCCCGATTTCCAATCTCTTCTATTATAGCCTGTCTTTTTAGACAGCAAACACACACACTCAACATGGCACGAGTTGACTTTATGAATGTCAAAAACCACTTTTTAGCCTTTCCCTGTTCGACCAAACATATCAAAGGCATTTTTCTCGTTTGTGGGAACATATCACTCCCACACAAATTGGAAGTTATCGGATTATTTAGATCCAAAAATTTAATCCAAAAAGTTCTTTATTTCGCTACTTATCTCTTCATACATATAATCGTGTACATAATGAGGGCAATCCAATTCAATGTATATGGCATTATCTGATTTTGAAATGTATTCTTCAGCAATACTTCTCCATGTTTTCTCATCAAAGCCTGTGCCACCTGAACCATTGGAAATAAACAATAACATTGGTACTTGTGGAACACCATATGCTTTTACAACGCCGGCACTTTCTTTTATTTCTTTTGCTTCATTAATCATCGTTACCGTTGCTGTTCTGTTATAAAAAACAGCCCTGTATATTTCTTTTTCATTATCAGTTAATGTTCCATATTTAATAGCATCACTCTCCGAAATACCCGAAATCCATCTTGTAACTCCTAACGTTGCAGCATATTGTCCCAATTTCATCACCGGAATGCTATTTTTCATTTCGTCATAATATTCTGGAACTGCCATATCTAACCCGACAATAGCTTCTACTTCTTCTGGATACTGCTGTGCCCAATATAGAGCTTCTATTCCTGACATTGAATGTGGGCAAAGGACATACGGACCATTTATTCCGGCTTTATCAAGTGCTGTTCTAGTTTGTCCTAAAACTGTATCTATATCTCTGTCACTATCTACAATATCACTGAACCCATATCCAAATTTTTCTACTACAACAATTCTATAATCATCACTCAATAAAGAATATAACGACTTAAAATCCAAAATTGGTGAGCACGTTCCGCTACCTGATAAAAACACAAGTGTGTGATCACCTTCACCTTCAATATATATACTCATATCGCAACCATCAACTTCTACTAATTCTCCTAAAGGAGTCAATAAGTCCTTCTCATTTGACAAACAAATTTTATGGCGAATAAATGAGATAGTCAAAAACAACATTAAAATCACTATGATAATGACGATTACTTTAATACACCTCTTTAATACTATCTTCATGAGTGCTCCTTCCTACAAGAAAAATTTGTACCTATCAAATTCCGATTTATCGTTTACTCTAATCCTATTTTATTCAACTATTCTATCAACTCAACAATAGGCAAAATCATATTGTCAACTCAACCCTATGAGAATTTAACCGTTGATATGTTTCCTAACACTCAAAGAAGTGGAATTTTGAGGATCCGTTAATTTATCCCGAAGCACTCAAAATCCCTTTATTTTCAAACCTTTTTCGGTATTTACTTCTGTGATTTTGTGAGCAAACACACACTCCACATGGCACGAGCCGTTTCAAACGATGTCTGCGTGGGTTTGCGAATTGATGAAGTGCTGGGTTTAGGTGGGTGCGTATAGGGAAATATGTCAAAAAGTTTCATCAAAGGCTGTTTTCAGTTCATCAATACAACAGCTCTGTTATTAACGCCTCGCTAAAATGAAGTCTGTCATATTTTTGCTCAATAAAGAATTCAATGTCAACTGACATATTACCTCCCTGTGTTAGCAACCATCATTTACTAAATCTGTGTAGAGATACATTGACTATACCACTCGTGCGGTGGTAACGCTGAATTAAACGCCGTTTCAAAGAGCAAATATAGATCCTTATAACGCCTGCCGCCCTTTAAAATAGCTTTCAGGTCTGAAATCTGCAAGGGGATAATCTTCATTCCCGAAACATTCTTTGAATAGTCCTGTGGGTCATAATAAGGCATCGATTTTCGGCTTCTGAAATCGGAAATGACATTTATGTTTAGCTTTCCTGTTGCAAATACGCAGTAAGAGTTCATATTTCCTGTGCGAAGCAAGTGCTGTCCGAGGTGTCTTGATACAGGCTCCATCTCCATTCTCCGCTGATTTGAGTTGTCGGCAAGAGTAGCCTCCAACAACAGAGCGTGTTCGGGATAATATTCTGTTTGGTTATATTCATATACAATATCAGCTTCTCCGCCTGCTGCATGGGTTTTAGGCAGTAAATCAGCGTCAAGCGAGAGCTTCATATAGTCGAGGACTTTACCTTGATAATCGCTGATTTTATACCACAATACGCCCAACACATATTCAAACATTGTCGGAACATCTGCATTGTCCGTAACCATTCTTCTGATTTCATCATCATTGCGGTTTTCAAAGCAGGAAAGCAATTCAAGCAGGTTGTCATCGGAGAATTTCTTGTCAATAAGCGTTTTGAAACGACTATATCTGACACGTTCCAATTCTTCTCTTGCATTATCAATTGTGGTTGTGCCAATACCAAGTTCATCGTTTATGCACTTAATAACGACATCATCGTTTATTACAAGGCAATCTGCGATTGATTCAAGGGCACAGTTCTCAAACAAGAGGTCTGACGATATGTAGGCTTGCTCATACAAGCTGTCAATAACCGATTTGAAGAAATGCTTGGGGACAACGTCGGGTTTAACCGCATCGTCCTCAAACAGAACAATATCGCTAGTTTTGAAATAGCGGCGGTTTAAGTCAAAATAATCCCGCAGTGTTGCCTTAGCCTTGAACAGCTGCATAAGCTTAAAGAAAACAGTTCTGAATTCGTTTTCGGTAGTAATATCATCGAAATCCGTAGACTTGATATGAGCTTCAGCGTTCCTTACAAGAGCAACTCTGGAATTAGTGTCAAAAAGATACTTTATCCAGTAATTGCTTATGCGTATCTTCTTTGCCGCGTCAAAAACCTCAACAAAAGCCGACCTATCTTTCTCCATATAGACCTTATGCAAGGTTTGGTAAAGCAGAAAATAAGGTTTATCGTAATTGCGGCTCTTTCGATTGATACCTATTTCGCAAATCAGGTTCTCGTCAACCTTTTCCTGTGACAACAGCAGTGATAACGCCTCTTTGTAGTTGTCCATTGACAGCAGCCTTGAAATAATTATATCATCAACAGTTTTCTGCTTATTTTTTATATCATAAATGCTGGTAATGATTTCATCGGTGGTTTCCTTGCTTGTGCAAAGCGGCAGCAGATATGTGAACTCATCTGCTGAAAGCTCTCCCAATTTTGAGAGGAAATATAGCAACACAATGAGCGGTCTAACCGTATTGCCATCAACCACACAGGAAGTCTTCAACAACTGTTTCAGATAAATATAGCTGTCTTTTGGTATCTCAAAATGATTGTCCGAAATAAAATCATTACTTTTGCTTATTGCAAGTAGAGTTTCTCCAACATTAGTCAGACGGCGGTTGCTATCAATAAGACCTATATCCACCAATCCTGATGTTTTTTCACGAGCATCTTTGGGTTTGTTGTCCGCATCGCCCTCAACAAAACCCTTCTCCTGCATAAACAGATAGTATTCCGTCTGAATGCTATTGTTGTTTCTCCAGCCATCATCGGCGTTGTCGGACTTGCTCCAAAACTCGTTTAACAAACCCAACTGTTCCTCAATAGTCCTATTAAAATTCTTGGTTCTGAAGCTCGTTGTTCCCAAGCACCAACAAAAACTCTTGTATGTTAACGACATGGTTTTACTCCTTTTTGAACTTATTCAGTGTTATCAGTAATTTGTGATCAATACTTCCTCACTGCCCGATGACCTATCTTTGGTTTGGTAGTTTGAATTGGAATAGTTATAATCAAGTGAAATTGCGTGATATTGAGTGTTATCTTCAAGCCACTTTAACAGTATTGCATTTTCCTTGCCTTTGCTCCGAAGCACATTTGATAAAGCAAATCGAATGCCTTGTTCATTAGCTTTATCGAGGAACTTATATAGCGCTCTCTCCTTATTTTCGTTCCACCCCCCTTGCTCGTTGTAGGTCGCACAGGTTATAAGGTAGGGCGGGTCTGCGTATATAAAGTCGTTCTCTCCATATCCCTCAAGGTTGAAAGCCTCAAAGTCTGTACTTGAAATAACAAAATCCCCCTCTTTAAGCCGGTCAATGAAATCAGAGAGCTTTTTCTGCATTTTGGTATTATAATCACGCTTTCCGACAGGCAGATTGAACTTGCCATTGCTATTGAACCTAATCTGATTATTGAACGAATACACTATCAAAACATAAAGAATTGCATAGTAATAGTAATCAAAATTTGTATGTTCATTAAAGTCCTTGCGGAGCTTGAGATATGGTTGTTTGTTATATTCTCCAAGGCCTTTGCTACTTTCACACTCATAATGCTCGTAACCATAAATATCAGAACGAGATAGACCGTATTTCTCAATAATATCCTCTATCATTTTGAGAAGCACTTCTTTATCCATATTCTTGAAAGTATTGTATAAATACCATAGATTCTCGTCCGTATCGTTAAGTATTACCCTTTCGGCGCTCACATTGATACCGACATTACACCCACCGCAGAACAAATCAATAAAAGTGCCGCTGATTTCGGGAAACAGCGGCAAGATTTGTGGAAGGAGCTTATACTTTCCGCCAATATAGTTCAGCGGTGAAGGAATTATTTCTTTCTCTAAGTACATCTGCATAAAAACAGCCTTTCTTCATTGCCTTTGATATTTGACTTTCCAGTAGTGAATGCTTTATAGCTTTCGGAGAACACCTCAACCGTACCCTTGGCTTCAAGAACTCTCATAATGACTTCATCTGATATTTTTGCGTTGGAACGGTCATTACCTTTGTTAGCCATATTATTATAAGATAACAAGATATACTTCGCCGTGATATGACTAATCAAATCCTCAAAAGCAGCTTCTGCCTGTCTTGTACAATATTCACTTTTAAGTGCACTTCTGTCTGGCTTTCTTGCCACACCGCTTACCTCAGGCATTTGCCATCTTGCAACGTTTTCAATAAGGTGATATGCGTCACAGTATTGCCGAGAATTGTAGGGTGGGTCTATATACACCAAATCTGCCTGTATGTGCTTTACAAGCTCGTTTGCATTCTCGTTATAGCATTGATTTTTTCTTCTGTTCTGCTTTGGTATAGGAACTGCAAGCTCTAAATGCCTGTCAAATTCCACGCCCTGACGGTATGCGTCATAATGGCCGCATGTGTTGGCTATCTTATCCATTGCATATAAAAGCGAAGTAATAAGCATTGCACGTTCACGCTCGTTTAACGCACCTGCAAGGAACTTGTCTTCTATGTCTTGACGTATAAAGCCTATTCTACTGCAGTCCTCTCTGCTGAAATATGTATCTGCGAAGTTATCGGTCATATAGTTTTCTTCATCTATACCAACAGAGTTATAGTGTAGAATAAAGTCAACAATCTTCTGCTGTGAAAAACGCTCTGAAGAAAACCAAGCTAAATTGCATATATAGTTACTGTACAGAATATCGTTTGTGATTAACTGCTTATCAAGGAAAGCAGAGGATACTGCACCTGTTCCTGAAAAGATGTCGGCAAAAACATTTATCTCCTCACAATTTTCATCAACTACATTTTTTATGAAAGGGAGTAAGCGATACTTGTTCCCCAGATAACGTCTATTGTTTATAGCAGTAGTCTTGTAAGCAGCTTTACAAGATGAGATTGCCATAGTAACACCTCTTTTTTCAACCAGATCATTGATTATGCGTAAAATCTCTGAACATAGTCAATGAAGTTTTGAACACAACCAATCACATATATTATAACATATTTTGTTTGAAAGTTCAAGGCGTTTCTGTCATTTATCGCTGCAATTTGTAACGCTGCACAGATTGCGATTTTGTTTTATTTAGCCGCTCAAACTAAATACGTCTTTTAAATTTCGATATCTTTGCTTATGTCCCTAGGTTTAATTCTTCTGATTACCTTTTCTTCAACCTCAGGAGTCCAATAAATTCTTATCTTTTCCCTGCCCTTGTGATAGCAGTGTAGAAGATATTATGTGTCACTAGCTCCTCAACTTCATCTGTGATAACTATCTTTACAGAGTCGTATTCAAGACCCTGTGCTTTATGGATAGATACCGCATAGGCAATCTGGAAAGGAACTACTGTTCTATTGTCCTCACCATCCTCATCAGCACTTTTCATCTTATGAACATAAAATCTAATTAGAGACTTTTCTTCTTCCTCACTATTTTCAAGAAGTTCAAGATCCAAATCCAAAACATCATGTTTAAATACCAATTTGGGAATTTCAACATCAAATTGAATGCGTTCTTCCGTAGTGCCTTCATCTACGATTTGCACTCCTTGAATAATGCCTTTCATGTTGTTGTATATGATTGGGCGAAATCTATCCGAATCAAGGAAAAGAATAGGATCTCCGACTTTGTATTGCTGAATATCCCAAGTAACAGCAGGGTTAGGGTTGCTTTCTTGCAGAAATCTGTTGATGTTATTAATTCCGTACAAGCCATCAACCGTGAAAACGTGCAATGGCTAGTCGAGGAAAGCGGTATTCCTTTAGATTTCGATATGGCTGTAATTGACGAGTTATCATCTTTCAAAAACCATCAATCTAAGCGTTTCAAGGCATTTATGAAAATCCGCCCGAAGCTGAAACGCATAGTCGGATTGACAGGCACTCCCACAAGCAATTGCTTGATGGATTTGTTCGCAGAGTTCAAATTACTGGATATGGGAGAACGCTTGGGACGGTTTATCGGGCAATATCGCAGTGAATATTTTCAGCCTGACAAGCGAAACGGAATGGTGATTTACAGTTACAAGCCGTTACCCGATGCAGAACAGCGGATTTACGACAAAATCTCCGATATCACAATTTCTATGAAAGCCACCGACCATCTCGCACCAGACGCTCTGGTCGCAATGCCAGAACTCGTGTCTTTCGAATACACGGTTCAGCTTTCCGACAAGGAGCGTGAGAAGTACGAACAGCTGAAAAAAGGCCTCGTTCTATCGGAGGACAGCGGAGAAATTACCGCAGCAGACACGATGTCTGCGCCGTTGCCCCAAAAGCGCGGCAAGGACGCCGCGCAACAGAGGGCAACCTGTGCAAATGCCGCTTCTCTTTCAAACAAGCTCTCACAGATGGCGAATGGAGCGGTTTATTCAGATGACGAGTCAGTTGTTCAAATACACAACCGAAAACTTGACGCTCTGGAAGATATAATCGAAAGTATGAACGGCAGACCGCTGCTTGTGGCTTACTGGTTCAAGCACGATTTGGAGCGTATCCGAAAGCGGTTTGAAATCCGTGAAATAAAGTCACGTGCGGATATTTCGGACTGGAACAGCGGTAAAATTCCTATAGCTTTAATTCACCCTGCTTCTGCGGGTCACGGATTGAATTTACAGAGCGGAGGTTCGGCTTTGGTGTGGTTTGGATTAACGTGGAGTCTTGAATTGTATCAACAGACAAATGCAAGACTATGGCGGCAACAAGGAAGTTGCTGCCGTTTGCCCAAAGTGCGGCACGGACGCCGCACAACTAAGGCAAACAGGCGACAACAAGGAAGTTGCTGCCGTTTGCCCAAAGTGCGGCACGGATGCCGCACAACTAAGGCAAACAGGCGGCAAGGACAGGCTTCTGACACTGTGGTAATTCAGCACATTATCGCCAAAGGCACAATTGACGAGCAGATTATGAAGGCTCTGAAAGCAAAGGACACAACACAAGCGGCTTTAATTTCCGCTGTAAAAGCAGATATGGAGGTACATAAATGAACGGATATCAAAGACTGGCAAATGCGATAATTCTGCAAGCAGTAAAAGATTATCGTGACGCACTGGAACGTCTGCGATACGCACCGAATGACAAATCCGCAAAGTACGATAAATGCAGTGTAGAGAAATTCTTTCGTTCCGATTGGTTCGGTATTCTCACATATTTGGACGGTGAATTGCTTTTGAAAAAGCTAAAAGAGGAGGTTTCGGCATGACGGCAAAAGAATATCTCGGACAGGCATACAGAATAGACCAGCGTATCAACAGCAAAATGGAGCAGATAGCTTCGTTGAATCTGCTTGCACAGAAAGCGACAACAGTTTTCGGCGCAGCACCCACGGGTGGGACGCGAAATGTTCATCGAATGGAAGATGTAATAATCAAAATCGTGGATATGGAAAGTGAAATCAACGCTGACATTGACAGACTGGTTGACCTCAAAAAGGAGATTGCAGACGTTATTCACAGAGTTTCTAATCTTGAGTATCAGACCTTGCTTGAGCTGCGTTATCTGTGCTTCAAGACTTGGGAACAGATAGCTGTACAAATGGGATACGGCATAGATAATGTTTATAAAATGCACCACAAGGCACTGCGTGAAGTGGTCGTTCCTGAAGCTTTACAGTAAAATCAACTATTTTACAGCCGCCCCTTTGTGCTATAATATAATCAGCAAAGAATACAGAGAAAGCCTTGTAGGTCGTAACACCCGCAAGGCTTTCCTGTCTTTATAGCCTGCTCAAAAAATCAGCAGGAGCAATAGCTGGAACATCAAATTCTTCAAAATCCCTTATGTTTCTTGTGACGATATAATCGCAGTTAATAGACTTTGCACAAACGGCTACAAGGCAATCTTCAAAATCTTTTGCTTTCTTCTGGAAAGCAGTGAGGACTTCTGCGTTAGTGACGCTACATATTTTTACGATTTCGAGCATTTTGCCGATCGCTTTATATGCAAGTTCAGTGCTGTGGGTGTATTTCCTTACAAGATAATATATATCGGTTATTGAAGACGCTGAAACAAATCCATCTATCTGATGTTCCTCGCACAAGGATAAAAGTTTGCAAGAATCATCTACAAACGGTTCTCTTTCAAGCAAGACATCGATGATGATGTTGGTGTCAACCATTATCTTCATATCTTGAAATACGCTCCTCTCTCAAAGAGTCGAGATCAATGTCGTGGGGTACGCTGTTCAGCATTCCACGGATAGATTCAACAGCGGACACTTGCGGATTGACCACTTTTGCAATGGTTTTTCCATTTCGGGTAATGAAAATATCTTCATGAGCAATTAGTTCAAGGTATTTTCCAAAGTTTGTCTTGAATTCAGTAGCTGTTACAACCATACTAAAACCTCCTTGTGTTTTCGTTAATTATATTATATACGATTTTCGAGAAAAAGTCAAGGAAAATCGCACGAAATTTGCAAAAACAAAACAAAATATTGTACGATAAGGAGATGAACCCAATGCCAAGACGTCCGCAGCGACCGTGTTCCTACCCCAACTGCCGCAAACTCTGTGACGGACAATATTGCGAGGAACACGCGAGTCTTATGAACCGCCGATACAACAAGTTCGAGCGTTCAGCCGACAGCAACAAGAAATACGGCAGAGCGTGGCGAGAGATTCGCAAGCGGTACGTTGCAGCTCACCCACTGTGCGAGATGTGTCTGAAAGACGGTCGGCTAACACCAGTCGAGGAGGTTCATCACATTGTTCCTGTTTCACAAGGTGGCACAAACGAGTTCAGCAATCTGATGTCGCTGTGCCAGTCAGCGTTTTCCGCCGTAGGCGGATAATGCGGTCATACAAAATTACATCACGACCTTGGTGACAGATAGGTTTGTGAAATGCAAATAAAAGTTTTCAATTCATGAAATGACCCGGTAGGGGCGGTCAAAATCTCTGTGTTGAAAAACTCGGACAGCGGTCGGGGGCTTCGTGTGCAAAAACCGAGGTTCAAACGGGGTATTAAGGAAACGCTGATTAAATCAAATTCGCCCCGCTCAAACGAGCATACTCACGCGGCTGAATTTGATACGCTTCGCTTTAATCAGCGTATCCTTAAACAAAATAATTTTCAAGGACGGTTTCTGCCGTCCTTTTTTGCTGTCAAGCGGAGGTGAAAACGTGGCAAAGGACGGCACAAACAGCGTACTGCGCACTGCGGCAGACGAGTTAAAGCGAGCGGAAAGCCGATGTCTGCTGCCGAGAAAAAACAAAAAGGTCTGCCCATGAATATTTTGAACAACGATGTTCCAACGCTTGACGCAGAGGAACTTGAAGCGGTGGATTTACCAGAGGGTGCAGTTCTGCAAGGCGTAGATATGCCGAAACCTGCCGAGTACCTTTCGGCTCGGCAGAAAAACGGAATACCTCTCGGTGCTGATGAAATCTACAAGGAAACCTGGCTGTGGCTTAAACAGAGAAATTGTGAAAACCTCGTAAACAAACGGCTTATTGAAGCCTACGCTCAGGCTTTCGCCCGATACATTCAGTGTGAAGAAGCAATCAGCAATTACGGACTTCTCGGTAAACACCCGACAACGGGCGGTGTTATTGCTTCACCTTTTGTGCAGATGCCGCACCCGACGCTCGGACCGCACCATTGCCCCATTTACCAAGGATAGCCTTACGGGCAATTTCAGCAGCGGACTTCTTTTTAGGAGCAGACTGTGCGTACTCCGTGAAACAAATATCCCCGTCAACCCGAGCGTCGGGTGCGGCATCAACTCCACCAATCTTCTCCACGCCCCACTGCCACATCATCTGCCCGTAGTTGTATTTTGACGGGCAGTCGGGACTGTTCGTCCAGTGGGCAAGCCAAATATCATATTTCCCAACAATTCTTGCCTTATCGTAGTAGCTTTCAAGCCAAGACGGATTTGCATAAATTCCACAGCGGTAGCCGCCATTTTTTAATGTTCCAATCTATATCCCATGTGTGAATAATAATCTATAATAGGAATGCCCTTATCTATCAGATAATTACCAACTGCAAGCTCGATATCAGATACAGTGTATTTTCTGAAAAGAATATTCGTCTCAGCTTTTGTTCTGAACATCTGCGGTGTTAATGGAAATACAAACGCAAAGGAGCTGTCAAGCTTTTCTCCAATTTCATTTACCAAAAATCCACAGGATGTATCATCTTTCCAATTTATGTCGCAACTGCTGGCAACAACCGCCAGATGACCTTTGTCTGTAAATTTAAACCAAAGCAAGTCGCTTACTCTTTCAAGTGCAAAGTACGATTTTATAACATCGTATTTGGGGTCGTAAATATCATAGATTTTTTTGGTTTCGTCCCAATGCGGAAGAAGCCAATTGTTATTATCTCTGATTGTTATTCCATTGTCTACGATGACATGATCAGTGCCATCAAGCTCAATAGAATCCAGTTTTATATTCTCATCTTTATAGCCGTTATCCTCCTTGATAAGCCTTAAAAAAGCGTTGATGTAAAAATAAACCATGCCAAATGGAACAGGATCCAATGCTGCTTGTTCAGCTGCCTTATCATTTCTAGTTCTATCATTCGGACAACGCACCCCCTTCAGGAGCCATTCCTTCTTCTTTTCATTGAAATAATAACCGTTTTTATCCTTCTCGAAGTATTTTTCTATCGTGATATTCATTTTCTACCTCCAATAAAAATATATTTTAATCCAGATATTCTTTTATATCATCATTCTTTCTTTGTTCACCTACCCGTGCCTGTTTGCTTATACATTATTCTCATTTAACAATGAAGTTATAAGGACATACGCTTGCCAGCTCCTCATCAGTTTCGAAGCTATCATAAACAGAATTTATCGTTTCGCGATAATCCTCTATATTGAACTCACTGCGGTATAGTTCATCTGCAGCAGTACAGAGGGCATTTGAAAATTCGTTTCCGAGCCCAACCATACTCATTTCGTGTAACAAGCCATCTTCACAGGAAATAAGCAAAATAGTCAAAGGCATACCCATGCCTTTGGGGTAACGGATTCCTATCTTGTAATCATCTGACAAATGTGGATTGTATGGACAGCTAGCCCATCCAAATGTGCCGATATTAAAGCAAAAAAAGATGCAATTTCTTATACGTATGTGACCGAAGGTGCAAGCTCCACTGATGGTGTAATCCTTTATCTCTTCACTGCTCAACCTAATGCATAAGGTGGCAAGCTCGTCTGAGAAATTAAATTGGCAACCTGGAGTGCTGTTGACAAACTGTGGGATAACGCTGCCTTTAGAATAAATCATTACATTTTCTCCTTATATATACTATCTTTTATGCACCAATAATCTTCTGCCAACTTCATATAACGGGTAATCTCCTCAACATTGCTAATTGGCAACTTACCTTCTGCTACAATGCGGTCGACAAAGCCTTTGTCATGAATTAAGTAATGCTCGCTGCAATAACCATATACATCATTGAAATTTTTGAGATAAGCTTGCAGCATGGATTTATTTTTGCAAGATGATTTTAAATCATAAACGCTTGGCAGAAGATAGTAATCATTTAGCTTAGATATGAATGTATCAAACCTATCAAAGTAATTACGTCCCTTTACACATTGAAGATTTCCCATAACCTGCATTAGCGAAAAGTTTAATAAGCTATGATGCATTTGTGAACAGTTTTCCAAGTGTTTGCGTGCATTTTCCTTGTCACATTCAGAAGCTTTCATATCCCTATTGATTATTTTTTGAAATGACTCATATTTCATTTTGTTAAAGTTAAAATCGCATTCTCCTCCAAGCTTGTAATTAGGCTCGAAGTACTTCACACCATTTATGTCCATACTATTAGTTCCTTTTAATAACACGAAAAGCCTATTGTTGCAAGTTTTCGCAGCATTTTTGTAATTAAAACCATTTTTTCTTCCACTGGATAAAGAAAATACAGGATTATCAAAATTAAAATTCTGTTTCAGAAATCCATCAGACGGATAAATCAATTTGTAATATTCGTATGCGGCAGGCGAGGAGTCAGGTTCAAAATGAAAACTTCCTTGCTCATAATCCTGATTTGGTTTAATTTCAATGTTTAATTCCATTATAATCTAATCCTTTCTTCTCTAAATACAGGTGCGGATTGTATCATTACCCGAAATCTCAAGGACTACAATGCCGCCGATATTCTTGTTTATTCACCTGCTGAATTTCTAAGCAAATTTACCAAAAATGAATAGCATTACAGCCTTTTCTCCTACACATAGAATTCCTCCATAGTATCAAGGCAAAGACAGGCTAGCTTGCCGCCAAAGCATGCACCGCAGTCGATAAGTATGTTGTTGTGGCTTTTGTATATCTTATCCTCGCCGCAGATAGTGCAAGTGGGCGTATGTCCCCAGATAAGGTATATGTTGTCATCGTCAAAATATCGAATATCGGGATTGTTTCTTCCGAACAAAAGCTCTTCCTCGGTATACTCATGCAGTTTTTTGTCCTTGCGGAAATTTCCAAGACCTGCATGGCTTAGGATAAAGCTCTTCTCGCCTACATCAATAACCTCGTAAAGAGCAAACTCGCTGAGATAGTCAAGTATATCCTGTCTTTGCTCTTTATTTAAGCTGCGAAATTGTGATAGTGTCGTTTCTCCACCATCTGTTATCCAATCCATTAACAACTCTAGCATAATGTCCTTCGTGAGATAGGTATTGTAATTATCTTCGGTTATTACTGCAGACAGCTTTGTCATAACATAAAGTGCAAGCAGGTCGTGATTTCCAAAAAGAGGAAACACATTAGGGCGCAGCAGTAAGTCCTGAACAAGCTTTATCGGTTCGGGACCCCGGTCTACCAAATCTCCAAGCACAAATAGTTCGTCTTTACCGCTGAAATCAATAAGCTCCAGCATCTGGATAAATTTCCCGTACTCCCCATGAATGTCGCTCATAACATAGACCATAAATAACCTCACTGCTATATTTGGACTAAGCATCTGCCGACCAAGGGCAGATGCTTAACCTTGTTGTTCCTTAATAGTCTTCAGATAGCAAGAAGAGAACATAATCGTTCTCCAGTATTACCCAGAATTTTTTAAATACTCCTTTAAAAAATATGGCTGTTTTGCCGATATGCTTTAATTATACCACACTCCGAGAAGAACAGATAAACCTGAGCGAGTTTCGTTGTTATGACCAATTTCAATCTTTTTCTTTTATATATTCTGCACAACCATTGATGCTTAATCTGTACAGGATACTGTCATCTTTAGTTATATCTTCTTTTGAAAGCTGTTTTGTATCAAAATGACCGTTTGCTGTTTTAATTACTCTGAATGCTTCGACCAGCTTTAATCCGACCAGTACCCTCAGTCCTGCAACAATGCCTGACTTTGTATAGCTCGTGTTCAGATTTTGCCCACATTCATAGAGCATAGACAAATCCACAGAACGACCAGGCAGATAGTTGACAGATTTGTTCTTCATCGACTCCACATTCACTTTAAGAACACCTGTCATATATTTTACAAGCGGAGTATCTTTGTTTTTATCAGTGATATAAAGCTTTAACTTTTCATGATAATTTTCGTAATCCCTGACAAGCATATTGAAAACTCTTTTGGCATTCAGAGTTGAATTATCTTGATTTATTTTAGTACAGAGTATTTCAACATCATCAAATATTGCAATATTCAATGATGTTGAAACATTCAAAGCTTCAATCCTAGCTATTTCTATGCCTTTTTTCAAATGTTTCCAATTGCCTATGGCAGTATTGGATACAGTTACGTTTTCTTTAGCAAGAACGGTATCTTGCTGTATTTCCTCATTGGTTCTGCTGTTTAAATATTTAAGAAGTTTTTCGCAATCGAATAAACTCATATCGTGTTCCCTCCGCTATAAAAATTATTATTCGTATATTATGTTAAGGCAACACCGCACAAAGATTGTGCGGTGTTGCATATAAACTTTTTCATTACACTGGTATAATCTCGCTTGGCGTTAAAAACCGCATTGACGATTACCGTGTTTTCTTCTTTGACTTAATAATAGAACATAAGGTAATTATCATGAACAAGAAAACGATATCCATTGCTTACAAGAATTCTGTCTTTTGGAAGAGAACCGCTTTCCAGCAGTATTTCAAGATTTTTGCATTTTTCTCTTAGCTTGTTTGCAAAGCGTATCGCAATATTCTTATCCTTTGACTGATTTGCTATATAAAAGGCTATATCACGAAGATCTGCTTCTGCTGTATCGGTAAATATTACTTTGCAATTCATACGTCAAGGTTCTTCGAATCGCTTATTAAATCATTGAATACATCATCAGCATTATGAACTCTTTCAAGCTTTATATCGTCCATGCTTTGTGCAAGGTGAGTATACAAAGCAAGTCTTTCCTCAAGCTCTGAAATATAGTGCATGGTCTGCTGATAATATAGTCGTGATTGCTATTGACTTTTCCGTTGTTAGAGCAAAAATCTTAGCACAATTGGTACGAATATCCTTTGATGGTCTTATTGAGATTGCATTAGTTATAAATAAAGCCTCTAATGTTAGTATTCATATTGTAACACAATTACGCTACTTTGTCAATGGTTTTGAACGAAAAGTAACCCTCGGTCATCATAGTCATTTCCACAACGGATAGTACGGTCGAGAGCCATAATTGCCGCCACCGCACCGTCAATTTTCTCGGTGGATTTTTCTTTGTCTGCCTTGATATTTCCCACAGCAGGAGCGTCCCGTCCGAGGTCGGTGTGATGTGCTATAATAAAGTTGTAACACCTCGCCCCAAAGTGATATAATAGACACAGGAGGGAAAAGCAATGGCAAGTTACGACGAAGAATTCAAGAAAAGGATAGTGCGAATGCACATGGAAGAGGGACGGACGATAAAAAGTCTGTCGGAAGAGTACCATGTATCGGAGAACGAAATCGGTAATTCTGTCGAGAATCAAGAATCACATTTTGGTTGACTGCATTACAGGCTTACCAATCTTTGAAATGACA